>NZ_CP053826.1:1200000-1500000 GCF_013372125.1 Campylobacter curvus | reverse complement strand
GCAGATCGGTAGCAAAAAGGTCAAAATTTACCTTGTCGGCACAAAATTTTGGCAAAGGCTAGATGAGTTTATAAAAACAACTCTAGTCACCCAAAAAACGATAAGCCAAAAAGATGTGGATCTATACAAGATCACCGATGACATCGAGCTTATAGTGAGCGAAATTTTACATATTTAAAATTCAGATATATAATCTCCTCTTTACATTAATTTTACAAAAAGGTTTTTATGAAGATAATGGTTGCTATGAGCGGCGGCGTGGATAGCACGATGACCGCTAAAATCTTAAAAGAAGCCGGCCACGAGATAGAGGGCTGTTATATGAAGCTGCACCAAAAGCCCGGCTACCACGAAGAAAATATCCGCAAGGTCAAAAAAGTGGGCGATTATCTTGGCATAAAGGTGCATATTTTAGACCTGCAAGATAAATTCAACGAATTCGTCTACGATCCTTTTGTCAGGCTTTATAAAGAGGGCAAGACGCCAAATCCGTGCGCGCTTTGCAACCGCTTCATAAAGCTGGGCGCACTTTTGAATTTCGCCAAGCAAAACGGCTGCGAGAAGCTTGCGACGGGGCATTACGTGCAGATAATAGACGGCTTTGTCACGATGGCGAAAGATCCGAGCAAAGATCAGAGCTATTTTTTGGCTCAGGTGCCAAAAGAGGTGCTAAAAGACGTTATTTTCCCGCTTGGAGATAAATTTAAAGCCGACATCAAAGAGCTAGCACGCGAAGTGCCCGTGCTAAACGAGTTTGCCACGCAGCCTGAGAGCAGCGAGATTTGCTTCGTAGAAGATACTTATATCGAAATTTTAAATAAGCATTACAACACGAATCTACCGGGCAATGTCGTCGATAAACACGGCAAGGTCATCGGCCGTCATCAAGGTTATATGCATTACACGATCGGCAAAAGACGCGGCTTTGAGGTATTTGGTGCGCATGAGCCGCACTTCGTGCTAAAGATAAACGCCGATAAAAACGAGATAGTCGTTGGTAGCAAGGACGACCTGGCACAAAAGATCGTCGAGCTTGAGAATGTGAATTTGTTCATTGATGAGGACGAGTTCGAGTGTGAGACGAAGATAAGATATCGCAGTCCAAAGTTAGAAGCCAGCGTAAAGATTGATAGGCAAAATAAAACCGCCGTAGTTGCGCTATCTCAAAACGCTCTTGGCGTCGCTCAGGGGCAGCTTTGCGTGATGTATGACGGTGAGCGCGTCATTGCGAGCGGATTTATAAAGTGAGCTTACGTTTATAAAAGCGAATTTTTCGTCAAATTTGGATTTATGGGCTATTAAAAATTTAGCGATATAGTTATGGATACTTTAAAACAAGGAGTTAAAATGAAAATTTCAAACGCGTTGTTGAAAGTCGCCGTTCTTGGCTCGCTAGCTTGCTCGTGCGCCCTCGCGCAAGGTGCGTTCGTAGGCGGCAGTGTAGGCTATAACTTCAAATCCGGCAACGAGCTTAAGGATGACGGCATAAAATTTAAAGACTCATCTATCCCGCTTGGAGTCCAAGGCGGTTATGACTTTGGCGATTACAGAGTTTACGGCGAATACGTCTACGGCACTAAAGCTAAGGCTCACAAAACGGTAGGCGACGTGAAGGCCGATCTTAAATGGAAAACTCATAAATTTTTAGTCGGTGCTGACTATACGCCTCAGATCGCACAAAATTTGAGATTTTTAGTCGGAGCATATACCGGCCTTACGTATCTTGACTATAAACTAGGCACAGTCGGCCCTGGCGAAAGGGTGCATATATCTGACAACTCCACTGACTGGACTATCGGTGGCAGAGTGGGCGGTCTTTATAGCTTTGACGAGCACAACGAGGTCGAGCTTGGCTTGAGATACGACAGGACGAAATTCGATGAGGGTAAATTCAACAGCTACGGCCTATACGCCGCATATAACTACAAATTCTAAATCAAAGTCGGGGCTCTCCCGACTTTAATCAAAGACTCTTTTTGTAAAAATTTTTACTGACGCGAAGTCAAATCTTATGAAGCGACACTATTGCCGCCGATTTTGAGGAAAGTCGCAAGACTGACCGTCAAAATCGTGCTATATGTTCGGCACTTTGTGGAGCGAGTAAGATTTGCGAAGCATTCGTTTAAGAGTATTTAAAATAAAGCTGATTCTTAAAATCCTAAATTCTCCAGCGAAGTAAAATTTTATAAAGCAATTGGTTTTTGGCCAAATGATTTGACCCATGCCAAAAGAGCCGTTTATTTGCCTTTTAGCGCCTGCAAGATCACTTTGACATGGCTTAGCTCTGGCTCTTTTACGGCCGTGAGTAAGGCGACATTTTTGTGCTTTGCTTCCAGATCTTTTAAAATTTTAAGCCCCTTTTGCGCCTCCTCGCCTTGAAGCTCACGTCTAAATTTAGCACAAAATTCCTTAAACCTGCCCTCTTTGTCGAAGTGAAACCACGTTCTAAGCTCGTTTGACGGAGTGACGCTTTTTAGCCACAAAAACTGCTCGAAGATTTCCTTCCTCACGCCTCTTGGATAGAGTCTATCCACAAAGACACCTTCAAAATCGCTCTCACCCGACTTTATGAAGTCGTAAATTCTTATTACTTTAAACATGCAGGAATTTTATCCAAATTTTATTAAAATGACGAAAATTTTAAAGGAAAACGATGAGACAAAACGTTGGCTGCGCTAAATTTGTAAAAGATTTTAAAAACGGAACGATAACCTCGACTTGGGCGTTTTACGCGGGAGTAGTCGTAGTCGGAGGTGTCGCTAAGGGCGAAGGAACGGCAAGCGATAGCTTTTTTGGCGAATACGATTGGGACATGGTGGATGATTTTGGCAATGAGACGAAATGGGGGATGTTTATCGAGGAGGAAAACGGCAGGGCTTTGGTGACATGCTATGACAAGGACGGGGCGCTAAAGACAAAAGGTGTCGGTGTCATCGAGGGTGACGTGATGTTTGTGGGCTGGAGCGAGTGGGAAGAGGAGCTTTAAATTTAAAATTTAGCTCATTTTGCTAAAATTACTCATCAAATCAAGCTAAAGGTTTTCAAGATGAGAGGCTATAAAATTTTCTCGGGAACGGCCAATATCGAGCTTTCGAGGAAAATTTCTCAATATCTCTCGCTGCCGCTGAGCGAAGCAAATATAAAGCGCTTCAGCGACGGCGAGATAAATATCCAAGTGGGCGAGAGCGTGCGCGGCAAGGACGTTTTCGTGATCCAGCCGACCTGTGCACCGGCAAATATAAATTTAATGGAGCTTTTGATCCTGACCGACGCGCTCAAGCGAAGCTCGGCAAGCTCTATAACTGCGATAGTGCCGTATTTTGGCTATGCTAGACAGGATAGAAAGGCCGCTCCTCGCGTGCCGATCACCGCAAAGCTCGTGGCTAACATGATGCAAACTGCTGGCATCGACCGTGTCGTCACGATGGACCTACACGCCGGACAGATACAGGGATTTTTCGATATCCCGGTCGATAACCTCTACGGAAGCATCGTTTTTAACGAGTATGTCAGGACTAAAAGCCTTCCAAACCCGATAGTAGCGAGCCCGGATGTAGGCGGCGTCGCACGCGCCAGAGCGCTTGCTAAAAATCTAAATTTAGACATGGTCATCGTCGATAAACGCCGTGAAAAAGCCAACGAAAGCGAAGTGATGAACATCATAGGCGACGTAAACGGTAAAGACGTGATACTAGTAGACGATATGATAGACACGGCAGGCACGATAGTAAAGGCCGCTGAGGTTTTCAAAGAGTGCGGAGCTACCAGCGTGATGGCCTTTTGCACACATCCGGTACTAAGCGGGCCTGCGTATGAGCGCCTAAAAATGGGCTTTTTAGACGAGCTCGTTGTGACCGATACGATACCGCTTAAAGAAAATTTAGACTGCATAAAAGTGATAAGCGTCGCGCCGCTCTTTGGCGAAGTCATCAGGCGCGTTTATCACAACGAGAGCGTAAATAGCTTATTTAATTGATCATTACTCCAGCAAACATCGGTAGTTTATTTGGCTACCGATGATAAATTTTGAAATTTTCTTAAATTTGCTTGGCTTTGCAAAACGCGAAAGAGGGCGAGCGCAGGCAGGAGCGAGAAGTTTTTGTAGCGCGATCTTTTCGCTATCTTGCCATTTATAAAAAGGGCTAAATTTAGGCCTTCAACTCGTCTAAAAGATCTTGTAGATTTACCTTGCCAAGCTCTTTTTGCATCGCATTTTGAGCGCTTATAAAATGAGAATTTAGTAAATTTTCTATCTTGCCGCCAAGCGGACAGGCCGCAGGCGATTTGGCGTGGATTTTAAATAGATTTTTCTCATCGTCGCTAACCGCCTGATAGACATCAAAAAGTGTGATTTGCCCCGGCTTTTTGGCTAAATTTACTCCACCCACGCCGGCCCTTACCTCAAGTAGCCCCGCCTTTTTCAAAAGCTGCGTGAGCTTTCTTATTATGACGGGGTTTGTCCCCACGCTGTCCGCGATGAACTCGCTAGTCACTTTCTCATCTTTAAAAAATTCCGCCGATAATAATATATGGATCGATACCGAAAATTTTATCCCTACCTGCACTTTGCCCTCTAAATTTTATGAAATCCCATTATTTTAGCCAAAATTTACTTTTGATTGCGTCCGCCTCATCTTAGATAAGGCGGTACGATGAATTTACGCCCTCTCACCCACAGCGGTGAAGCGCTTTTGCACGAATTTTGCGTTTTCTAGCTCGTCTATCATCGCTACGGCGTAATCTGCGTAGCCGATCACGCTCTCGCCTTTACGATTTAGGATAAATTCCTCGCCACCAAGCGTGTATTTGCCGCTCTTTGGCAGGCTCGGGTCAAATTCCGCCGCAGGGGAGAAATACGTCCATTTCACGTCGCTTCGCTTTCTTAGGGCGTCAAACGCCTTTGCCATCGCAGTCGCAGTCGGTTTGTATTTGCTTGGAAAATCAGGCGTCTCAAACAGTCTCATAGTGTGCGAAGCGTCCGTGTATAGGCTGCCCGCACCGCCTACTACGAGCAAGCGGGTGTCACTACCGCTTAACATATCGGCGAGGTGTGTCAAAACCCTTGTATGTTCCTCGCCGTTAAACGAGCCAAACGCGCTGATAACCGCATCAAAGCCCGCCAGATCGGCTTTTTTTAGACTCATTATGTCTTTGTATAAAATTTTAACCTTGTCGTTTTTGTAGGCTTTGTTTCGTACGATAGCCGTGACGTCGTATCCTCTACTAAGCGCCTCGTTTAGGATAAATCCGCCAGCCTTGCCGTTTGCACCGATGATCGCTACTTTCATTTTATGTCCTTTTGGGTAAATTTCAAAATTTTACAACTAAAGCCGTTTAAAACGGACTTTCAAAAGTTGTAATTAATTTTGTTACGACGCATTATATCAGACATTTGTTGTAATATCAACAGTTACAGCAAAAAATTTAAATCTGCTACAAAGTAGCAACAACTTTGAACGTGCTGGGGTCGGGTTAGTGAGGGGTAGGAGTAGTTTTGCTTCGCTTGCATCTGCGAGCAAACCGTAATTCTAGCCCCGCCCCTGTAGGAAAAGCAGAAAGGAACTACTCGAACGCTGATCGCATTCTCCCGCAAGTAAAACCCTGTCCGTCCTTTTATAGGTTTAGAATTTTACTTTATAAAATTTACAAAGCCCTAAATTTCCCAAATTTGACAAAAACATAATTTTCGCTACAATCGCCCCAAAAAACCGAAATTCAGGAGAAATTTTGTAGCAAAACGCCTTTAAAACGCTAAAACGCATCGCCAAAGAAAACGCCAAAAAGCTCATTTTCACGTTTAGCCTCGTGCTGGCTGAAAACGCGCTGTTTCTGATGTATCCGATATTTGCGGGCTTTGCGATAAATTCGCTAATCGCCGGCGAGCGCGTAAAAGCCCTCGTCTATGCTCTTGTGGTACTTTTCATGTGGTTTGTCGGCGCGGTGAGGCAGCGCATCGATACGCAGGTCTTTACGAGCATCTACGCCAAGATCGCCGTAAATGTCATCCTAAACGAGAAGCAAAATCAAAAAGATGACTCCGCCATCATCGCTCGCGTCGCACTTTCGCGTGAATTTGTAAATTTTTTCGAGTCGCATTTTCCGATGTTTTTCACGACGGTCGTCTCGATCATCGGCTCGGCGTTTATGTTGCTTTTCATCGAGCTAAAAGTCGCGTTCGCGTGCGTCCTCGTGATGGTCGTTTTCGCACTCGTGCTGCCTAGATACGTTCGCCGCAACGACTACCTTTACCTTCGCTTAAACGACCGCCTCGAAAAGGAAGCCGCCGCCATAAATTTAGGTAAATTTAGCACGCTAAAACGCCACTACGACATCGTTTCACGCCTGCGCGTAGCGATCTCAAACCGCGAGGCGATGAGCTACTTTATCATCGGCGTCTCGGCGGCGTTTTTGACGATAGATATAGGCGGCAAGGACAGCGCGGGGCACATCTACTCGGTAGTCACGTATCTGTGTAGCTTCGCGATAAGTCTGGACGACTCGCCGCGCCTCATTGAAGAGTTTTCAAATTTAAAAGATATCGGCAAACGCATAAATGCGGCGAACAAGGAGTAAATTTAAGCTAAATTTGTCTCAAATTTCGGTATAAGACGGGCTAGCGACTTTGGGTTTTCAATTTTTTAAAAAAAGTAAAAACCTGTCACGCAGTGACAGCAACTTTGAACGTGCAGTGGGGTTAGAGGGGTTAAAGGGGAGGAAGGGGAGACGCTTCGTAGGTAGAACCCCTTCCTCCCCTTAAAAGACATAAAGTATGATAAAACGAGCGAGTGCGTTTGCAGACACGGACAGTGTCTGCTGTGCGAGCGAAAAATGGCAAGAAAGGGCTCGATACAGGCATGCTGGTCGCGTTCTCCCGCAAGCAGCCCCATACCATTTGATAAATTTATTAAATTTATAAATCCAAACATCAACACTTTCAAAACAGAACCTTCAAATTTATCAAATTTTACCTTTCGTTGCCAGCCATAAATTTACCGATGTCAAATTTATCGGAAATTTAATCGACAACCAAATGCCCATTTGGCTATAATGTCTATCAAATTTGGCTCGAAATTTTAAATTTAACAATGTCTGCAACATCGCAAACGTGCTAAATTTAAGCAAAGCTGCCGTCCCGTACAGCTAGCCGCGCTACAAAAACAGCCTCGTAAAATGCAAAAAATCGGCAAGATCGTGCGACACAGGCTTTATGGTGGACACGTAGGGCAAATTTTCAAGCATCGAGCACAAATAAAGGATAAAAATGTCAGAACAAGACCACGACGAGCGCACGCTGAATGAGTGCGGCGACCATATCCAAAGCGAACACGCACAGGGCGAATACAACTGCAACGAATGCGTCCCGAACGAGCACGCACACGAAAAACTCTGCTGCAATAAACACGACACCGAAAAACACGTGCATAAGGAGAAAGGCGGAAACAAACATGATCACGAAGCGCACAACCACGACACACACGCTCACTCGCATGCGGCGAACAAAACCACGTTGCGAAATTCGTTTTTAATCATCTTTGGCTTCATGCTCGTTGAGATCGCGGGCGGGCTGGCTACAAACTCCCTCGCGCTGCTATCAGACGCAGGGCATATGTTTTCAGACGCCGCCGCCCTCGCGCTTTCGCTGTTTGCATTTAAATTTGGCGAGAAAAAGGGCACGTTGCAAAACACATTTGGCTACAAGCGCGTGGAAATTTTAGCCGCGGCGATAAACGGCATCGCGCTCATTGCCATCGCCATTCTCGTCGTCATCGAAGCGATCCGTCGCCTGCAAAACCCGCCCGAAGTGGCAAGCTTAGGCATGCTGGTTATCAGCGCGGTGGGGCTTGCAGTAAATATCGTCGTCGCGCTTTATATGGCGCGCGGGGCGGACACGAAAGAAAACGTGAATATGCGGGGCGCGTATCTGCACGTGCTGGGCGACGCTCTGGGCTCTGTGGGTGCGATCGTGGCGGCGATACTCATCATGAGCTTTGGCTGGGGCTGGGCGGACGCTGTGGCTAGCGTGCTCGTGTCGCTACTCATCGCAAAGAGCGGATACGGCGTGCTAAAAGCCACCTTTCACATCCTAATGGAGGGCGCGCCCGCAAACGTCGATACGAGCGAAATTTTAGCGGCTATTGGCGGGACGACGGGCGTTAGATCCACGCACGATCTGCACGTTTGGAGCATCACAAGCGGCGTAAATGCGCTCTCGGCGCACGTCGTGATAGAGGGTGACATGAGCGTGAGCGCGGCGCAAGAGGTGACGCACGAGATAGAGCGCAAGCTAGCGCACCTTGGCATCGCTCACGTCACGATACAGATCGAAACCGGAGCGCACGGACACGCCGACGAGCTCATCTGCGAGATAAAAGGCGGCGAAGCGGGACATTTGGGGCATAGTCATTAAAGTAGTAAATTTAGGGTATGTTTTAAAAATATGTTAATATTTTAAATTTAATAAGGTATCAAAAGCAATATCGCTTAGAATAAAACAGGACAGAAAACGTTGCAGTGCCGTCAGGCACGAATGCAACCCCTTAGGCGTGCAGTGTGGGAAGGTGGGCGACGCTTCGCAAGTAGAACACCCGTCCGCCTCTTAAAAGGCAAGAGCGTAATAGAATGAGCGAGCGCGTTTGCAGACACGGACAGTGTCTGCTGTGCGAGCAAAAAATAGCAAAGGCAGAATGGGGCTACTCGAATGCTGTCCGCATTCTCCCGTAAGTAGAACCCCCTTCCTTCCCTTAAAAAATAAATGCAGCGTGGGTGAGTGCGATAACAAATGGGAGCACTCGGACAGTGTGCGATTAGCTTCTGCACGGGAGCGAGTAGCCGAACGTGCAACACGATTTTTCTACTTCACGCTACTACTGGGGCGCTGGTCGTGCTTTTCCTCTCCGAGACGCTTTGGCAACGTCACGCAACTACTTCTTGAAAAGCTGCAAACGAAGTGAAGCAGAGCAGAACGTTGCGAACGCGCGGCGTGAAGTAAAAATTGATGGCAATAAACTCGCTAACAAGGTTTTACAGGAATGACATTCCCCTGCTTTGGAAACTTAAAATCAATGAAATATTTTAACAGAGCTTAAATTTAGTAAAATTTTACTTTGCAAATTTTAAAATTCAAGAAATCAATGCCTTTTCAAGTAGAGCTAAATTTAAACAAAACGGAGAAATGATGAGTGAAATTTTAGAGCAAACGCTAGGGCAAATTTATGAAATTTTAGGCAGCGAGATAGAAAATTTAAGCGTGGAACGCGTGGTATTTGGGCTATTTTTTACTGGCGTGAAGCTAAATAACGGCGTCGCAGGCGTGAGCTACACTCCGCTAAAATCTCTTGGCTCGGCCGTGTGCTGCCCCTCTCAGGCTGATAAGATGCCGCTTTCTGGCAGGCTCGTGGGCAAAAATGTGAAATATTTTTTACAAGACATCCACAGCGACAAATCCCTAAAAAAGACGCTCGCCATAGCCGTCATAAACGCACTCTCGCAAACCTGCCTGCAAAAAAATCCAAATCTACACGAGCTCGAATTTGACGCTGATCCTTTCGATAAGCTCGACATCAAGGCGGACTCTTTTAGCGTGATCGTGGGCGCGCTCGTGCCATACATAAAATTTATGATGAAAAACGGTAGGGATTTTAGGATATTGGAGCTTGATAAGAGCGTTTTAAAGCCTGACGAGCTTAAATTTTACCTACCGGCGCAGGCTGCCGTCGAGGTCGTGCCAAAGGCTGATAATCTCATAATCACGGGCACGACGCTTATAAATGACACGCTTGAAAATTTGCTCGCGATGAAAAAGGCGGACGCAAACGTCGTGGTCGTAGGGCCGACCGTGTCGATGCTGCCAAAGGCGATGTTTGATAGGGGTGTGAGCTACGCGGGCGGCGTTTATGTGAGGGACGCGGGCGCGCTGCTTGACATCATCGCTGAGGCTGGCTCGGGGTATCATTTTTTCGGCAAATTTGCAAATAAAATCACGATAAGCGCGAAACGGAGCTAAATTTATCCACTAATCGCCGCCCAGCCTTATAAAGCGATGACGCCCGCACCCGCTAACATATTGGCTTCTAAATTTAGCCATATTTTGGGCTGATTTAGCAAAAAGCTTGCGTTTATACTGTTTTAAATGATTTTTTCGCTAAAATCGCCCTAAATTTAGCTTAGGAACTCTATGAAAAACATCAGAAATTTTAGTATCATCGCTCACATCGACCATGGCAAATCCACTCTGGCTGATCGTCTCATCCAAGAGTGCGGCGCAGTCAGCAGCCGCGAGATGAGCTCGCAGATCATGGATACGATGGATATAGAAAAGGAGCGCGGTATCACGATAAAAGCCCAAAGCGTGCGGCTAAACTACACCCTTGACGGGCAAAATTTCGTCCTAAATTTGATCGACACTCCGGGGCATGTGGATTTTAGCTATGAGGTCAGCCGAAGCCTAGCTAGCTGCGAGGGCGCGCTGCTCGTAGTCGATGCGAGCCAAGGCGTCGAGGCGCAAACGATCGCAAACGTCTATATCGCGCTTGAAAACAACCTAGAAATCATCCCCGTCATCAATAAAATCGACCTTCCAGCCGCAGACCCACAGCGCGTAAAAGACGAGATAGAGCACGTCATCGGGCTTGATTGTAGCGGCGCGATCGAGGTCAGCGCGAAAACGGGCGCAGGCATAAACGAGCTGCTTGAAGCCATCGTTAGGCGCGTGCCAGCCCCTGACGCGAACGACACCCTGCCGACGAAGGCGCTCATTTACGACAGCTGGTTTGACAACTACCTTGGCGCACTCGCTCTCGTGAGAATTTACGACGGCGAGATAAAGAAAAACGACGAAGTGCTCGTCATGGGCACAAACAAAAAACACATCGTGCTAGACCTCATGTATCCTCATCCTATCGCGCCGATAAAGACCGCGCGTATCGCTGCTGGCGAAGTGGGCATAATCGTGCTGGGGCTAAAAAACGTGAGCGACGTGCAGGTTGGCGACACGATCACGCTGGCTAAAAATCCGACAAAAGAGCCTGTGGGCGGGTTTGAGCGGGCAAAGCCGTTTGTATTTGCAGGCATTTATCCGATCGAAACGGATAAATTTGAAGACCTACGCGACGCACTGGATAAACTAAAACTAAACGACAGCTCCATTAGCTATGAGCCAGAGACCTCGATCGCACTGGGATTTGGCTTTCGCGTGGGCTTTTTGGGCTTGCTTCACATGGAGGTCATCAAGGAGCGTTTGGAGCGCGAATTTGACCTTGATCTCATCGCCACAGCCCCGACCGTGACCTACGAGGTCGTGCAAACGGACGGGCAAATTTTACGTATCCAAAACCCAAGCCAGCTGCCTGCGGTCAATAAAATCGAAATGATAAAAGAGCCCTACGTGCGCTCGACCATCATCACGCCGACCGAGTTTTTAGGCAACATCATCACGCTTTTAAACAACCGCCGCGGCGTACAGACAAAGATGGACTACATCACGCCCGAGCGCGTCCTGCTCGAATACGACATCCCGATGAACGAGATCGTCATGGACTTTTACGACAAACTAAAAAGCTCGACGAAGGGCTACGCGAGTTTTGACTATGAGCCAAGCGACTACCGCGAAGGGGATCTTGTCAAGCTCGACATCAAGGTCGCCGGCGAGACCGTCGATGCGCTCTCGATCATCGTGCCAGAAAGCAAGGCACAAAGTAAGGGGCGAGACTTTGTCAAGGCGATGAAAGAGATCGTGCCGCGCCAGCTCTTTGAAGTGGCGATACAAGCGAGCATAGGCAATAAAATCATCGCCCGCGAGACCGTCAAGTCGATGGGTAAAAACGTCACGGCAAAATGCTACGGCGGCGACATCACGCGCAAACGCAAGCTACTTGAAAAGCAAAAAGAGGGCAAGAAGCGTATGAAAGCCATCGGCAAGGTAAATTTACCGCAAGAGGCTTTTTTGAGCGTATTAAAGATCGATTAAGCTTTTGGTGCTAAATTTTAAAGGACGGATATGCCATTTGTAAATATAAGGATCACTAAAGAAAACGGCGAGCCTACGCGTGAGCAAAAGGAGCGCTTGATAGATGGCGTGACGCAGTTGCTTGTCGATGTGCTTGGTAAAAACAAGGCCAGCACGGTCGTCATCATCGATGAGATAGATACCGATAACTACGGGCTTGGCGGCAAGACGATAACAAATGTGAGAAAGCTAGCCAAAGAGCAAAAGGAGCTTAAATGCTAAATTTTAAAGCTATTTTTATCGCGCTGATCGCGGCGTTCATGCTTGCCGGATGCGCGTCTAGGTATTGCGGCTCGTGCGGTGCGGCGGGTGCTGATATAGACGGTCAAAGCAAGATGTATTTTGAAGAGGTCATGCGCGTACCGGCTGATTGCAGTGCGTGCGAGGGCTCGGGAGATGGCGTTTTCATAAACGGTGTGAAATATAAAAGCGATGTGGCTATAAACTGCTGCTTGGAAAAAAATATGATAGACATAAACATCGGGCTAAAAAAGGTCTATCTACACCGCATAGTCGATGCCAGAGAGAACGCGAGATCGATTTATTACACGAAAAAGGACGGCTCGGGGATGGTATTTAGCTCAAATCCGCGCCTTGAAGTGCTGCTTTATCTATTTTTGGAAAAAGAGCTCAGCTCCAGGGGCATGGTCGTCGTAGATACGCAAACCTCGCCTTATACATATAGACTTGATTTTAGCTTTGATTATCTTCGCGGAAACTACAACCAAAACGGCGAAACACTAAATGGCAGACTAAATGGCAGACTACGCCTCTCAAATATAAATTTCAACAAGCAAATCAACATCGCCACAAGGCATCATGTCGAGAAGTTAGAGGCCGACAGGTCGGATCAGTTTGACTTTTTTATCGCACTTTTGGTAAAGCAAGCGGCGATAAAGATAGCCGATGAAATTTCAAAACTATAAGGAAACGATATGAAAAATTTAAAATTTTTAGCGATTTTTGGGCTTTTTGCATTTATCTTGGTAGGCTGCGCGCCTTCTCAAAGCGTGGTAGCGCTGGATCCTTATAAGGCGACTTCGGCTGGGGCAAACAAAAACGGCCTTGAGGTCTATATCTCAAACGTTCATGACAACCGCAAAAATAAAAGCACCGTAGCTACGATAACCGACGGCAAGGGCAGCGTAAAAGAGTATGTCATGTTACAAAACGACCTTGCCGGCTGGTTTAAAGAGGCGCTCACGACGCAACTAGTCTCAAACGGCGTAAATGTCGGCTCTATGGGCGGGCTAGTGGTCGAAGTTTTCATAAACGAATTTGACGCGAATATGAGTGGATACAAAAGCGACAACACCCGCGGCAACATCAAGATCACGCTAAAGATCACCAAGGGCGATCAAAATATCGTGAAAAACATATCAAACAATCAAACGAAATTTGAGCTCATCCGCACGGGCAGCGCCTTTAAACCGTTTCTTAAAGACATGATAGACGACGCCGTCAAACGCACGGCCGCAGCGATAATAAACAGCTGATGCGATGCGCATTTTGCGGCGCATTTAGTATCGCTACGTTTTGTAAAATTTGCTCTAAAATTTTATCCGACCCCGTTATCCGCTGTCGTGAGGTCGGCGAGTTTAAAATTTACAGCTTCTATGACTACTCGGAGATCAAAAATTTGATCCACTCCAAGCATCAAATGCACGGGCTTTTCGTCTATAAAAACCTCGCGAATTTCAGCATTGCTAAATTTAGCCGAAATTTTAAATTTGACTCGCCTATAAACATCGTGCCTATCGACGATAAGATAACACATGGCTACTCTCACACCGCGATCTTGGCACGTGCGGCAAAGAGCAAAACTCTACGCCCGATATACCGAGCCTTGCAAGCTGGCTCAAACGTCAGTTACAGCGGAAAAGATCTGAAATTTCGTCAAAGTCATCCTAGGGATTTTAAAATTTTAAAGCGTCCTAAATTTCCCGTTATTTTGGTCGATGATATCGTAACTACGGGCACGACGATACTTGAAGCCAAAGCCACGCTGGAAAATTCAGGTATAGATGTGCTTTGCGCGATAGTTTTGGCGGATGCCAGATATTAAAGCCATTTAGCAAGTTTTTATCAAATTTTGGCTAAAATCGCCTTTAGTTATTTTTAAGGATACAAATGGAAGAGAATATTTTAAATTTAAATCAAGATATCAAGGTCGTGGATATCGAGGACTCGATAAAAAGCAGCTATCTTGACTACTCGATGAGCGTCATAATCGGACGTGCGTTGCCGGATGCCAGAGATGGCTTAAAGCCAGTCCATAGGCGAATTTTATACGCGATGAACGATCTCGGCGTGGGTTCACGCAGTCCTTATAAAAAGTCCGCTCGTATCGTAGGTGATGTCATCGGTAAGTATCACCCGCACGGCGATACGGCAGTCTATGACGCTCTTGTGCGTATGGCGCAAAGCTTTTCCATGCGTTATCCGACGGTAGACGGTCAAGGAAACTTCGGCTCGATCGACGGTGACAGTGCTGCGGCGATGCGTTATACAGAGGCTAGGATGACGATACTTGCCGAGGAGCTTTTAAGAGATATCGATAAAGACACGGTAGATTTTGTGCCAAACTACGATGACAGCACGCTTGAGCCAGACGTCTTGCCAAGCCGTGTGCCAAATTTGCTCTTAAACGGCTCTAGCGGTATCGCTGTGGGTATGGCGACAAACGTCCCGCCTCATAGCCTGGACGAGCTGATAGACGGGCTTTTATTGCTTCTTGATAACAAAAACGCCAGCTTAGAAGAGATCATGCAGTATATAAAAGGGCCTGACTTTCCGACCGGCGGCATCATCTTTGGCAAAAAGGGCATCATCGAGGCCTACCGCACCGGTCGCGGTCGCGTCAAGGTACGAGCCAAAACTCACATAGAAAAAAAGCCGAACAAAGACATAATCGTGATCGACGAGCTACCGTATCAGACGAACAAAGCCCGCCTCATAGAGCAGATCGCCGAGCTCGTAAAAGAAAAACAGATCGAGGGCATCAGTGAAGTACGCGACGAGTCGGATCGTGAGGGTATCCGCGTAGTCATCGAGCTAAAACGCGACGCGATGAGCGATATCGTGTTGAATAATCTCTTTAAATCAACGACGATGGAGAGCACATTTGGCGTCATAATGCTGGCTATCGACAATAAAGAGCCTAAAATTTTCACTCTCATCGAGCTGCTTAAGCTATTTTTAAATCACAGAAAAACCGTCATCATCAGAAAAACGATATTTGACCTTGAAAAGGCGCGTGCCAGGGCGCATATCTTGGAAGGTCTAAAGATCGCGCTCGACAACATCGACGAGGTCATCGAGCTTATTAGAAAAAGTGCCGATACGCCTAGCGCTCGTGATGGATTGATGGAGAAATTCGGGCTTTCCGAGCTACAGTCAAACGCTATTTTGGATATGAGACTAAGCAAGCTGACGGGGCTTGAGCGCGAGAAACTTGACAACGAGCTAAAAGAGCTCTTGGCTGAAATTTCAAGGCTTGATGAAATTTTAAAGAGCGAAACACTACTTGAAAATCTAATAAAAGATGAACTGCTCGAGATAAAGAGCAAATTTAAAGTGCCGCGTCTTACTGAGATCATCGATGACTACGATGATATCGACATCGAAGATCTGATACCAAACGAAAACATGGTCGTTACGATCACGCACCGCGGCTACATCAAACGCGTGCCTAGCAAACAATACGAAAAGCAAAAGCGCGGCGGTAAGGGCAAGGTCGCTGTGACGACATACGATGATGATTTTATCGAGAGCTTTTTCACGTCAAATACGCACGATACGCTGATGTTCGTGACCGACCGCGGACAGCTATACTGGCTCAAAGTCTATAAGATCCCGGAAGGCAGCCGCACGGCAAAGGGCAAAGCGGTGGTAAATTTAGTCCAGCTGCAGCCTGAGGAGAAGATAAAGGCGATCATCCCGACGACTGATTTTGCGCAGAACAAATCGCTGGCATTTTTCACCAAAAACGGCATCGTAAAACGAACGAATCTAAGCGAATTCAAAAATATCCGCTCGATCGGCGTGCGCGCTATCAGCCTGGATGAAAACGACGAGCTGGTTACCGCTCTCATAGTAGAACACGGCGATGAGGGTGTCCAGCCTGAAAATTTAATAGACGAGCTTGGCGTGGAGACGGAGATCAACGAGATCGAGACCATCGAGAGCGAGATAGACGAGCAAAGCGATGAAAATATCGATAGCATTGATGATACGGACGAGAAGATGCTCTTTATCGTCACTAAAAAGGGGATGTGTCTTAAATTCAAGCTCAGTAAAGTCCGCCAAATGGGACGCACGGCTCGCGGCGTGACAGGTATCAAATTTAAAGAAAAAGGCGATGAGGTCGTGGGAGCCGCTGTCATCGAGAGTAACACTCAAGAAATTTTGAGTATCTCTCAAAAAGGTATCGGCAAGCGAACGACGGCTGAAGAGTATCGCCTCACAAATCGCGGCGGCAAGGGTGTCATCTGCATGAAGCTAACTACCCGCACGGGAGAGCTCATCGGTGTCGTCATGGTCGATGACGAGATGGATCTGATGGCTCTGACTTCAAGCGGCAAGATGATACGCGTGGATATGCAAAGTATCCGTAAGGCCGGACGCAACACTAGCGGCGTCATCGTCGTAAATGTAGACGGCGACGATGTCGTGAGTATCGCAAGATGTCCTAAGGCTGAAAACGATGGGGACGAGGTAGAAGAGAGCGAAGATAACGGGCTTTTGGAATAAATTTTGCTTTAAAATTTTCTAAATTTAAAGGTTGGATCATGAGAGTTAAAATTTTACTTGTCAGTATTTTGTTAGGCGCTTTTAGCGGATGCTCGTGGAATGGCTTTATGGGTGACGCGACCACTACTGCCAACCGCGATGTAGTCATACAAAAGGTCGACAAAGACGACCTTAGAGAGGTCATGAAAAAAGAAAAGATGATATATAACAGCGCACCCGAAGAGACTACGTTTAGAGCTGTTGGCGAGGGTATAGCGCCGATGAATTCGGTCTCTTACGCGCAGTCAGTCACTCTAGCCAAGCGCGCGGCGATGGCTGATGCGTATTCGCAGCTTGCCGGCAAGCTTTATGGCGTCAAGATCAACGCCGAGGACACCGTACGCGACGCGATGCTAAACGACTCGTCCATCACATCTAAAGTGCAAGGGCTCGTCAAAAATGCGACTATCGTGAGCGAGAGCTTTAAAGACGGGCTTTACAGAGTCAATATGGAGCTTAGGATCGACCAAGAAAAGTGGCGCGAAGTCTTTTCATACTAACGATTTTTATAAATTTGGCATTTGGCTCGCAGGAATTTATATTTTGGGCCGATGTCAATACAAAAAACAATATCATTTCCTCCGAGCAGATCGCATTTTCAAAGGCGATGGTCATCACTAAAAGCCCAAAGGTAAATTTCTTGTGCGAGATAGACGCGATCAAGGACGAAAACACGAGCGAGATAGCCTTTTTAAACCTCAACAAAGATAAAATTTTCGACTGCTTCGCGCTGCAAAAAGTAAGCGCAAAAGGCGAATTTAAAAGGCGTAACGATCATATTACACAAACCTCAAATTTTAAAATTTTCCCGATACGTTTTACAATAAAATTTAAGCCAAAATCGGCTATTATTGGCGTATTTAAGAGCGAGGATGGCAGATGAACGTAGTTATCGTCGAAGACGATATAAATATGCGAAAGTCCCTTGAGATCGCGCTTGGAGAGTATGACGAGCTAAAAATCAAAAGCTATAAGAGCGCGGTAGAGGCTCTAAAAAAAATGAGCGAGGATACCGACGTCATAATCACCGATATAAATATGCCTCAAATGGACGGACTAGAGTTCATCAAGCGACTTGATGGGAAATTCGACGTCATCATAATGACCGGCAACGCCACGCTAAACAAAGCTATCGAGAGCGTGCGCCTTGGCGTGAAGGACTTCCTGACAAAGCCTTTTGACAACGAAACTCTTTACGAGGCGATAAAAAGAGTTGAAATTTTAAAGAAAAAAACAGCTGTAAATTTAGCCAAGCCGGCCAAAAAGCAGTGTGAAAGCGGTGATTTCATAGCGACGTCTGCGGCTCTACAAAGAGCGCTTGATATAGCCAGTAAGGCTGCAAAGACCGATGCTAGTGTGATGTTGATGGGAGAAAGCGGCGTGGGCAAGGAGCTGTTTGCAAATTTCATACACAAAAACTCAAAACGCGCAAATATGCCTTTTGTCGCGCTAAATATGGCTGCGATACCTGAAAATCTCATCGAAAGCGAGCTCTTTGGCTTTGAAAAAGGAGCTTTTACAGACGCGCAAGCAGCCAAGAAGGGGCAGTTTGAGCTAGCAGACGGCGGGACGCTATTTTTAGACGAGATCGGTGAGATGCCGCTAAATTTACAGCCAAAGCTGCTGCGAGCCCTACAAGAGCGCGAGATCACACGGCTAGGGGCAACCAAAAGCACAAAAATAGACGTTCGCATAATCTGCGCAACAAATGCAAATTTAGCAGTCCTGATAAAAGAGGGTAAATTTAGAGAGGATCTGTTTTACCGCTTAAACACGATCCCTGTGCTGATCCCACCACTTCGTGAACGCAAGGACGAGATCGTGCCGATAGCAGAGGAAATTTTAGCCAAAAGCTGCGAAGAATATGGCTTTGAAGCGAAATTTTTCTCAAAAGAGGCGATTAGCGAGCTTATCAGCTATGATTTTCCTGGCAATATAAGAGAGCTCATATCGGTCGTTCAAAGAGCTGCGATACTGAGTGAAGGTGGTGAAATTTTGCCAAGCGATCTGTTTTTAGAAGGCAGGAAGGCAAAGCGGACCGACGAGATCAAAAAAGAGCTGATCCGTGATGTTTTAAAAAGTGTGAACGGCGAGCTCAAAGAGGCGTGCGAGATACTGAATTTAGACGAGAAAAGCTTGAAAGAAAAGATCAAACAATACGAATTAAAGGATTACGAGTGAGAAAATTTAACATTGCGGTCGTCGGTGCGACAGGAGCTGTGGGCGAGGAGATATTTAATGTCCTGGCTGAGGTGGATTTCCCTGTGGGTGAGGTTTTGCCCCTTGCCAGTGCGAAAAGTGCCGGAAGCAAGATAGAATTTAAAGGCAAAAACTACAAGGTCGTGGAGCTGACTGAGAGCGTATTTGACGAGCACGAGGTCGATATAGCGTTTTTTAGCGCGGGCGGATCGGTGTCGGCTAAATTTGCCCCTTTAGCAGTCGCTAGCGGTGCAGTCGTGATCGATAACACCAGTCACTTTCGCATGGACGCAGACATTCCGCTAGTCGTACCCGAGTGCAATCCAGAGGACATCAAGCTCTGGAAAAACCGCGGCATCATCGCAAATCCAAACTGCTCGACCATCCAAATGGTGCAAATACTTAAGCCGCTTGACGACGCATACAGCATCAACCGCGTCGATGTGAGCACCTATCAAGCTGCAAGCGGAGCTGGCAAAGAGGGCATGGAGGAGCTCGTCGTGCAGCTGCAAAAGTTTTTCGAATTTAGACTTGATGAGTGCGAGCCAAAGGTATTTGCGCACCGCCTAGCTCTAAATGTGATCCCTCATATCGATGTATTTTTGGATAACGACTATACCAAAGAAGAGATGAAAATGGTCAATGAGACGCAAAAGATCCTTCATAAAAATATGGAAGTGAGCGCGACCTGCGTGCGCGTACCCGTGCTTCGTAGCCACTCCGAGGCCATCACGATACACTTTGACCGCGATGTCGATGCCGCTGTGGCGCGTGAAATTTTACGCAAAGCCCCGAGCATAGTCGTAGTCGATGAGCCTGCAAATAAAAAATACCCGATGCCTATCATCTCAAGCGATACGAACGAGACCTACGTCGGACGCATTCGCCGCGACAACTACCGCTCCAACGTGCTTCATCTATGGTGCAGCGCAGACCAGATCCGCGTGGGTGCAGCGACAAACGCCGTTAGGATCGCACAAAAGTGGATAGAGCTTCAGGACCAAGAGGGCTAAATTAAAATTCGAGCTTACGTACAAGTTTTGCGCCTAAGCTCGTAAATTTACTTTGCTATTGGGCAGCCCCAGCCATCATACATGCCGTTAAAATCTTTTGCTAAATTTATCAGCTCCCATGTATCTTCGTCGATATTTTCCAAATTTTGATTACGCATTATGTTTATGCTAAATTTTTTGAGATCCTCACGAGGTGACTGCTTTGATAAAATTTTATAGCCGATCTGTTCGATCTTTTGACCGAAATTCTCCATATCTTTCTCGCTATCAAAGTCGATGAAGTGATCGATATCGCGTGGCAAGGAGGCATTATCGCCGTTATCCGCTAGATTTCGCAAGACTTTAAAGTTTTGCATACAAGAGTAACTATAATCATCGGGATACAAATACTAAAAATACGTCTCCCACTGCGCATCGTTTTTGATATCTATGCTGTATTTATAGCCTTTGAATAGGCTAAATTTCTCGTTTATGATCGCCTCATAGTCTTTGACGCCCTTTGCGTAAAGCCAAGAATCAAGCCAGCCGTCGCTTTTGACGGTACCTACAAATACTGCTCCTTTGGCTTCCAGCTCGTTCATTAGGGCGTCTTCTATATCATATAGCGTTTGGACCTCCTCGTTTGTAGGAAAGCTTCGCTCGCTCGGGTTTAAGAGCCAAGTGCGTATGCATACTCTGGTATCGTAGCCCTTTATCGGCGCGATACTTGCGAGGGCTAAATTTATCCTGAAGCTTGCCTCCTTATCATCGACGCGGCACATATATATTCCCCAATCTTGCGGGATCTACAGCTTTTGTTCGGGCTGCTTTTTGCCAAAGAATTTTGAAAACATATCTGCTCCTTTGATTGGTTTGATGAATTTTAGCAAGAATATCAAATTTAAAATGGTACCGTTTTCAATTTGTAAAATTCTAAAAGCAAGTCTTACGCCAAGCTACGAACCATTCATGTGAAAATCACAGGGCATCTTGCCGGCAATTTGCGAGCGCCAGCTTATAAAAAGGTAAATTCAATCGTTTTAAAACAAGATTATTATAAAATGCCGCCTTTAAATCCAACAAAAAGGAATCATTTGCGAAATTTTTTCGAGAGGATCTTGCTTTCCAGCAACGCATTTACCATCTTGCCCGTGATCTTTGGACTACTTGGTGCGATCGTTCTTTTTATCATTGCCAGCTACGATATCTTCGCGGTTTTGATCACTGTTTACGACTACTTTTTTGCAGGCGTTCATCCTGAAAATTTCCACTCCGAGGTCGTTGGCGAGGTGGTCGGTGCGATAGATCTATATCTCATGGCACTCGTGCTTTACATCTTTAGCTTTGGAATTTACGAGCTTTTCATCTCCGAGATCAGTATCTTAAAAGACTCTAAACGTAGCAAAGTCATCGAGGTGCATTCGCTTGACGAGCTAAAAGATAAGCTTGGCAAGGTCATCATCATGGTACTCATTGTAAATTTCTTCCAGCGCGTGCTGCATGCGGACTTTAGCACTCCGCTTGAAATGATGTATCTTGCGCTCTCGGTGCTGGCACTTTGCCTCGGACTTTACTTTCTTCATAAAGGCGAACACTAAAATTTCAGGTATTTTCATCAAATTTTAAATTTAAGCTTTAGGATATTTAAAAATCGACGATTTATTAAAGAATTTATAATAATTTCGCTAAAATTCCCGAAAATTCAAAGGAAATTTATGATATTCGTCGATGCATGCCTGAAAAAGCCAACTCCGTATACACCAGTTTGGATGATGCGTCAAGCGGGGCGCTACCTGCCCGAATACATGGCTGTGCGCGCGCAGGCGGGCGGTTTTCTAAGCCTTTGTAAGGACTACAAAAAAGCAAGCGCGGTTACCATCCAGCCAGTTGAAATTTTAGGCGTCGATGCGGCGATACTTTTTAGCGACATCCTTGTCGTGCCGCTTGAAATGGGCATGGAGCTGCGATTTGAAAAGGGCGAAGGACCGGTTTTTGATCATCCCGTAAAAACGGCGGACGATCTTGCCGCACTGGACGTGGAGAAAGCGGTCAAAAATTTAAGTTACGTTTATGATACGATCGCTCTCACGCGCGAAAATTTAGCCCGTGACAAGGCACTCATCGGCTTTTGCGGTGCGCCATGGACGATCGCGACATATATGATAGAAGGCGGCGGCACAAAGACCTACGCCGTTTGCAAAAAGCTACTTTACACAAATCCCGAGTTTTTACATCAAATTTTAGCCAAAGTCACCGCCGCGCTCACGGACTATATCAAGGCGCAGATCCGCGCGGGCGTCGATGCGGTGCAGATCTTTGACAGCTGGGCGGGTGCGCTGGAAGAGAGTGCGTATTTTGAGTTTGGCTGGCGATATATCTTGCAGATCGTTGATAGCGTAAAGGCTGAATTTCCAGATATTCCGCTCATCGTTTTTCCAAAGGGTGTGAGCGGCTTTTTGGACAAAATTTCAGGAAATTTCGAGGTTTTTGGAGTCGATTGGAGCACGCCCATAGGGCTTGCAAAAGAAAAACTAAGTCCCAAATTCGTCCTTCAAGGCAATATGGAGCCGACCAGACTTTACTCGAAAAAGGCGATAGACGCGGGCGTGGATAAAATTTTAAACACAATGAAAGGTGCGCCGCATATTTTTAACCTAGGGCACGGGATTTTACCAGACATACCGGTCGAAAATGCGAAGTACTTCATCAAACAGGTTCAAGAAAAAAGTCACAATCACAAATAAGGAGGCATAAATGAGGAATTTAGGCATAAAAACAAAGATAATGCTCTTAATGCTTGTTAGCCTTATTAGTATTATCATAGTTAGCGTGCTTTACTTAAAAGGGGTCGTGGAAACTCGCGAGAGAGCCGCAAAAAGCGGGCAGATAGTGGACGTCATAATCAATCAAAACAACTTCATCCATGAGCTACAAAAAGAGCGTGGCTTTAGCTCAGGCGTACTGGCAGGAGGTAGCAATACCAACCTTTTAGCCCAGCGCGGCGAGGTCGATAAAGCGGTCGAAAATCTTCCTAATAAAGACGCTATAAAAAGCAAGCTAAGCACGATAAGAGCGGGCGTAGATAAAAAAGAGGGCGGTATCGCTTTATTAAATCAAATGACAGATATGATAAGAGGCGAGATCATCACGATAAACGGTTATGCCGGCGAGATCGAGCCAAGCTTGACCGACGCACTGAAAAGAGAGCTCATCATCGGCGAGATAAAAGAGTCGTGCGGTATCCTTAGAGCGCGGCTAAACGGCGTATTTTCAAAGCATACCATGTCAAAAGATGAATACAATAGGATCGTCTCCATAAACGCAGTCATCCTTAAGTCTATCAACGATTTTAACGAATACAACCCTGCAAAATACACCTCGGAATTTGAAAATATCGTGCTTTCAAAGCCTGAATTTAAAGAGGTCGCAGGCATAGTAAAAACCGTCGTCGACTCAAGCAACACAAGCTACGACGCGCCGACTTGGTTTAGTAAAATGACAAATTTGATAGACGATATGAGAGAATTTGAGCTAAGCTTGCTAAATGATATGAAAGAGGCGAGCGCCAAAATCAAATCAGACGCCGATAGCCAGCTCATTTTAAGCGCGGTCTTGATAGTCGCGATCGTCTTGATTATACTTAGTATCTCCATACTCATCGGTAAAAACCTCATCTCCGGCATCAACTCTATAAAAGACGGACTGATAGCTTTCTTCGACTTCCTAAACAACAAAACAAGTAAAGCTACATTGCTTGAAGTAAAAGGTAGTGACGAGATAGGACAAATGGCTACTTTGGTAAATGAAAACATAAAACAAATCGAACACAATCTATCCGAACAAAACGACTTCATCAATGCTGCAAACAACTTCGTAGGACAAATAAGAAGCGGCAACTACACTGCAAATTTAGACGCAAGCACTACAAACCCAGCTCTGATAAAACTAAAAGAAGCCTTCGCTCAGCTATCAAATAGCCTAAAAGAGGAGATAGCAAGCAGTAGTAAGGCGATATTTGACGTGCTTGACGGCTTTAAAGCCCAAGACTTCACTAAGCGCGTGAACGAAAGCGGTAGGGTCGCAAACGGCATAGACCTGCTCGGGGCTGAAATTTCAAATATGTTAAAGGCAAATTTAGAGCAGGCTCATTTGCTGAAAGAAAAGGCTGAAATTTTATCAAATTCTATGCAGGAACTCACAAACGGCGCGAACTCTCAGGCAAATTCGCTTCAAGAAAGCGCGGCGGCTGTCGAGCAGATGAGTAGCTCCATGAACGCCATCAGTCAAAAAGCCCAAGATGTGACACGCCAAAGCGAAGAAATAAAAAATATCATCGTGATAATCCGTGACATCGCTGATCAGACGAATTTACTCGCCCTAAATGCTGCTATCGAGGCGGCGCGTGCAGGCGAACATGGTAGAGGCTTTGCCGTCGTAGCAGACGAGGTGAGAAAGCTTGCCGAACGCACACAAAAGAGCTTAGGCGAGATCGAGGCCAACGCAAACGTGCTGGCTCAAAGCATAAACGAGATGAGCGAATCTATAAGAGAGCAGGCTGATGGCATAAATATGATAAATCAATCCGTCGCTCAAATAGATAATCTGACACATCAAAACGTCGCGGTCGCAAACAAAACCAACGAGGTCACGAACGAAGTTGATGCGATGGCTAGCAGTATCGTCGAAGAGGTCAGGAGAAAGAAATTTTAAATTCAGTGGTCTTTGGACCCATAAATTCGCGCCGTTTTGGTATGTCGCTTGGCATAGACTTGTCCTTAGGGCAAAAATGCTGTAACTTTGACTGCATTTACTGCGAGCTAAGCGGCGCGAAAACGACTGACAAGATAGCAAACGAGCCGCCGATCTCGCAGATCATAAGCGAGGTGAAGGCGGCACTTCGTGAGCATGAAAACATCGACGTCATCACGCTCACGGCAAACGGCGAGCCGACACTTTATACAAATTTAAAAGAGCTCATCGCACAGCTAAATTTAATAAAAGGCGGCGCAAAGCTACTGATACTCTCAAACGCAACGGGCGTTTTGAAGCCCGAGGTTTGCGATGCATTGATGGGGCTTGATATCGTGAAATTTAGCCTTGACAGCGCGCTACAAAAGACATTTAAAAAGATAGATCGCGGACAAAGAGGGCTGATGATAGATGATATCATCGAAGCCATAGCTAAATTTAGGCGAGAATTTAAAGGTCAGCTGGTGCTTGAAGTGCTTGTGGTAAAGGGCTTTAACGATACTTTTGCGGAATTTGAGGCGCTAAATTTAGCTATCAATAAAATTCACCCCGCCCGCGTGGATATAAGCACCATAGATCGCCCGCCCGCCTATCCTGTAAAGGGCGTAGATAGCGAGCTTTTGCATGAACTGGCGGAGCATATAAAAAACGTGCCCTGCGTGATCGCTAGTGCAAAGAGTAGCGATAAGGTGATGGAATTTAGCAAAGATGAGATTTTAGAGCTTTTGGCGCGTCGCCCACAAAGCCAAAAGAATGTGCAGGAAAATTTTTCCGAGCTTTCGAGGCAAAATTTGAGTGAGCTTTTGGACGACGGTAAAGTTTATAAAACGCAAGTCGCAGGCGTTTGGTTTTATAAGGTCAGAATTTAGCCCGAGCTGTTTGCGGAAATTTTAAGCTAAATTTTATTGACAAAACGGTCGTTTTTTTCTATAATACGACTTCTTTTATATTCCGGATTAGCTCAGCGGTAGAGTAGGTGACTGTTAATCACTTGGTCGCTGGTTCGAACCCAGCATCCGGAGCCACTTTTTATTCCTCTCAATTTAAAATCAAAATCATAAAATCAAACATTAAATTTAGTGTCGATACCCGATATTTATCTCAAATTCTTTCAAACGTTTATGGATAGAGCGAAGCTCCGTGATCGTCGTCCAATTGTTTATAAAAAGTGAAAATGACATCCTGACTTGCGAAAATGCGTTATTTACCTGCATCAGCGAGCCAAGCGTGATGATGCCCGTAAAGATGCCCGGAGCCATTATCAAAAGCGGCACGATGACCATTAGCTGAGAGAAGAAATTTATCCATATATCAAAGTATCCGTAGTGCAAAAATAGCCTATTATAGTTAAATTTCAGCCCTGTGAAGAGCTCGGTCAGGGTCTCTACGCCGGCGTGATTTTTCTTATCGTCTTCGCCGTAAACTAGCTCTTTTCTAAAGGCCGCTTCGACCTTTTGGTTGTTGTATTCAAGTCCTGGCAGCAAGATACCCACGAACCACGATATGGCAAGCCCACCCACGCTTACCAGTAGCGCTATCCAGACCAATGAGCCCTCGTAGTCTTTGATGAATGGCAGTGCGACGCTGCTACTTAGCCCCCAAAGTATCGGTAAAAAGGCGATAAGCTTCATTATCGCTCTTACTACTTGAAGCCCCAGGCTTTCTACGATCCTGGCGAAGCGGTAGATATCCTCTTGGATACGTTGAGAGCTGCCTTCGATCTCGCGCTCTACGTTTTTCCAGTATTTTATATAATCAAACGTCATCGCCTCGCGCCACTTAAACGCCCAAACGCGCGTGAAATAGCCCGTCAGCGTAGCTAGCAGCACATACGGGAAGGCTATCCAGGCAAAATTTATCATACTTTGCCAAAAATCAAGCAGGGTGTATTTTTGTTTGTTCTTTTGAGCTGCCGTCATCTTGGCGGTGGTATTTTGAGAGGAATTTTTATCTAAATTCACATTTTTGTTCGTTTGAGAGGGTCTCTCCTGCGAGGCATTTGGTTTTTTCTCCTCTTTGTCTACGTCTTTAAAAAGTAGGCTAAAGCTTCTGTCTTTGTCTAAAATTTCAGCCTTTGTAGCGTTTAGCTCGGGGTTGCCTACGATATCGTAAAAGCTTTTATACCAGTTGTTGATAGCGACGCTTAGCTGGACTTGTACGTAGAGCGAACCTATCAAAAACGCAAGCCCCGCATAGGCCCATAAAGCCCATTTTTTGTTTGCAAAAAAAGATGAAAGCAATAGTGTGTCCTTGTTAGAAAAATAGACGAATAATATCTTAATATCGTATAATGTAATATTAAGCGATAATCGGAACGCAAAATTCACTAGGACAGAATATGGTGAAATTGTTATATTCTAAAATAAAAACAAAAGAAAATAACTCATATTACATAATAAATAAAGTAAATTTTAAAATGAGGTTACACATAGTTATGAGGTTTAAAGTAGATACTATATGGTTATGCTCATTAAATATGCAGGTGAACTATATAATTAGTGATGTAGAATGTAAGGTGCTGTAGTTAGGCTATATTCTGCTTGTATATTTAAATTTCATTGGAACAATTAATTTATATTTTACAATTTTTTTCATTTTATTTAGCAGTTTTAGAGTTTTAAATAGGCAATATGCTGTTTAAATTTTTAGCTCTGTATTTTTCAAAAATTTTGATCATGACTCCAGAAAGCTGCTCGAAATCAATGTTTGTTTGCTCTTTTGATAAGATATTTTCACGTAAATTCGATATGAATTCCCTGTCGTCCTGGCAGGATCGGCACGTGGCGTTGCCCCTTACTATCGCCATAAATATCTCGTCTGACGTAGCGTTTAGCATCTGAAGTATGTTTTGTTCGTTCATATTTTTCCTAAATTTTGTTTTTGTAAATTTCATGCAAATTTTGTTCCGTTTGTATGCTAAATTTACATCCGGCTAAACGTAGTTGCTAAGCTCGAGTAGATTGCCATCCGGGTCGCGTAGATAAAGCGACCTTATCTTGCCATTTGCACCGCTTCTAGCGACTATGCCATCAATCGGCGCGACGCCTTTGGCTTTTAGCTCCTCTAAAATTTCCTCTAGCGGCTGGGCGCAGATAAAGCAGATATCCGCCGAGCCGGCCGTCATATTTTTGGCGTTTGGCTTCACGGGCGCTCTTAAATCGTGAAAATTTATCTTAGTCGCGCCAAATTTAACCGCCTTTCGCTCCTGCCCGTCGGCTCCCGTAAAGCAAAACGCCTGCATGCCAAGCACCTCTTCGTAAAATTTCACCGAAGCGTCCACGTCCGCGACGCTAAGCACGATATGATCGATATTTTTGATATCCATTTTGTCCTCTTGGTGGTTAAATTTTGCCCCAGTCGACTAAATTTATAAAATTTATCTGCGGTTCGCCGTCGTAGCATCGGGCTAAAGTGGCTGCATTTTCGCGCATGTGAGGGCTATTCATATGATCTTTTTGATCTTGCAGGCTTTGCCATATCTCAAGAAAGACATAAGCTCCATTTTGCCCCACGATCGCTCCGCATTCGTAGTTTATGCAGCCCTTATCTTTTTGCGAGGCCGGCACGATGATCTTTAAAATTTCCTCAAATTTCGCCACGCTTGCGGCTTTGACATTTACTACGACATAAACTCCTATCATTTTGACTCCTTTTGATTTATAAACCAGAACCAAACTCCTTGCCGATTCGTAAAAGCTCGTTTTTCAGCACCTCGTGGCGAGCGGCTAATCGAGAAATTTTTTCCATCTTTGCGCCCTTTAGCTCGTGAAATTCCTCAGCCAAGGCGTTTAAAATTTTATTCAAAAAGGACGCATTGCCTAGCATTTCGTTCTCAAACTCGTATAAATTTAGCGATGTCAGCACCCGCTCGTAAATTTCGTTCGCGCCAGGGATGAAAAGCGAGAAATGTAACGGGTCTTTTTCGTATGATAGCGCGGCGTTGTCGATCTTTTCTTTGATAAAATGCACCGCTATTTTAATCGCGTTTTCGTAGTTTGCCGCGACCTTGAGGTTTAGCTTGTCAAAAAAGAGCGAGATCTTTTGTAGCTGCTTGAATTTTGCCGTCTCGTAATCTCTTAAAAACATCTCATAAACCTGCCCGGCGTATGTCCTTATCGCGGCAAATTCGATATCAGAGTGCACCGCCTCCTCTTTACGGATACTTTCAAACCTAGCTTTATATATCATGAACTCACGCTCAAGATGTGCGTAAATTTCATCTATTTTGGCGCACAGCTCGCTTTGTAAAGTGCCCAGATCTCTTCGGTATATCCTAAAAAATTTCGCTAGTTTCGTGTCGTTGTAGATGAGCTTGGAGAAAATTTCATCATTGTCAAAGCTCATCATCTCGTATTCGCTTTTTTCGTAGTATTGGCCTTTTAAAAGCCTCTTTTTAAGCTCGAACCTTGACTTTTTAAAAGGCTTTAGACTAGCTTGTATCTCGTCTGCGATCTGCTTGGCTATTTGCTTTAGCTCGTTAAAAGCAAGCTCTATCTTTGGTCTAAATTCCAGTGCGAGCGCCTTCAAGCTTTCATCAAGGGCGTCGTCGAAATTTTGTAAAATTTCGCCCGCATCTTTATAGATACTCTCGATATGCTCGTGCTGGTCTATGTTTGCGCGCACTATAGCGGCGCATTTTTTAAGGACGAAATTATGCTTTAAATTTTCGTTTGAGAAATGCCGCTCTATGGCGCTCGTAACGGCGGCGAAATTTGAAATTTCAGCTAGCTTGCAGTCGTTTTGTTTTTGCGTCTCGATGGCTTGTTTGGCGGAGATCGCGATGATTTGAGCGAAGAAATTTTTATATGTCGTGCGCGCGTGATCCAGCACGTTTTCAAGCTCGCTTTGACTTAGCTTGTCTTTTTGATTTAGCACGCAAATAGCCAGTTTGTCGCTGTTTGCCAAAAATTCGTTCAGGTCGTTTAGCTCGCTCGCTCTTGCGGCGTTTTCTATGAGGCTTAGCCAGATGACGCCAGCGACGTCTTTTAGCACCTCTTTGGTTATGTTCGTATCGGAGTTTGAAAGCGAGTTGAGCCCCGGCGTATCGATGAAATTCACGCTCTTTAAAAGCGGCACCGGCGCATATATGCAAAGCTGCTTCACATCGTCGCCAAACACGCGCTGATCGACAAATTTAGCTATTTCGCTCACGTCTAAATTCAGCTCTTTGCCGTTTTTATAATCTACTCTTAGCGCGTAGCTTTGCCCGTATCTGATGTGGGTGAGCTTTGCTGTCACGGGCGTCACTCCTGTGGGCAAAATTTCGCGACCCAAAAGTGCGTTTAAAAATGTCGATTTACCGCTTGAAAACTGCCCGACGATCGCGATAGTGACGGGCTCGTTGATGAAAAGATCAAGCTTTCTTAGCTCATCTTTTAGCTGCGTACTTGCGTGAAATTTAGGCTCAATTAGCTCGTTTTCAAAGCGTTTGAAACGCCCGTAAAAATCATCGCCAAATATCTTGAAATATGCCATTTTGTAGGCGTTTATAAATTTTTCAAACATCTTTTAGCTCCGAGATGATGGCGTTTAGATCGTTTTTTAGGCCTTGAAGGCCCAAGAGCTTCGCCGAGACGTCCTCGCTCGTGCTATTTAGTAGTGCGACTTCTTTTTTTAGGCGCTCGCAGCTTGCTTTAAAAAGCTCCTCTTTGCTTTGCACGGCATCTTTTATCTCTTTTATGAATTCGTCCTTTTCAAAACGGCTCAGCTCAAATACGAAATTTTTGATCTTCTCATCGCCTAAAAACTCCTCTAGCGCGGCATTTAGTGCTACCGCTATCTCTTTAGTGCCTAAATTTACCGATTTGACGGCGCACTCGCACACCTTTGCCGTGTCAAAAACGATCCCTTTTAGCTTCAAATAGTCGTTTATGCTAAAAATTTCCTCTTTTTTATCTTGCAAAAAGCCCTGAAATTTCAGTGATATGTCGCTCCTGCAAGCTTTTATGCGGCTTAAAATTTCGTTTCTGTTTTGGCGCATCAGGCTTATGATGCCATCACTTAGCGTGCTTTGCACGATGTAGTTCATGCGTTTTGCTTCTAGTTTTTCTTTCTTTCGTCCGGCAAAGTCCGCTTCTCTTAAGATGCGCTCTTGCAGGCTTTGAGCCAGCATTTTTAGCCCGGTGCTAAAATTTGCCTCAAGCCCCGAGACATCGAGCCTATTTAGTTGCTCCTGCGCCGTTTGAGACAGCGCTTCAAACTCACTTTTCAGTGCCGCTTCTTGCTCGTTTAGCTCGTTGAATTCCTCGTTCAGGCTTAAATTCGAACCGCTTAAATTTAAGATACTTTGCGTGGTTTGAGCCAAGAGCTCCTCGCAAACGCCGTTAAGCTCCTTTTTGTAAGCCTCAAGGCTAAGGCGTGACTTCTCGCTATTAGCCCCAAAAAACGTCTCGTAAAGATACTCTTTAAACTCCTCTACGCCGCTATTTGGCTTACCGTCTAGGTAGTTTTTGGCGCTGATAGCAAAAAATTTCACTTCAAGATCGTTGTTTTTGTCACCAAAGCGTTCGTTCATGCGCTTTTTGGTATAGCTGGTGACCTCGTTTAGTTCGTCATTGTTTAAAAGATCGACATGTGTCAAAACGACTACCAGCTTCACGATATGTGAGCCGTGCACGCTTTGCTCGATGAATTCCACGTCTTTTTGCGTGGTGCTTTGAGAGACGTTCATCAGATGTACCATCAAATCGCACTCGCTCATGAAATCCCGCACCAGTCGCTCTCTTAAAAACACCGCGTCATCGATGCCCGGTGTGTCTATGATGCGGATGTTGTCCTTTAAAAGCTCTAAATTTTCGTAAAGTTCGACGCTTTTAACGAGCTTTGCATGCGCCGAGCCGGCCGAAGTGTAGTTTTTAAGCTCGTTTGTTTGTATGGCTATGCTGCTTCCTGTAAGGTCGGTCGGCTCGCTAGAAATGGCTACACCAAGCTCTTTTAGCTCGCTTTTGCTCCAAAAATTTACCTTCGCGTAAGGCTCGCTAGCGAATTTCAAGATACTTAAATTTATGGTCTCGGGCACATTTGAAGTGCCCAAAATTTTAGCGTTTAGCAAGGCGTTTAATAGCGTTGATTTGCCTGCGTTGACGACGCCGGTCACTACGATATTAAATTTAAGCTCCTCTATCTTTTGCCTTGCCGCCTTTGCCTTGCTGATTGAAATTTCACTGCCGCCAAGCGAGCAGATCTTCTCGCAAATAGCGTTTAGCTTGTCGATCTTTTCGTGAAAGACATCGACTTGTTTGATCTTTGTCTCTGTGTCTGCTTTGATGCTGTCTTGGCTTATAGAATTTAAAAAAAATTCTAAATTTATAAATTCAGCTTCGCTTATGATATTTTCATTTTCTAGTCTTTTTAATGCCCTGATCACTTTGTTTTTTGAGATCTTAGATGATCTTAGTGCGTTGATAGCGCCTATTTGCGCTGTTTGCACGCTGTAAACATCAGCTCTTAGACCAAGCGAGTGAAGTATCTGCCTAAATTCGCTTATAGCTATAAACCTATCGTAGTTTAGGGCATTGCACGCTAGCAAGATCGCCAGATCTCTTTCATCGGCTATCATTTGGACTCTTTGGTCTAAGAAAAGCTTCACACCGCCCCAAATTTCGGTCAAAAATTTATCCATTTTCGCTCTTTGAACGTTTAAAATTTAGATAGATTTTAGTATATATTTGCTTACAAAGCTATCAAGCGTTTTGTGAGAATAGTGTGACTTTGTTGCCATTTGTTTATCAAAAATAGTGAAATTTTTAGGGAAATTTTACTTCGTGTGTTATAATACTGAAACAAAATATTTAATTTTTATATTAAATATTTAAAATTTTTATAAGGAGTTCATGATGAAACTAGGCAAACTTAGTTTAGTCGCGGCTGTTGCGCTTGGTTGCTTGAGTTACGCTAACGCTGCCGACACGCTCGCAGAGGCTTTCACAAAAGGCAAGCTCAGCGGAACTATAAAGGCTACTTATGCCGATCAGACCGATGAAAGACTTTCGATGCATAACGAAAACATCTTTGGCATCGGACTTGAGCTGGGCTACGTCACCGATCCGCTTTATGGATTTAGGATAGGCGCTACCGGTCAAGCCTACGGCTCGCCGTTTAGCCCGGAGAAAAATGCCAAAACGATGTATGACAAAGAGTGGTACGCTAACGGCGCGGTGCTTTCGGAGTTATACCTAGGATACTCCATAGGCAAGACCGACATCAAAGCCGGACGCCAGTACTACGTCTCTCCGCTGGTCGCAGGAAACTACACTCGCGCCTTTAAAGAGGCATTCGAGGGTGTGAGCATAGAGAACAAAGACATCCCGGACACTTCGCTAAGAGCGGCTTGGTTTTATAAATTCCAAGGCAGGAGTAAGGTCGCGATGGATCGTGCCGGCAGTAAATTTGACCGTGACGACGTAGGTAGAGCGCCGACGTTTAAAGATAGAGTGATCTTTGGCGGGCTTGGACCTTATGCGCTTAAATTTGACAACATCTTTACAGGCGCTATCTCAAATCAATCTATCCCGGGCCTCAAGCTAACGGCAGCCTATGCCAGAGCCACAGAGGTCGAGTACTTCGCTGGTAATAAAGACGATGTGAATTTATACAATCTAGAGGCCAACTATAAGCTACCGTTTGACGCATTTAAGCTTGGTTTTGACGTGATGTATAAGGGCTCACGCGTAAATGGGGCGATGGATAACGCGCATTTAGACGGCGATATGTGGAATTTTAGAGTAGGTATCTCGGAGCTGTTTGGATTTAGCGCATCTTATGCGTATTCGACCGTGAGCGATGACGATGCGATGATCCTTGGCATAGGCAATGGACCTGGCTCATATACCGCGCTTCCTATCCGCGGACCTTTCGTATTTACAAACTACGCTGGCATGGATATACATAAGATCACGCTTGGATATGACTTTGGTGCGATCGGTGTAAAGGGGCTCAAGACATCTTTACAATGGCTAAAGGGTGAGCAAGATACGTTGTCGCATAACACCCATAAAGGCGACTCTATCGGACAACAAAAAGGAACTCATATGGATGTAAAGGGCTGGGCTGCGATAGCTAGCTACGATATCCCTTATGTAAAAGGTCTAAGCGCATCTGCGACTTACGTAGCGCTTGAGAGAGAAAATCACGCGGCAAACGGTGCAGTAACAAAGCCTGATAACAACGAGCTTTGGTTGCAGCTAACTTATAAATTTAATCTCTTGAACTAAAAATTTAGGGGCGGCTTTGCCCCTAAATTCAGTTTATCGTGAGCTATCACTACTGGCTCTTTTACTCTTAAATTCTACGCTCGTTTTTCATCTCATTCATAGAGTCTACAGACTTAAAAGTGCAGATTTGTTCGTCGGACGAAGTATGATATTTTTGTAAATTTAAAAAGTGTCGCGCAAATTTCTTCACGCGACACGAAGGAGATAAGTTATTTAATAACCGCCATTTTACGGCGCATATATGCGATCCTGCTTTGAAGCGGTAGGTGTTTTGGGCAGTTGTCTTCGCAGCCTAGCAGCGTCATACAGCCAAATACCCCGTCATCGTCTCCGATGAGCTCGTAAAAGTCCTCGTCGGTCCTCTTATCAAGCGCGTCTATCTTGAAACGAGCCACGCGGTTAAGTCCCACAGCACCGATGAAATCAGGTCTCATGATGGCTGTGCCGCACGCTGCGACGCAGATACCGCACTCTATGCAGCGATCTAGCTCGAAAACCTCCTGAGCGACCTCCGGCTCGACCTTTTCTTCAAGCTTTGATATGTCAGTGACGTGATCGGAGTGTATCCAGCTCTCTACGCGCCTACTCATAGCGTTCATCCAGTTACCGGTATCTACGCTTAGATCTTTTAATAGCTTAAACACCGGAAGCGGCATAAGCTCGATGACGCCACTTGGGAAGTCCTTAGTAAGCGTCCTGCACGCAAGACTAGGCTTGCCGTTTACTAGCATGCCGCAGCTACCGCAGATGCCCGCGCGACAAACAAAGTCAAAGCTAAGATCAGGGTCAAATTTCTCCCTGATGACATTTAACGCAATAAACAAAGTCATACCGTCGGTTTCCTCTAGCTCGTAAGAGGCAAAATGCGGCTTTGAAATTTTGCTTTGCGGATTGTATTTGAACGCTTTTATCGTGATTTTCCTACTCATAACCTATACCTGCTCTTTCATTTGGTGCTTTATATTTTGGCTGAAGCTCGTAGTGCATCAAAGCCTCTTGAATTTCATATCTTCCTTTGCCCTCGGCTTGCATTTTCTCGCGGATCTCATCGACTTGCGCTTGGCGTTTCGCGCTGTCAGGATGCTCGATGATGTTACCTTTGGCACCGTATCCTCTAAATGCAGGTGGAATTTCCATCTTCATTATATCAAGCGCTTCATATTCGACTGTCGGCATCGTAGCGCCTTCTTTCCAGCTCGTTAGAGTCCTGCTTAGCCAGTTTAGATCGTCGCGCTTGGTGTAGTCCTCTCTATAATGCGCCCCGCGGCTTTCGGTGCGTAAGAGTGCGCCGTAAGCGATACAAAGGGCTAGTTTTAGCATTTTTGGAACGCGGTAAGCCTCTTCTAACTCAGGGTTGCCAAATAGCGTTTTGTTCGTTACCTTGACATCAAGCGATTTTTTGTAAAGCTCTTCAAGCTCTTTGACGGCTTTTTCGAGGCCCTCGCCCGTTCTAAAGATGGCTACGTGCTCCCACATCACATCTTTCATGCGGTTTTTGATCTCAAAGACATTGTATTTGCCCTCTTTATCAAGTAGTCCTTGTAGATAATCAGTCTCTTTTTTGACGAATTTTTCTAAATTTTCGGTCTTTATATCTATCTCATGGCTCGCGCAGAAATCTGCGAAATAATCACCCACGATCATACCCGCTACGACAGTCTCTGATACGGAATTTCCACCAAGGCGGTTAAAGCCGTGCATATCCCAGCATGCAGCTTCGCCAGCGCTAAATAGTCCGGCTAGCGTCGGGCTCTCGCCTGTTGGCTTTGTTTTTATGCCGCCCATAGAGTAGTGCTGCATAGGCAGGATTGGTGCCCAGCCCTTTGGACCTTCGTCTGCCGGATCGATGCCGTTAAATATCATACAAATTTCTTGCACGTCGCGTAAATTTTTCTCGATGTGTTCGCGGCCAAGTATACTGATATCTAGCCAGACATGCTCGCCGTAAGGGCTTTTGACGCCTTTGCCTTTTCTGATGTGCTCCATGATACGGCGGCTCACGACGTCGCGGCTGGCGAGCTCTTTTTTCTCCGGTTCATAGTCTGGCATAAAGCGGTAGCCATCGACATCACGTAAAATTCCGCCGTCACCGCGGCAACCCTCCGTTAGCAAAATTCCGCTTGGTACGATCGGAGTCGGGTGAAACTGCACCGCTTCCATATTGCCAAGCTGTGCTACGCCAGTTTCTAGTGCGATCGCAGCACCTATACCCTCGCACACGACGGCGTTTGTAGTGTGTTTATAAACGCGTCCGTAGCCACCGGTTGCGATGAGCGTGCCTTTTGATACGTAGGCGATGATCTCGCCGGTCACTAGATCGCGGACTATCGCGCCGTAACAGCGGTTGTTTTCGTGGATGAGAGCGATCGCTTCTTTACGGTCGTGGATTTCTACGTTGTGTTTTAGCGCTTCGTTCGCCACGGCAAAGAGCATGGTGTGTCCGGTCGCGTCAGCAGTGTAGCAGGTGCGCCATTTTTTAGTGCCGCCAAAGTCGCGAGAGTGGATGAGTCCATGCACCTCTTCTTTTTCGACAATAGTGGTTTTTTGAGCGTTGATGATGGCACTTCGCTCGCCCTTTGTTATCCTGGTCCATGGCACGCCCCAAGCTGCAAGCTCTCTAATCGCTTTTGGAGCGGTTTGGCAAAACATACGCGCGACCGTTTGGTCACAGCCCCAGTCGCTTCCCTTTACCGTATCGGCAAAATGCACGTCCTCGTTGTCGCCTTCGCTCATTTTTGAATTTCCCAAAGACGCTTGCATACCGCCTTGTGCGGCTGCCGAGTGAGAGCGTTTGACCGGGATAAGGCTCAAAACTATCGTGCTAAGTCCCTTTTCGCCAGCCGCGACCGCAGCTCGTAGTCCCGCAAGACCTCCGCCTATAACCAATGCATCACAATATTTTACATTCATTTTTAGCTCCTATTTACCAAACTAAAGGCTGACCCAAACAAAATCAGCGATTAATGCGATTAATGCGAGCACTCCAAAGATTGCAAAAATTATAGTTTTGACTCTGTTTCTTTTTGCAAACATCTCTTGTTTATTAGCACCCTCAATACTTATCCATTTGACATATAAACGATACATTCCTACGCCGGCATGCACTACCATAAAAACAAGCAATGCAAAATAGAAAAATTCTAAAGTATGGAAATTTGCCGCCGAATGCTCGGCTGTTATCTTATGCGGATTGAAAACGATATCGACCAAATGAGCGCTCGCAGTGAAAAATAGTGCAAATCCTGTCAAAAACTGAAACCACCAAAGCGTCGTATCCCAGTGCTTCATGCGATCTTTGTGTCCTTTAAACATTATAAGCTGTCTAAAGTTGGCGGGAAATTTCCTCATCGCTAAGAAAGCATGAGCGATGAAAACGACGAAGATCACAGCGGCTATCAAATTTGTTACGATAGGTAACCCGCCTTTGATCAAAAAGCTGGCTTCCGCAAATTCTACGACTGCATTGAACGCATCTTTGCCAAGTAGAATAGTCGAAGTGAATACCATGTGACATAGTATGAAACAGGCAAGAATAAAACCCGTTATACTCTGCCACCTATCAAAAACCGCAGGCACACGACTCTTTTTGCAGTCTGCCTGCTTACCGAGGAAACCCTCTATAAGCCCAACCATGAGCACTCCTTCTAAGAATTTATTAATATTTGGTTTTCTTTTGCGGCGATTATACACCTATATAACTTTAAACTAAGTTAAACTATTTAATATAATTTTTTTTCAAAAAGAAATACGCCAGAATTCCGCCAAAAAACATCAAAATTGATAATATCTGCCCCATAGAAAGGCCAAATATGATAAAGCCTATCCCTGCATCAGGCTCTCTAAAAAACTCGCAGATAAAGCGAGCTAGCGTGTATAGTATCGCATAAAGTGCGATGAGCTCGCCGTCAAATTTTTTAAATTTACGGTAGAAAAAGAGGATTAAGAAAACGACTAGACCCTCGAGTGCGGCTTCGTAAAGCTGCGAAGGGTGTCTTAAAATCCCAAATACATTTATGCCCCAGCTCACATCTGTCGCTCTGCCAAAGAGCTCTTGGTTTAAAAAATTTCCGATACGTCCGAATATATACCCGAACGGGATACAAAGTGCGCACAGATCGAGCAGCTGCCATAAATTTTGCTTGTATTTTTTACAAAATAGTATCGTCGCTAGTAAAAATCCAACTACCGCCCCGTGATAGCTCATGCCTCGGATACCGACAAATTCGCCGTTGTGAAAGGGGTTGAAAATCTGCCAAGGATGAGTGAAAAAATAAACCGCCTCACCGGAGTAGATCGCGATGTATCCGAGCCTGGCTCCAAGTATCACGCCGATCTCCACCCAAAAAAAGTAATTATCCAAAAGTGCGTCCGTTATCGGGATATTGTCCTTTTTGACAAAGTATTTTGCCGCCCCTAGCGCGCTAAGTAGGGCTAAGATATACATTATGCCGTACCAATGCACGCTAAAGTCAAAAAGCGTGAAGGCGACGGGGTCAAAGTGGTTGTAGATATCGTTCCAAGTGCTCATGATCTTACCTTAAAATTTTGTGATTTTACACCTCATAGGCTTAAAAAATACGCCTTGCAAAGAGCGGTATGGCTAAAAAGGCGAAATTTTGCGCCTCAAAGTGGTGAGCGAAATCATAAAACGCGTTAAATTCATCCTCGTTAAATTCCACCCGCCATATCGCTCCATCCTCGTTAAATTCGCGTTTAGCCTCTAAATTTTGCTTTTGTAAGAAATGCTCAAACCTAGCTGTCAATGAAAACGGCACGAAAAAGCCGCATATATCTTTTTGCTCGAAAATTTCTAAATTCGCCTCGTTTATCGCTAGATTTGCAGCTCCGCCGTAAGCTCTCACAAGCCCGCCCGTACCAAGCTTTACGCCTCCAAAATATCGCACCACCAGCACTGCCGTGTCTATTAGCCGAGCTCCTCGCAAAGCGTTCAAACAAGGCTGCCCTGATGTGCCTTTTGGCTCGCCGTCATCGCTTTGAGCCTCGATGATCTGGGCGTATTTGTTCAGTTTTCTGTAAGCCCAGACGATATGTGCGGCTTTTGGATGATCTGACCTTAAAATTTCGTGAAATTCTTCAAATTTAGCGATCGGCAGGAGGTAGCTTAGGAAAGTAGATTTTTTGATCTCGGTCTTTGCGCTGTAAATTTCGGATACGGTTTGCAAAATTCGCCTATTTTTGATTTTTGTGCGCTAATGATAGCAAAAATTTACCCGTTCTGGCATTTTTAAGCTAAAAGTAGTAGAATTTTGCAACTTTGATAAAAGGATAAAAATGATACAAACCTGCCTATTTCCGGCTGCCGGATACGGAACGAGATTCTTACCGGCGACAAAATCACTACCAAAAGAGATGTTGCCGATCTTGACAAAGCCCTTGGTGCATTACGGAGTCGATGAGGCCTTGGAGGCGGGGATGAACAATATGGCCTTTGTCACGGGGCGCGGCAAGCGCGCTTTGGAGGATTATTTTGATATCAGCTACGAGCTGGAGCATCAAATAGCCGGCACCAGCAAAGAGCCGCTGCTTGATGACATCAGAAAGCTCATGGACTCATGCACTTTCAGCTTTACCCGCCAAAACGAGATGAGAGGGCTTGGGCATGCTATCTACACGGGCAAGACGCTCGTTCGCGACGAGGCTTTTGGCGTGGTGCTCGCGGATGATCTTTGCGTGAACGACGCAGGCGAGGGCGTGCTGGCTCAGATGGTAAAAATTTATGAAAAATACCGCTGCTCGGTAGTTGCGGTGATGGAAGTGCCAAAAGAGCAGATAAAATCCTACGGCGTGGTGAGCGGCCGCTTCATAGAAGATGATCTCATAATGGTCGATGATATGGTAGAAAAGCCCGATCCTGCCGATGCTCCGACAAATTTAGCCATTATCGGACGATATATATTGACGCCTGATATCTTTAATATATTAGAGCGCACAAAACCCGGTAAAAACGGCGAAATTCAGATAACGGACGCTCTAAGATCACAGGCTAAAGAGGGCATCGTGATAGCTTATAAATTCAAAGGCAGGCGCTTTGACTGCGGCAGTATAGACGGCTTTGTAGAGGCTACGAATTTCTTTTACGAGCTAAAAAATGGTAGAAAATAGCTTTAAATTCAACTTCACCAAAGAGGAGCTCATCGCCGCTTACGCAAAGCGTATGAACGACGAATACGAAAGCGGCGAGATAGGATATTATCATCTGCCCGATCTTGGCGAGGAGCTGGTGAGTGAAATTTACACCTACGAAAAAAGCCTACAAGGTATAAAAAACGTCGTGTTAGTAGGCATCGGCGGCAGTTCGCTGGGTGTAAAAGCGCTAAAGTCGATGCTCGGGGCAAAAAAGAGCAAAAGAGAGCTTTATTTCCTAGATAACGTCGATCCAAACAGCTTTGAAAGCGTTGTAAGCACGATAAATTTTGACGAGACGCTTTTTATCATCAGCTCCAAATCGGGCAACACGATCGAGACGATCACGATATTTAAGTGCTTGCTAGATCGCTTTGGCCCAAGCTCTCTTAGCCGAAATTTTTTGATAATCACCGATCCTGGCACGAATTTGCAAAATTTCGCTACTCAAAACGGTATAAAATTTTTCAATATCCCGTCAAATGTGGGCGGCAGATTCAGCGTTTTAAGCGCGATAGGGCTGGCTCCGCTTGCTATCTGCGGATACGACGTGAAGCAGCTTCTAGCCGGGGCGTTAGCTTGTAAGAGGCGATATATCGACGAAAAGGACGCCTCGCTTATCGCGAAAGCCTACCACTACGCCACTCATAGAAGTGCGAGTATAAATGTCGTCTTTAGCTACTGCGACCGATTTTTTGAGTTTAACGACTGGTATGTGCAGCTTTGGGCGGAGAGTCTTGGTAAAAAAAGAGGCTACAAACGTGTAGGCCTCACGCCGGTCGGGCTGGTCGGCAGTCGCGATCAGCACAGCTTTTTACAGCTCATAATGGACGGCGTGAAAGACAAAAGCGTGACATTTATAAAGATAAATGACGCCGGAGTCGATACGAACATACCTGACATCAGCTTACAAGGGCTTGAGGGATGCGACTTTGTGAGCGGGCTTAGCCTAAACAAGCTTTTAAATTTACAATGCGACGCTACTGCGATGGCGCTAGTGCAAGAGGGCGTAAGCGTGGATATCATCACGCTTGATGCGCTTGATGAGTGGCATGCGGGCTGGCTGGTCTTTTACTACGAGCTTTTGACGTCTGCTACCGGCATAATGCTGGGCATAAACACATACGATCAGCCTGGCGTGGAGATCGGCAAACGCATACTAAAAACGATGCTTTTGAAGTAAAATTTAGGATCAAATTTGAAAATTTTTAAAATTTTGATGCTTTTTGCTACGGTGCTGTTCGCCTTTTCTCCACAAAAGCTAGTCACTGACGCCAGGAGCCAGATCGGCGTTACGATCTATTACGATCCCTCATACTCCAGCCTTGCCTATCCGATGGGCGATGTGGAGATCTCAAAAGGCGTGTGCTCCGATGTGCTGGTGCGAGCCTTGAGACTTCAAAATATAGACTTACAAAAGCTGATACATGACGATATGGCTAAAAATTTTAGCTCCTATCCTAAAAAATGGGGTCTAAAAGGAACTGATAAAAACATCGATCATCGCCGTGTGCTAAACATCGCTACATATCTAAAAAGGCGAGGACTTGAGGTGAATGACGATACTTTCATGCCAGGAGACATACTCACGTGGCAGCTACCGGGTAATCTCCCTCACATCGGCATCGTCTCCGATAAATTTAACGGTTCTACACCGCTTATAATCCACAATATCGGCTCTGGGACGCAAGAGGAAGACATCTTGGATCGCTTTAAGCTGACTGGGCATTTTCGGATAAAATGAGGGAGAAATTTTATTTTTTTATACGACTATGGCTTTATGCTATACAATGGAATTTGGCTCTGTTTTAAAAAGTGCTGATAGCCTTAAATGAAAGCTTCGTAAATCTTACTTGCTCCACAAAGTGCCGAACATATAGCACGAAATTAGCGGTCAGCTTACGCTTCCCTTAATTTCGGCGGCAATAGTGTCGCTGCATAAGATTTGACTACGCTAGAACATTTAAATTTTTTAAAAATCAACACTTTATCAGAAAGAAGCCGAATTTAAATGACGGCGGGCTTTGCGTATTATTTTGCTAAAAGATTAGAAATTAATAAAATTTTTGGCAAAATTACCGTTTAAAATTTAAAGGAAAATAATGTTAGAAGTTAGAGGTTTGACACAGAGATTTGCCAGTAGCTTGCTGTTTGAAGATGTAAATTTAAAGCTAAATCGCCACAACAGATACGGACTGATCGGTGCGAACGGCGCCGGGAAATCGACATTTTTAAAAATTTTAAGTGGCGAGATAGAGCCTACTAGCGGCGAGATCGTGATAGAAAACGGTCTTCGTGTGGGTGTGCTTGGTCAAGATCAGTTCGCGTTTGAAAATTTCAGCCTAAAAGATGCCGTTCTATATGGCAACAAGCGCCTTTACGACGCAGTTAAAGAAAAAGAAAAGCTTTATGAGAGCCCTGAATTTACAGACGCCATAAACGACCGACTAAGCGAGCTTGAGATGATCACCGCAGAGGAGGATCCCACATACGAATACGAAACCAGGATCGAGAAAATTTTAAGCTCACTGGGACTAAATGAGTTTGATAAATCTATGAGCGAGCTTGAAAATTCCGAAAAGGTCAAGGTCCTTTTGGCGCAAGTGCTGTTTCCAAAGCCTGATATTTTGTTTTTGGACGAGCCGACGAACAACCTCGACATCGACGCCATCGCATGGCTGGAAAACGAGCTCAATCACCACGAGGGAACGCTTGTAGTTATCAGCCACGATAGGCACTTTTTAAATCGCGTCTGCACGCATATTTTGGATGTGGATTTTAAGAAAATCCGTGAATTTTCGGGTAATTACGACGACTGGTATATGGCGGCGAACCTCATCACCAAACAGCACGAGATGGAGCGCGACAAGAAACTGAAGGAAAAAGAGGAGCTAGAGCGGTTTATCGCGCGCTTTTCGGCAAATGCGAGCAAAGCCAAGCAAGCGACCAGTCGCGCCAAACAGCTTGAAAAGCTGGATATCGCCGAGATCGCAGTATCGAGCAGACGCGATCCTAGCATACTTTTTCGCACGAACCGCGAGATAGGAAACGAGCTCATCGAGATCAAAAATTTAAGCAAGAAATTTGACGATAAAGTCGTCTTTGATGGGCTAAATTTCAAGCTTGAAAAGGGTGATAAGCTCGCCATCATCGGCCATAACGGTGTTGGCAAAAGCACGCTTTGCAAGCTAATAACCGGTGAGCTGGCCCCAGATGGCGGCTCGGTGCATATCGGAGCGACTATCGAGCTGGGGTATTTCGCGCAAGATACCGTAAATAAAATCACCAGCGATCTAAAGCTTTATGAATACTTGCAAGATGCTAAAAACAAGGATATCGACGAGATCAGAAAGTGCCTAGGGCGCATGCTCTTTAGCGGTGCCGAACAGGAAAAGGCCGTGGGCGCTTTAAGTGGTGGCGAGAAGCATCGCGTCAGGCTCGCTCAGCTCATGCTGCATCGTCCAAATTTACTCGTGATGGATGAGCCAAACAACCACCTAGACCTTGAAGCGATCATCGCACTTGGCGAGGCGTTTTATAATTTTAACGGAAGCGTCGTATGCGTGAGCCACGATAGAGAGCTGATCGACGCTTTTGCAAATAGAATTTTGCACTTAAAAGGCGATGGCGAAGTGGTTGATTTTAGAGGCACATACGAAGAATACCGTCAGAATTTAGGACTTGAGGATTAAACTTTCATTTACAATGCCGTTTTGAAAACGGCATTTTCTGCTATAAAATCTCATAAAAGTATCACCTTTGTATCAGAATTTTATCATTTGCTATTTATGAGTGCTAAAATTTAGTTTATTTTGTATTAATACTCTTTAAAATTTAGATGTGAAACTTAAAAAAAATATGAAAATCACAAGATTAGTGTGACTTTTTAGTAATAAAAACGTTACTATTTTATATCTATAATAATTTTTTCGACCAATAATATAAAATATAGCTTAAATTATATTATTAATTGTCTCTAAAAACATTGCTAAACAAGCCTTACCTGAAAAACTTAAACCACAAATTAAAAATTAATCTTTGAAATTAAAAAATAGTTTATAATTCCGATAACAATTTCTTATAAAGGAGAACCATTATGGGTACTAGAAAAGAACACGACTTCATCGGCGAGCTTGAAATCTCTAATGATGTCTATTACGGTGTGCAAACATTCAGAGCACTTGAGAATTTCCATATGAGCGGACGAAAACTAAGCGACTATCCTTATTTTATAAAAGCTTTCGCTCAGATCAAAAAAGCTGCGGCTCTTGCAAACAAAGAAGTCGGCGTTTTAGAGGCTGCTAAAGCAGATGCGATAGCTAAAGCTTGCGATAGACTCATTGCGGGCGAATTTAGAGATCAATTTGTCGTAGATATGATCCAAGGTGGCGCGGGAACCAGCACGAATATGAACGCAAACGAGGTCATCACAAACGTCGCGCTTGAGAGCATGGGGCATAAAAAAGGCGAATATCAATACCTTCATCCAAACGACCACACAAATTTAGGTCAAAGCACGAATGACACTTATCCAAGCTCTATCAAAGTAGCAGCTTACGCTAAACTTACCGATTTGCTTAAAGCTATGGAGCTTTTAAAAAGCGAGCTTGAGGTAAAAGCAAAAGAGTGGAAAGATGTCATCAAAATGGGTAGGACAGAGCTGGAAGACGCCGTTCCTACGACACTTGGCAACACATTTAACGCTTTTGCCACTTACATCAAAAGCGACATCGAAAAGATCACTGCTGCACGCGAGTCAATGAGATATCTAAATATGGGCGCGACTGCGATAGGAACAGGTATCAACTGCCATCCTGACTATAAATTCGTAGTCGAGAAAAAGCTATCTGAGATAACCGGAGTGAAATTTGAAGCTGCGGATGATTTCATCGCAGCTACACAAGATACTGCGGACTTCGTCCATGTAAGCGGTGCACTAAAAACAGCCGCCGTTCGCCTTTCAAAGATAGCAAACGACCTTCGTTTGATGAACTCAGGCCCAAGATGCGGACTTGGCGAGATAAATTTACCTCAAATGCAACCTGGTAGCTCTATCATGCCTGGTAAAGTAAACCCTGTCATCGCAGAGGTCGTAGGCGAGGCTTGCTATGAGGTCATCGGCAACGACGTGACTATCATGCTTTGCAGCGAGCGCGGCGAATTTGAGCTAAACGCATTCGAACCTGGTATCGCTTATGGACTATTCAACTCTATTTGCATACTTGAAAACGCAATGAAAACGCTAGCTGAAAAAGCCATCAAGAAACTGACTGCAAATCCTGAGGCTTGCCTAAAATCAGTCCTTGGCTCAGTCGGTATCGTCACAGCATTCAACCCGCATATCGGATACGAGAAATCAGCAAGCATCGCTAAAGAGGCACTTCAAACAGGCAAAGCCGTAGGTGACATCTGCCTTGAGAGAGGCTATTTGTCAAAGGCTCAGATAGATAAAATTTTAGAGCCAAAAAATATGCTAAATCCTAGCATGAGTAAAGACGACATAGGTAAATAAAATTAGTTATAAAATTTAAGGATTTAATTTAAGTTTTATACTGATTGTAATAAAATCCTAATCATAAAAGCATTGAGAGCCACCCAGCTTTCAATGCTTGAGAGTTTAAAATTTTTAAAATAATTTTTTAAAAGGAGATTCCAATGGATATAATGCTGATTTTACAGATTATAGTCTTGTTTGGAGGTATTTACCTAGGCGTCAGGCTAGGAGGTATGGGTATAGGTTACGCCGGTGGTCTTGGCGTTATTATTTTGTCCTTGTGCTTTGGTATGAAGCCGGCAAATTTGCCTTGGGACGTCATCTTGATCATCGCATCAGTCATCTCGGCTATCACGGCTTTGCAAGTTGCAGGCGGACTTGATTATTTGGTTCAGGTGGCAGAGAGAATTTTGCGTAAAAATCCAAAACAGATCAACTATCTAGCACCGACTGTTACTTATTTATTGACAGTATTTGCAGGTACCGGACACACTGCGTTTTCTATGATACCTGTCATCGTCGAGGTCGCAAAAAGCGAAAATATAAAACCTTCCGCTCCACTTGCGCTTTCAGTCGTTTCATCTCAGGTAGCGATCACTGCTAGCCCGATATCGGCGGCATTTGTCGCGATGAGCGGTCTATGTGAGCCACTTGGTGTGAATTATCCTATGTTGCTTTTCATCTGCATATCTACTACATTCGTTGGCATGCTCATAACTGCATTCATAGTAAATATGTTTTATGATTTGGACCTTTCAAAAGATCCTATTTATCAAGAAAGACTTGCAAAAGGTCTTGTCAAAGAGATCAAGGGGCATGAGGAAAAGGAGCTTTTACCTTATGCAAAACGCTCTGTCGCGATCTTTGGTATCGGCGTTTTAGCCGTCGTCATCTACGCTTTGGCTATCTCAAAGAATGTCGGACTTATCAACCCGGTCATCCTTGGTAGAGATGGTGCGATCATTAGCTTCATGCTTACTATTGGTGCATTCATCGTTATGCTTTGCAAAGTCGAGACAGGCAAGCTACTTTCAACTAGCACTTTCCAAAGCGGTATGAACGCGTGCATCTGCGTGCTTGGTATCGCATGGCTAGGCAGCACGTTTGTCGGCGGACACGTTGATGCGATCAAAGCCGTGGCATCTGAATTCGTAAAACAATATCCATTCGTTTTGGCTGTCGTTTTATACTTTGTCAGTGCGCTTCTTTATTCACAAGCCGTTACTACAAAAGTCATGATGCCTGTCGTCGCGCTAGCACTTGGTATGACAAGCCCTGAAAATTCAGGTCAAGTTTGGATACTAGTCGCTTCATTTGCAGCTGTTTCAGGACTATTCGTCCTTCCTACATATCCTACCACTCTTGGTGCGATAGCGATGGATGACACAGGAACGACAAGAGTCGGAAAATTCGTATTCAACCACTCTTTCTTTATACCGGGCACTATAATGGTCGCAGTTTCAGTTGCGTTAGGCTTTATAGTAGCACCTATACTTCTATAAAAATTTTGACCGAGATGCTTTCTCGGTCTCTTTCTTTAAATTTTACTTGGCTCTATTTTAAAAAGTGTTGATAAATTTCTCACTTACAGCTACGAACAAGCGAAGCGAAATGTCGCCGAATTCTATTTAGCTTGCTAGGGCGTAGTAAAATTTTAATAAATTATTGACACTTGCTTCACTTCTGCTTTGCAGTTGCGAACGAAGTGAAGCAAAAACCATACTCTCTCCGCAAGACGCCGAACATATAGCACGATTTTTTCTGCTTCGCGTTGCTTGCAGCTTTTCAAGACGCTTCGTTGCACTCGCAACTGCAAGCAGACCGCGGTCAGCTACCGCTTCCCTGTCCTCGTAGCGAAGTCTCGTTACGAGTGCGTAGCACGAAGTAAAAATCGGCGGCGGCGATAGCGTCGCTTCACAAGGCTTTTACTCGAATGCTGTTCGCATTCTCCTGCTTTGAAATCTGAAAATCAATGAAATATTGTAACAGAGCCAAAATTTTAAAACCCAAAATTTCATTAAAAATCCTACTTTTTGATAGCCTTTATCTCAAAATATAAAATATAAAAATTAAACTTTATATTTAAGCAAATTTTTACCTTATTTTTACGCAAAGATAATAAAATGCCATAAAATATCAAGGAGGGAGAGATGGATAAATCTAGACGAGATTTCCTGAAAATCGGTGCGGGTGCTAGCGCTCTAGCGACCTGTCTTACGCCCGGAAGCCTCGGTGCAGTCGGTGCCGGTGCGCTAAAGGGCAGTGAAAATTTCACACCAAGCTTTTGCGAGATGTGCTCTTCGCGCTGTCCTATCGAGGGTCGCGTGGTCGATGGCAAAAACATCTTCATACAAGGCAACCACAAAGTAAGCGGGACAGCCACGTCTGTTTGCGCTCGAGGCGGCTCAGGGCACAACCAGCTTTATGACAAAGAGCGTATCGTAAAGCCTCTCATACGCGCAGGCGAGCGAGGCGAGGGCAAGTGGCGCGAGGCCAGCTGGGACGAGGCGCTTGATCTAGTCGCAAAAAAGATGCTCGAGATCAAGGAAAAATACGGAGCCCAGAGTTTTGTCTTCACTGCAAAATCGAGCCAAACTCATAAGCTAATGGTAAATTTCGCCAGTAGCTACGGCTCGCCAAACTGCTTTTCACACTTTTCTTGCTGTCCGATCACATATCAAATGGTGTGCGAGCATATGTATGGCAAGCCTAAGCTTAAGCGCGACTTTGCAAACGCAAAATATGTTGTGAATTTCGGGCACAATCTCTTTGAAGGCATCGTTATCGCTGATGCTAAAAAGCTGGCGAAATTTGCCGACAAAAAGGACACCAAGCTACTCGTGCTGGATCCTAGATTTAGCGTAGTGGCCTCAAAGGCGGACGAGTGGCTGCCTGTAAAGCCCGGCACCGATATCGCCTTTGTCATGGCGCTTATCAACACTTGGATAAAAAACGGCACATACGACAAGGAGTTTGTCGATAAATTTACGATCGGCTTTGATAAGGTCGTGGAAAACACCAAAGACACCACGCCGCAGTGGCAAGAGGCGATCACCGGCATACCAGCCGATACGGTGGAGCGCATAGCGGCTGAAATTTGGGCTGCAGCTCCGCGCGTCATCATTGACTTTGGACACAAGACGACCACGACAAAGGCCGAATATATGCGAACGCGCGCCATAATGACGGCAAATGCGATGATGGGCAACTGGGAGGTCAAAGGCGGCTTGTTTGGCGGTAAAAACGCAAAGACTTTCAACAAACTGACCGGAACGAGCGACTTTCCGGAGCTTAAAAATATGGACGAGCCGTTTAAAGTACCTAAAGTGACACGTCTCGATCACGCAGGAGATAGCGGGAAGCATAAATTCGTCAGCCGCAAACACGGCGTTTTGATGGATATAAACGAGGCGATACTGAGCGAAAAACCTTATCCTATAAAGGGCTGGTTCAACATCCGCTTCAATCACCTAATAAACGTCGCAGGCACCGATAAAAGCGTAGAGGCGCTCAAGAAGCTCGATTTCATCGTGGTTAGCGACATCTATCTAAACGATATGGCTACCTATGCCGACGTCGTTTTACCGGAGAGCACATATCTCGAGCGCGACGAAGGCATCGAGGACAAGTCGGGCCTCAAGCCAGCATACATGATACGAAATAAAATAGTCGATCCAATAGGCGACACCAAGGATGGCGCAGGCATATTTAGAGAGCTTGCGCGCAGGATGAAGATAGATGAGCTTTATACATGGAATGACATGCGCGAGTGGCGTATGCAGCAGGTAAAAGGCAATGTCGAACTCTTAAGTGCGCTAGAAAAAGACGGTTATGTCACGTGGAAGGTACCTGGAATTTTATTTAGAGAAAAGGCTCTTGTTGATAAATTCGTGGAGAAATTTCCAAACGCAGCGCAGTTTGTAGGTGAAAATGGCCTCATGGACGGGCTAGCAAAGCTCGCTACAAAAAGCGGCAAGATCGAGCTTTTTAGCGAGCAAGTCGAGGTGGAGTTCCCTGGATATGGCTGTCTAAATACAAAAGATATCGACGTCTTTGACGGGCATGAGCTTTGCCTGATGAGCGGTAAAACGCCGGTACATACAAACGGCCATACTCAAAACGTGCCGTTTTTACACGATCTAATGAGTGAGTCTCCTATCTGGATACATCCAAATACCGCTGCTCGTAAAAATTTAAAAGATGGCGATGAGGTCGTTTTGCAAAACAAATACGGCAAACAAAAAGGCAAGATCATGCTCACTCAGGGCATCAGAGAGGACACGCTGTTTGTTTATCACGGCTTTGGCCACGTGACACCGGGCATGAGCCGCGCAAACGGGATCGGCGTGAATTCCAGCGTTCTTTTGAGCCCCGAGGAGGGGCCGGTGGCCGCTACGATGGTGACAAATGTCGGCGTGGATATACTTAAGGCGTAAAGGGGAGAAAAATGAAAAAATACATGATGATACATGATGAAAATTTATGCATAGGCTGTCAGGCGTGCTCTGTGGCTTGCAGGAGCGAAAACGGCGTTCCTAACGGCGTTTATCGCTTGCAGGTGCATTCAAAGATGAGCGGGGAATTTCCAAATTTAAAGCTTGACTTTATCCGCCAAAGCTGCGTGATGTGCGAGGATAGCCCTTGCGTGGACGTTTGTCCGACGGGAGCTAGTTTTAAGACGAAAGAGGGCGTCACCTTACTAGATCACCGTATCTGTGTGAGCTGCAAATACTGCATATTAGCCTGTCCTTACGACGCTCGCTTCGTCGAACCAAAGACAGGCGAGATAGGAAAATGCACGTTTTGCTACGAAAACAGACTCTCTAAAGACGAGCAGCCTGCCTGCGTCAGCGTTTGTCCGACGGATGCGCTGGTCTTTGGCGACATAAACGATGAAAATTCTGAAATTTCAAAGCTCATGAAAAACAAAAAGGTCTATCTGCCAAAAGCCGAGTTTAAGACTCATCCGCAGCTTGCGATGATAGCTAACCGCAAAGGAGGAAGCCATGAATAACATGTGGGGAAGCATGACTCAATACACTGAAATTTACTGGCCGTGGCCGATAGCCTTGTATCTATTTTTGGCGGGGCTTTCTGCGGGTGCGATGATGGTGGCGATAAAATATAGATGGAAATTTATAAATTTAGCTCAAATTTCAGCCGGCTCTCGCTTTGACGCTTGCTTTAAGGCTGCAGCCATCCTCGCGCCGCTAGCGATCATAACGGGACTATCGCTTTTGGTGCTTGATCTTGGTAAGCCGCTTAGCTTTTACTGGATACTTTTAAAGTATAATTTCACCTCCGTGATGTCTATCGGCGTCGCGTTGCTTTTAGTCTATACGCCGCTTGCTTGCGTGTATTTGCTGGTAGCTTTCGCACCGCAGGTAAAGAGGCTAAATTTCGTCTTGCCGGGTAAAATTTCAGATCTGCTGATCGGCTCTGGCCTGGTAAAATTCATAGAAATTTTGCTTTTTGTCCTGGCTATCGGAGTTGGCGTATATACGGGCTTTTTGCTAAGTGCCGTGCATAAAGTGCCGCTTTGGGATACTTGGGTGCTACCTGTGCTGTTTTTGGTATCCGGTTTTAGCTCTGGTATCGCAGCCAGTGTGCTTTGCGGTATGGCCTTTTTTAAAGAGGACGTAGATAGGCACGTGGTTTCAAGCTTGCTTAAATTCGATCTTTTTGCGATAGTTTGCGAGATCGCGCTTCTTGGCGTGCTATTTGCTATGATGTTTAACGGCGGCGAAGTCAGCATGAAGGCGGCAAAAGAGGCGCTTAGTGCAAACTACCTGGCATTTATCTTTTGGATAGGCGTGCTTGGCGTGGGACTGATTTTACCGATATTAATCGACTTCACTGCGTTAAAAGGACACGCTTTTAAGCCTGCCGTGATAGTTTTTAACACGTTTATTGTAATTTGCGGCGTAATTTTGCTAAGATACTACATAGTTTATGCAGGGCAAATTTTTACGGGGGCTTAAAACTTGAAAATTTTACTTTTAGAGGATGATTTACAATTTTGCGAAAGTGTCTGCGAGTATTTGCAGACACTAGGCTACGATGTCGAATGCGCCAGCGACGGACAGATGGCCTGTGATCTGATAGCTAAGAATTTTTACCATCTCTTCATACTAGATATCAAGGTGCCGCATCTTAGCGGACACGAGGTCATAAAATACATAAAAAGCCTAAATTTAGACACTCCTATAATGATAATGACCTCGCTTGTAGATATAGACGATATGGCGATAGGCTACGAGCTAGGATGCAACGAATACCTCAAGAAGCCTTTCGAGCTTGCCGAGCTGAAATTTCGCGTGGGCGAGCTTATGAGGAAGTATTATAGCGTGGATGATAAAAACATCGTCAAACTAAACGGCGACTTCGACTTCAACGCGAATAAAAAGACCTTGCATCATAATGGCGTATTGATCGAGCTAAGCGCCAAAGAGATCGAGCTCGTGCAGTGCTTGGTCGCTCATTTGAATACCTACGTGAGCATGGAGGATATCAGAGAGCAAGTCTGGGGCGATAAAGAGATAGACGGCGCCGATATCCGCATGCACGTGCTAAAGATCCGCCAAAAGACTTCAAACGACTTTATCACCTCAAAAAGACGAGTCGGTTACCGCATAGATGCAAAAAAGCTTTAAAGTCCCGATATTAGCGACATTTATCATAATGGCGCTATTTGTCTTTCAAAGCTTCGTCATCTTAAATTTAAGCCAAAAAGATGAGACCTCTAAAAATCTTTTTGGCCTCATAAAACACGAAAAGCGCATAAGGACGCTGTTTCTAGGCAACGAGAGCATGCCAAGCTCGCTTATCTACAAATACGCGATTTATGATCAAAATTTCACCCCTATCGTTTCAAACCTGACGATGAAACCTAAAGATTTTAAATTTATAGTGCTGGAGCAAGACGGATTTTTGTTTTACAAGAGCTTTTTTGTCAAAGACAAACAGCCTTACTACATCGTGATCGCCCAGGAGCAAAGCCATAAAAAGATGCTGTTTTTGACCGCACTCATGCTGACTTTGATACTAACGGCGGTGTCATTTATACTTTATGTCTCCTACCTTGGTAGCGTCAAGCCCTACAAGGACGTGCAAAAATATATGAACAACTTCTTTAACGACGCCATGCACGAACTAAAAACGCCTCTTGGCGTGGCCGGGATAAATTTGGAGATGCTGGGGCTTGAGAACAAATATACAAACCGCATCAAAAATGCGCTTAAGCAGATGCAAATAACCTACGAAGACGTGGAATACTTCATAAAGCGCGGATATATAAAATTCCCAAAAGAGAGGCTGGATCTTGGTATGTATGCGCTTGAGCGAGTCAGGTTTTTAAGAAGTGTCGCCGGGGCTAAACATATAAAACTCATCACCGACATAAAAGACGGCGTATTCGTGCTCATAAGCAAGCTCGCCGCCCAGCGCATCATCGACAACACCATAACCAACGCCATAAAATATAGCCCGCAAGATACGCAAATTTTCATAAATTTAGCTCAAAATGGCGATACGGCCGTGCTTAGCGTGCAGGACTTCGGCGAGGGCATAAAAGACACCAAACGTATCTGGAAACGATACGAGCGCGAAGATGAGGTGCAAGGCGGCTTTGGACTGGGGCTCAACATCGTCTCTGAAATCTGCAAAAAAAATGACATCGCCTATGATGTAAAGAGCGTGCCCGGCGAGGGCAGCACATTTTTTTATACGTTTAAAATTTTAAAAGATGTTTCTTGAAATTTAAGCGTAGTCAAATTCGCTTACTCGCTACTTGCGAGCGAGACATCTTAAAACAGCTCCTCGGCGTGCAGATAGTTTTGCGATATGTTGCGCTCTTTGGTGTCCGTGTTTATGTGAAGCACGTAGTATCCTATCCTCTTTGAGCTAGCGTCGATGAGAGGCACCATGCTAAAATAGTGCGTCTTATACGCGTAAAAATCAGTCTTTTCAAAGTCTATGCCGCGCAAAATTTCGAGGATATTTAAATTCGCGCTGTTTAAATTTTCTATGTAATAGTCTTTTAAAAGATCGTCATTTGGCCCCGGCTTGTGCGAGATGGCTTGGTTTTTGTCAAGCAACACGAAAAGGTCGATGCCTTGCTCTTTGAAAAAATTCCCCAAATGCTCGTAGTTTAGTAAAACCTCGACACTGCCGATGTTTTCGCCCTCGTATGCTACGCTTGAGACTGCACGCATATAAACGCCCGCCACTCCAGCCTCTATGCCGGCGACTGGTTTTTGCTTTTTTATGGCTTGGTTTATCAGATAGCGAAACGACGTCAGCGTGTCGCCAAACTGATTTGTATCCCAGCTTCTTACGTAGCTTTTAAGATCTTTTGTATGCAGATGAATTTTTATATTGTTATACATCGAGACCGCGCTTAGCGTATTTACGATGTTATTCACGTTTTTTATACATTCGCCCCTGTCTAAATTCAGCAGGCATTTTTGTATGCTGTCGTTTTGTCCTAGCAGCACTGCTATCGCCATAGACGAGAGCTTTGCGTCCTCGATATTTTTGTTTAGCTGCTTTATGTGATAGTCAAAAAAGCTCTTCATATTGCTTTGCTGCTGCTCTTGCTCATAAGAGCAGTAGAGATCATAAAGCAGTCCAAATACCAAAAATACGATGAAAACGACTATATAAGCGACCTTGTTTTTCCTAAAATTCAGCAAAATTCATCCTTTAGCTCGGTGGCTAAAATTTTTGCAAACCGCTCAAACTGCGGTAAATTTAGCGAGCTTTCGCGTTGCACCTCACCCCAGACGCTTTGTGGGAAAAATTTATCGTCTTTAAAACGCGCGATGACATGGATATGCACGTGCGGGACGTAGTTGCCAAAGCTTGCGATATTGATCTTTGTGGGTTTATAAAATTTCAGCATCGCCCTTTCGGTCATCATTATCGCTTCAAACAGATGCGCGCGTGTTTGCTCGTCGCAGTCGCTAAGCTCCTTAAACGGCTTTTGGGTGAAAATTTTGACCCAAGGCAGTTCACTCGCCTCTTGCTCTACTTTTATAAATTCGTCTTCATAGATCATTTTGCATCCTAAATTTGAAATTTCAAACGACCGAGCGCTCTTTTAAAAGCACGTAAAGCTTGATGGTCGAGAGGAAAAACGTAACGATCGCAGGTCCAAGTATGAGCCCCCAAAAGCCAAATGTGGTGATGCCTGCTATCATCGCGAAAAATATCAAAAGCTCGTTGATCTTAGTCGGGATCTTTACTAGTTTGTCGTTTATAAATTTGATCACCAGCGGCTTTAAAAACGTATCGGCGATGACCGAGATCACGATGATCGTATAAAGCGCGATGACGATAGCACCTGTAGCATTGCCGTTTGCGAGCTCGTAAAGGCTGATAGGCGCCCAGGCTAAGACCCCGCCCACTACCGGGATGAGCGACATGAAGGCAAACAAGATACCCGTCAAAAAGCCATTATAGTCGTAGATGATCGTGATGAAGGCAAACAAAAGCCCTTGCAAGATCGCGTTTATGATGATAGAGTAAAGCACCACGCTCATCACGTTAGCCATCTCGCTTAGTATAAAGCCGCTCTCGCTCTCTTTCATCGGAAGCGCCTTTTTCATATAAATGACAAGCTCGTTGCCATAAAGGATCGCAAAAAAGAAAAATACGAGGATGAAAGCGACATCGGCGATAAATTTCGCACTTAGTTTGCCTAAATTTGCAAGGTTTGTCAAAATGTTGGCTGTGATTGCTTTGATGTCGACCTGAGCGATGAATTCTTTAAATTTCGGCTCTAAAAACTCGATCGATGAAGGCAGCGCGAAGTTGTAGTTTTTGATGTAATCTATCGTGCCCGTTATGTTGTTCATATTAAAGGTCGAAGCGTATCTGGTAAGCTCGATCACTGCGTATAAAAAAGGCGCGATGAAAAGTGTGAACAAAACTGCCGTCGTGAGTGCGGCCGAAAGCGTTTTGCGCTCTTTTGTGAGCTTTAAAAACAGCACATTTATGTTTGAAGTGGCTACGGCTAAAAGTGCAGCGATGAAGAGATCTAGTAAAAACGGCTTAAACAGATAAATCACGAGCGAGAGCGCCACAAATATAAAGATACCAAAGAAAATTCTGCTGTTACTCACCATCAAAAAGCCCTTTTGTTCGGTTTAGTTTTATTTTAAAAGTCTCGAAGCATTTCTCGCTTGCGATGCGCCCCTTTGCCGTGCGCTCGATAAAGCCGTTTGCCAGCAAATAAGGCTCGATGACGTCCTCAACCGTGCCCTCGTCCTCGCTAAGTGCCGCAGCGATAGTGCTAAGGCCTAGCGGACGGCGTTTGGCGTCAAGTAAAATTTCAAGATATTTTATATCCATCTCGTCAAACCCGAGCGAATTTACGCCAAGTGCGTTTAGCCCCTCTTTTGCGCGTTCGTGAGAGATCATGGCCTCGTCATTGACCTCGGCAAAGTCGCGGATACGTTTTAGCAGCCTTAGCGCTATGCGAGGCGTGGCCCTAGCGCGTTTTGCTATCTCTAGGGCGGCTGCCTTGTCGCACTCTTTGCCAAGCTTTACAGAGGCTATCTGGATGATCCTACTAAGCTCGGCGGTGCTGTAAAACTGAAGCCTAAAATCCATCCCAAAGCGATCTCGTAGCGGCGCGGAGATCATACCGGCACGCGTCGTAGCGCCGATGAGCGTAAATTTCGGCAGATCGATCTTTATCGTTTGCGCTGCGGGGCCTGAGCCGATGATAATGTCGAGGCGAAAGTCCTCCATTGCAGGGTAAAGCACCTCTTCGATCGCGGGGCTTAGGCGGTGGATCTCATCGATAAAGAGCACGTCGCCCTCTTGTAGGTTTGTTAAGATCGCCGCCAGATCGCCGCTTTTTTCTATCATCGGGGCTGCGGTCATTTTTATACTGACAGCCATCTCGTTTGCTATGATGTGTGCGAGCGTGGTCTTGCCAAGTCCGGGAGGACCGTAAAAGAGCACGTGATCCAGGCATTCGCCGCGCTTTTTGGCGGCCTTTATGAAAACGTCTAAATTTTGCTTTATCTTCTCCTGCCCGATGTAGTCATCAAAGCTTGAAGGGCGCAAAGATACTTCAAATTCGCTCTCGAAACTTACTTTTTCGATCTCGACTATCCTGTCCATTTTTATCCTAAATTTTAGTTTTGGCCTGAATTTACGCTCTATTTTGGCAAAGTATTTTAAAGCCTCAGCAAGCCCTAATTTTTCACTTCATTAGCGCTTGCGACGTTCACAAGCGTCCCCTTGGACTCTAAAGCAGACGCGAAGCGCTCGTTTGACACATCAACACTTTTAAAAATAGAGCCTTATTTTAAACTAAAAGGGCTAAATTTAAAGCCATATCTTAAATTTCGCCAGTTTCCAAGCTCTACACGCGCCTTTGCCTTGCAAAATTTATCTAAATTCACGCAAGGTCAGCCTTTATATGAAAATTCCTCGCTTGGGAAAATTCTATTTTTGACCTCGTTTGCGTATGTTTGCACACTTTGTCTGACGAGCTCGGCGCCGTTTAGGTATCTTTTGGCAAATTTTGGCTTAAAATCCTCAAAAAACCCGAGCATATCGGACCACACCAAGACCTGCCCGTCCACATCCGCGCCAGAGCCAATGCCGATGACCGGCACGCTCACGCTATCTGAAATCTGCTTTGCGACGCTGTTTATCGTGCCTTCAAGCAAGATAGCAAACGCGCCCGCTTGCTCGATCGCTTTGGCCTCATCCATCAGCCTCTTTACCTCGGTTTCATCGCGGCCTTTTATCTTAAACCCACCCTCAAATTTCGAAAACTGCGGCATGAGCCCGATGTGCCCCATCACGCTTATACCTTCCTCGCAAAGCCTTTTTATGATAGCTGTGTTTTTCATCCCACCTTCGATCTTTACGGCATCTGCTTCGGTTTGTTTAAAAAATTTCATCGCGTTTTTTAGAGCCGACCTTTCGTCGCTGTAACTGCCAAAAGGCATATCGGCCAGGATAAACGAGCTTTTAGCCCCGGCGCAAACGGCCTTTGTGTGATAAAGCATCATTTCCATCGTGGCGCTTATCGTCTCTTTTTTTAGATGAAAGCTCATATTTAGGCTATCGCCGACTAAAATGATATCGGCGTAATCATCGAAAATTTTGGCAAAAAGCGCATCGTAGGCGGTCATCATGACTATCGGCTCGCCTTTTATCTTTTTGTTTTTTATATCGTTTACCGTGAGTTTTTTCTTGTCGTTTGCCATAAAATGCCTCGAAATTTATATAAAAAGTTTTTAATTTTATCAAAATTTTGCTACAATTGCTAGAATTTCTTAGGGGACGTAATGATGGGTATATTAAAAAGGCTGGAGATAGATTATTCGTATGATATAGTTGAAGAATTTCTATCGCACTACTCTTTGATGTGCGATTTGATGGAGCCTTTGATAGTAAATTTAGCTAGAAACGACAAATATAAAAACAATATCCAAGAACTTTTTAGGATCTTTCATAACATCAAATCCGCTGCCGGTTTCATGCATCTTGATCCTATCCTCAAGCTGACGACGCTTGCGGAGGAGGTCTGCGAGGAGGCTAGAGTCCTAAACGGGCCTGCGAATGATGATTTCATCGACTGGCTCTTGATGGTGAGCGATCAGTTTGAAAAATATAGACAAGATGTCGAGCATGACGCGGAGTATTTTAGCGTCCTTGACCCGCTCATCATAAATATCCCCGAAAAGCTTGACTAAAATTTTAAAAAGTATTACAATAGCCCTCCTTTGATATGGGAGCGACTTGGCTTCGACAGGAGCAGAGTGGCTACGGTGGCATGTCGCTTTGAGCAAAGCGTAAAAAGCTCAAACTAAATTTAAACGCAAATAACGTTAAATTCGCTCCTGCTTACGCTAAAGCTGCGTAAGTTCAGTTGAGCCTCGCCCTTTTGATACTATCTAAGAAAGTATGCGAGTAACCCCAGATAGAGTAGGCGTGCGTCCTGACGAGGCGTGAGCTGAAATTTCGTCTTAGTTTAGCCGTTCGTTTTGGAAAGTGAGCGTGGCTAGATGAAATTTTCACTTTTGCTAAACATGTAGAGGCTGTGGTTGTTTTGTTTTTGGACAGGGGTTCGATCCCCCTCGCTTCCACCATTTCTTAAAAATCTCACTTGGTCTTACTTTGAAATCTAAATTTTATTATCCTGCTTTCAAGAGTTACTTTTCTACACATTAATATAAATAAAATTTTAATACAGCAAAACAAAATCGTGACATTTTTTGAAAATGACAATCAAATATAATCGATATAAAAAGATATACTTAGACCTCATCTTGCCGTTAGAATTTTAAATTTTAAAATACCCAAAGAGATTTAAATTGATTTGCCTTGTCATAAATCAAAAAAATTAATTAATTTAAATAAGTCGTAAATAAGTTTCTCGTCGTTAAGATACGCGCAAAAATGCAACTTTAAGATTGTAAGGAGAGAAGATGAATCGACGAGATTTCATAAAGTCAGCCGCTGCTAGTGCCGCCTGTGCTAGTGCGGGTATCGCTATACCTGCAAATTTATCTGCGGCGAGCGAAGCTGAAAAGGGCTGGCGCTGGGATAAGGCTGCTTGCCGTTTCTGCGGGACGGGCTGTGGTATCATGGTCGCTACAAAAGAGGGCAAGATAGTAGCCGTCAAGGGTGACCCGGAAGCACCGGTAAATCGCGGACTAAACTGTATAAAGGGCTATTTTAATGCCAAGATCATGTATGGCGAGGACAGGATCACGCACCCGCTTTTACGCGTAAATGAAAAGGGCGAGTTCGATAAAAAGGGTAAATTTAAGCAAGTAAGCTGGAAGCAAGCCTTTGACGTGATGGAGGCTCAGTTTAGAAAGGCCTATGACGAGCTTGGACCTCACGGAGTGGGCGTTTTGGGCTCGGGACAATACACCATCCCTGAAGGCTATGTAGCCTCTAAGATGATGAAAGCTGGCTTTAGAAGCAACAGTATCGATCCAAATGCTAGACACTGTATGGCAAGCGCAGTTGCAGGATTTATGCAAGTTTTTGGTATAGACGAGCCATCGGGTTGTTTTGACGACATAGAGCTAACGGACACTATCGTAGCTTGGGGTGCAAATATGGCCGAGATGCACCCGATCTTGTGGGCCAGGGTAAGTGACAGAAAGCTTAGCGATCCCGATAAAGTAAAGGTTGTAAATTTAAGTACCTATTCGACCAGGACTTCAAATTTGGCCGATATCGAGATTATTTTCTCTCCGTCTGCGGACCTTGCGATCTGGAACTACATCGCTCATGAGATCGTTTATAACCACCCTGAAATGATAGACGAGGAATTTGTTAAAAACCATTGTGTGTTTACGACCGGACCTGTGGATATCGGATACGGACTGCGCCCTGACATAAAACATAAAAAATATGATCAAAGCGAACTAGATACCGCTGCGACAGAAAAATCAAAAGTACTTAGTGAGGCAGAGGGCGTGACCCTATCTTACCTTGGCCTAAAAGCCGGCGATACGATGGAAAATAAAAATACAGCCACAGCTGGCAATCACTGGCACATAAGCTTTGAAGAATTTAAAAAAGCCCTTGCGCCTTATACGCTGGAATTTACCGCTAAGGTCGCAAAGGGCGATCCAAACGAAGATATAGAGGAATTTAAAGGCAAGCTAAAGGCTCTAGCCGATCTTTACATCGAGAAAAACCGCAAGGTCGTGAGCTTTTGGACCATGGGCTTCAACCAACATCAGCGTGGCACCTGGGTAAATGAGCAAGCTTATATGGTGCATTTTTTACTTGGCAAGCAAGCCCTCCCTGGCTCTGGAGCCTTTTCTCTCACCGGTCAGCCAAGCGCGTGCGGTACGGCTCGCGAGGTAGGAACATTCATTAACCGCTTGCCTGCTGATATGGTGGTGAATAATCCAAAACATAGAGAAATCTCAGAAAAAATTTGGAAGCTTCCAGCAGGAACGCTAAACGGCGTACTGGGCTCTCACTACGTAAAAATGATGCGCGATCTAGAAGACGGCAAAGTGAAATTCATCTGGGTTCAGGTAAATAACCCTTGGCAAAACACCGCAAATGCAAACCACTGGATCAAGGCTGCTCGCGAGATGGACAACTTCATCGTCGTAAGCGACCCTTATCCAGGAATTTCTGCAAAAGTAGCTGACCTTATCCTCCCAACTGCGATGATATATGAAAAATGGGGAGCATACGGCAATGCCGAGCGCAGGACGCAGCACTGGAGACAGCAAGTGCTACCTGTGGGCGAAGCGATGCCTGATATCTGGCAGATGCTGGAATTTAGCAAACGCTTCAAGCTAAAAGACGTTTGGGGCGAGAAAAAGCTAAACGACAAGGTGACTCTGCCAAGCGTCTTGGACGCTGCAAAAGCCATGGGATACAGCGAGGAGGATACGCTGTTTGACGTACTTTTCGCAAACGAGGAGGCAAAGAGCTATCCTGCAAACGATCCTATAATGGAAAATTTTGACAACACCGAAGTCTTTGGCGACAAGCGAGGAGTCATCGGCTCGGATGGTAAAGAATTTAAAGGATATGGCTTTTTCGTTCATAAATACCTTTGGGAAGAATACCGAAAATTTGGCCTCGGACACGGACACGATCTGGCTGATTTTGACACCTATCACAGGGTGCGCGGGCTTAGATGGCCGGTCGTCGATGGCAAAGAGACGCAGTGGAGGTTTAACACCAAATTCGATCCTTACGCTAAGAAGGCCGCTCCAAACGATAAATTCGCATTTTATGGCAACAAGGCCGCAGCCCTTCCAAGCGGCGATCTAAAAGGCGTGACTGACAAAGAAAAAACTCCGCTTACGAACAAAGCTAAAATTTTCTTCCGCCCTTACATGGATCCTTGCGAGATGCCAAGCAGCGAATATCCGTTTTGGCTATGCACCGGCCGTGTGCTCGAGCACTGGCACTCAGGCACGATGACTATGCGCGTTCCTGAGCTTTATAGGGCCGTCCCCGAGGCGCTTTGCTATATGCACGAGCAGGACGCTGCAAAGCTAGGCGTGCTTCAAAACGAGATCGTCTGGATCGAGTCTCGCCGTGGCAAGGTCAAAGCCCGCGTAGATCTAAAAGGCAGGAACAAGCCGCCTGTCGGGCTCATCTACGTGCCGTGGTTCGATGAGAACGTGTTTATAAACAAAGTCACGCTTGATTCGACCTGCCCGATCTCTAAAGAGACAGATTATAAAAAGTGTGCGGTTAAAATTTACAAGGCTTGATCTTGCAAAATTTAGATTTAAAAAATAGACGTGAAGTACTGAAATTTGGGCTTAAGGCCTTGGCCCTGGCGGCTGGAGGCGGCTTTGTTTGGAGACAAGCCACACAAGCTGCCCCTTTGGTACTTCTTCGCCCACCGGCAGCCAAACCTGAAAAAGAATTTATCGCAAGCTGCATACGTTGCGGTCTTTGCGTGCAGGCCTGTCCGTTCGATACTCTAAGCCTAGCCAAGCTTGGCGATGGCATAAGTGCGGGCACGCCGTTTTTCAGGCCGCGTGAAATTCCATGCTATATGTGCGAGGATATCCCGTGCGTGCCGGTTTGCCCGACCGGGGCGCTAGATGTAAATTTAGTCAGCACTGACGGCAAGCTCGATATAGAAAAGGCCAAAATGGGCGTCGCAGTCGTGGATATGAAAAACTGCGTGGCTTATTGGGGCATACAATGTGACGCTTGCTACCGAGCCTGTCCGCTACTGGATAAAGCCCTTTACCTCGAGTATAAGCGCAACGAACGCACGCAAAAGCACGCATTTTTGCTGCCGATCGTAGATAGCGACGTCTGCACGGGGTGCGGGGTATGCGAGCGCGCCTGTATCACGCAAAAACCCGCCATCGTGGTCTTAAACCGCGAGGTGGCTCTGGGCGCAGTAGGCGATAACTACGTAAAAGGCTGGGTCAAAGAGGACGAGCGCCGCGTCGATGAGGCCGATAGCACGATAAAACTTGACAGTAAAAAAGCGACTGATTATCTAAACGGCGGGGAGTTGTGATGAAATTTCTTATTTTACGTAGGATCACGCAGATATCGATCTTGGCGCTCTTTGTCATCGCGAATTTCTACGGCGTCAAAATTTTAAGCGGCGATCTAAGCTCGTCGATCGTTTTTGGCAAAGTGCCTTTAAGCGACCCGTTCGCGGTTTTGCAGATTTTCATCGCAGGCCTTAGCGTAAGCGTAAATGCCGTGATCGGCGCGCTCATCGTCTTTGCCTTTTACGCTGTTATCGCGCCTCGCGTCTTTTGCTCGTGGGTTTGCCCGGTAAATTTACTGACCGATATCGCCTTCAAGCTGAAAAACAAATTTGGCTTTAAGGGCGAGCGGATGCTCATAATGAGTAAAAATTTACGCTATTTCATGCTCGTGCTAAGCCTTGTGCTATCCTTTATGCTGGCTCAGCCGGCGTTTGAAGCGATAAGCTACATCGGCATCATCCAGCGCGGCGTGATTTTTGGCGCTAGTAGCGCTATCGGCGTGGCTATCGGCATCATCGCTTTTGACGTGTTCGTAGCGGGACGCGGCATCTGCGGACATCTTTGCCCGCTCGGAGCGTTTTGGGCGCTAGCGTCTAAATTTTCGCTCATTCGCGTGAGGCACGACGAAGAGGCCTGCACTAAATGTATGAAATGCAAGCTGGTTTGTCCCGAGGTGCAGGTATTAGGCCTCATAGGCAAACAAAGCGGCTTTGTAAGCTCTAGCGAGTGCATAAGCTGCGGACGCTGCATAGATGTATGCGGTGACGAGGCTTTGAAATTTAGTATTAGAAATTTAAGGAGAGAAAAATGAAAATGAAAACAACGGTGCTGTTGGCGCTTGTAGCGGCATTTCTAGCTGCCTGTGCGATTTCAGGCAGCAAACTCAGCGATAGCCAAATGGGCTTTAGGCATATCGACTTGCTTGACGAGAGCAACGTCACGCTAAAAGACATCAACTATACAAAAGAGCCTGCGGGCATGGCAAAGAGATTTGACCGATCGTTCGAGAACGCTCCGCCGTTCATCCCGCACGATACCGAGGGGCTAGTGCCTATAACCAAGGATCTAAATATGTGCGTGACCTGCCACATGCCTGAATTTGCCAAAGATAGCGGTGCTACGCCGATCCCTGCATCACATCTTTATGATATAAGAAACAAAAAAGATTTAGCCGGACAGCTTGATGACGAGCGCTACGTCTGCACGACTTGTCACGTCGAGCAACAAAGCGGCATAACGCAGCTCGTTGGAAATAAATTCAAGCCCGAATTTCGCGACTCAAACGGTTCTCACAAGTCAAATTTGCTAGACGTGCTAAATGACGGCGTCAAATGATGCAAACCAGACGCGAGCTGTTCAATAAAATTTTGGGTGCGGGCAAAACCGCTCCCAAAGCGATCACTCCTCCGTATTTTAGCGGAGAATTTGACTGTACGCTTTGCAATGCGCCTTGCGTGGGCGCGTGCGAACGCGAGCTTCTTAGCTTTGAGGACGACAAGGTGGTCTTTAAAGTTAAAAAGCTTGGCTGCAATTTTTGCGAGGCGTGCGCTATCGCTTGCGAGCAGGCAGGTCGTAAGAGTCTTGGGCTAAATTTCGCAAAATCCGTAAACGCCAAGGTGAGCATAGAGGTAAATTCCTGCCTCGCGTGGAACGGCACGATCTGCTACAACTGCCAAGACGCGTGTAAATTTAAAGCGATCGATTTTTTAGGCGTATTTCGCCCGATGATAAACGAGCGCTGCACGGGATGTGGCGAGTGCCTTGACGTTTGTTTTAAAAATTCACTGAAAATGGAGGCGCTGTGAGGGCGATATTTTTGATTTTGTGGCTGCTAAATTTTGCCTTTGCTCAGGTCATAAGCGAGCCTTTTAAGGTAGTGAGCGCTAGCGCAAACGTACTTGGCACGACGCTGATCGGCGACAAGCTTTATATCGCTACTGACGGCGGCACGGTCGAGATTTATAGCATAAATGACGGGAATTTTAGCGAGATCATAAAATTTGACGATATCAAAAGCTACGTGAGCGGCCACGAGAGGCCTAAAATTTTAAGCGTCGATGAGATGAACGGCAAAATTTTGATGCTTAGCGAGGCCGATTTTGGCGCTAGGACGCTTTATCTAAAAGACGAGGGCGGACTAAGGCCATATAAACTAAAAAACCAAGCCATTAAAAAGGCTCTGTTTTTAGATGAAAATGTCGTAGTTTTAGGCTCTATCAGTAATGAAATTTATTTCATGCGGCTAAATGACGGTGAAATTTTTGAGAGCTTTAAAATTTCGACCGCGATGCTTTCAGATATGGAGCTTAGCGAGGATAGAAGCACGCTCGCCATCGGATGCGAGAGCGGCAAGGTCTATTTTTATGACATCGCAGCCAAAAAAATGAAACAAATGCTTGACATCCACACCGATAATATTTACGACATATCCTATAAAAACGGCGCGCTGATAACGGGTGGCACGGACAGGATAGTGGGCGTCTTTAGCGGCGGGATGCTAAAAAAGATAGACGCGGGATTTTTAGTGTATGGCGTAGGACTTAGCAAAGACGGCAAAATAGGCGCTTATATGAGCGACGAGATGAGCGATGTAAGCCTCGTAGATATGGCGACTCTTAAGAATTTAGCTATGCTAAAAACGGGACAAAGTACGATAAACAGCATCGTTTTTATCGGTGATGATGAGATCGTCACGAGCGCGTATGAGAAAAATTTGCTATTTTGGAGGATAAAATGAATATCTCAAGCCTTATAATATATCTGAAAGATAGCTCGAAAAATGCCGCTGTGCAGCAAAATTTGGGCGAATTTAAAGAGTGCGAGATAGCCGCTGCTCAAGATGACAAAATAGTCGTGGTCGTAAGCGCAAAAGATATCGACGACGAGATACGAATCTTTAAAAATATCGAGGCGATAGAGGGCGTAGTCGGCGTAGTGATGGTGTATAGCTATCAAGAGGACGCTTACGATAACAAGCAAAAGCTGCAAATGCAGGGCAGGATAAGCGAAATTTTGACAAACGACGATATAAAAGCCGAGGATATAACATACGGCGGCAGCGTGAAGCATAAGGTCAAATAGAGATCTTTAAAACGGAGATTTTAGTCGTTTATGGTAAAAACGCCTTGAAATTTCAAGGCGTTTTAATTTAGTAGATCCACTTCACAATATCATTTAGGTCGCGGCGGTATTTTTGCGGTTGTGGGTTGATACGGTAGCCAAAAGGTATCATTATCGCGGCGCGTTGCTTTTTAGTGTCAAGCCCCAAAAGCTTATCCAGCGCCTCCTCGTCAAAGCCCTCCATCGGGCAGCTATCGATGCCTAGGCTAGCCGCTGCGGTCATCATATTTGCCGCCGCGATGTAGCACTGCTTGGCTGACCACTCATACGTGAGCTCGTCGTCGTTTTTAAAGCGTCCTGTCAAAAAGTCGTGATAAAATTTCGTCCTATCGCCCACTATATCCGGTGCTTTGTTAGTGCGCTTGGCGATGATGTCGCTGATGTATTTGCTACCGGGCTTGACCTCGGCGATCTTTGCTGCGATCACGACCAGGTGCGAGCATGAGGTCACTTGCACTTGATTCCACGAAATTTCGCGGATCTTTTGGCGTAGCTCTTTGTTTTGCACGATGATGAAGTCCCACTGCTCAAGCCCGGTCGAGCTTGGGCTTAATCTGCCCGCCTCCAAGATAAAATCAAATTCGCCCGCGCTTATTTTTTTATTTTCGTCAAAAATTTTGCACGCATGGCGAAATTTCATCGCTTCTAAAAAATTCATTGTCTCTCCTTTATAAAATTTTTAGGATCTGTTAAAATATTTCATTGACTTTTAGCTTTCAAAGCGAAGTCAAACCTTGTGAAGCGACGCTATCGCCGCCGATTTTTACTTCGTGCTACGCACTCGTAACGAGACTTCGCTACGAGGACAGGGAAGCGGTAGCTGAGCGCGTAAATCGTGCTACATGTTCGGCGCTTTGCGGAGCGAACAGGGTTTGCGAAGCAAGTGTCAATTTTATAACAGAGCCAATTTTTTTTAAAATGATACAGCTTTTAGCGTAAATAAAACCCGTTTATTTACCGCTGTAAGGCTCGGTCTTGTAGCCTTTTGAGATGAGCCCGCTCATGCCGCCGTCCAGGTTTGTTATATTGGCATCCGCGCTATCTGCGAGGTTTGCTGCAGCTAGGCTTCTGCGTCCGCTCCTGCAGATAAAAGCTACCGGTTTACTAAGATCAACGCCCGAGTCTTTTAGCTTGGCTAGAAATTTGCCTTTGTCATTAACTAGCGTAACTAGCTTCGCGCCTTTGATGACGCCGGTTTCTTGCCATTCGCTAGGAGTCCTCACGTCGACGATCTGTTCGAATTTCTCTACATTTTGAGGAGAGGCCTCGAGAGTTTCTATTTTGGCAAATGCTGCGCTTACGCAAAGCACGAGGCATAGCGTAAATTTTGAAATTTTGTTCATGATTATCCTTTTTTGATCTCGCGACGCTTAAAGTAGGCTCAAGGTCGCTCTTTGATCATATTTTGTAGGTTTTCTTTGATGTTGTCTTTTGTCAGATTTGAAATCTCGCTGAAAAATTTCCCCTCTTTATCGAGCAGATAGATCGACGAGCTATGTGCGATAGAGTAGTCTAGCGCGGAGTCTTTGAGCTGGACTTTTTTAAATTTCACCCCATAATGTTTCGTGACTTGGGCTAAATTTTTCATCTTGAGGCCGATCGAGTTTTTGTAAAAATTTTGCGCCATCAAGGTCAAATTTTCCGGAGTGTCGCGCTCTGGATCGAGAGTGACGAAGATAAGCTCGAAGTCATCGCGTTTTAGCGCTTCTAGCTGCTCGCCCAAAAGCGAGAGCGTCGTCGGACAAACGTCAGGACAAAAGAGAAAGCCAAAATATATGGCTTTGTATTTGCCGTCAAAATTTTTAAGAGTCACCTGACCGTTTGCGGAGTCGGCGGTGAAGTCGTATTTGTTTGGCTTAATGAGCAAAAACAAAGCCCCACCGCAAATGAGCAAAAATACCAAAAATCCAAACACCCTTTTCATCCGCTGCCTCCTAAATTTTAAGGTCAAAGTCTATGTGAAGCCCTATCTTAGAGCCTTTATCCGTCACGTCAAATCTATAACGCATGATATCGACCACGCAGGCACTAAGCACGACCTGAGCGACTAGATCGTCGCCTTTTTGCTCTAGCTTCGCGCGTATGACGCCCATGTCCATGTTTAATCCGTAAATTTCAAGACCGGGCTCTTTAAGGGCTAGCTTTGCGCCGCCAGTGATCTTTAAAGTGACCGGCCTCATCGCGTAGATCGGCTTTGGATTGAGCTCGAATTTCAGCTGCTCGCCGTTAAAATCCACAGGGCACGCGGCTTTGTTCATATCGCACGCCAAAGGCTCTAGCGTAGTGCTGAAATTTGCAAATTCAGGCGGATCGTCGCTGCTTGTCATAAAAAATTTATAACAAACCCAAAATAGCCCCGCCGCTATGAATAAAAACGAAAAAAGGACTAGGAACTTTTTCATTATTTGAAATTTTTAGTCACATTGATGCTGTCAAATTTCATCGTCTCACCGTTGCTAAATTTTAGCTCAAGATCGACTTTGTCGCCGTCTTTTAGAGGTTTATTAAGATCGATGAGCATGACATGAAGGCCGCCTGGAGCCAGCATCACTTCGCCATTTTTAGGCACGTCGATATCTTTTACCTGCACCATCGCCATCATACCATCTGCCATTTTATGAGTGTGCATCTCGGTGCTTTTGCAGACGCTTGATTTGACGCTAACTAGCTTTACATCGGCATTTGAGCTATTTTTGATATTCATAAAGATAGCGCTGTTGTTAGTGCCCGGTTTAGTGTCCCTGGCTCTGATGTTGTCGATGCTGATGTCGCCCGCAAATAGGCTCATACCGCCAAAAGCCGCGAAAATAGCCGCTAAAACAAATTTTTTCATATTTTTTCCTTTAAAGAGATTTGATAATAATTTTTAAATTATACAATCTAATGACCTAAATTTATGTTTAAAGGCGTGAAAAATATAAATTTTAAGCTATAATTACGGATTAAATTTCACAATTCGGGGTTTTGATTGAAAAAAATAATTTTCCCTTTTTTCATACTGGCGGCGAGCCTTAGCGCTCAAAATTACGAGGATATCTATCTTAAAAGCGGTGCTGGCGCCGTCATAAAGGCGATAGAGAAAAATGTTTTAAGTAAAGAATACTGGGCTAAAAGACTTGATGGCAAAGACGTAAAATACGGCTACTACGACAACGAGGTGCTGCTTGCGGTAGTCGATAAAACGGGCAAAAAGCTGGAAGTGCTTTCTTATGATAACGGCAAACTGGAACGCGTTTTTGATACCGGCGTGATAGTGGGCAAAAGCGGAGACAAGCTCTTAGAGGGCGATCTAAAAACGCCTGTGGGAGTCTATCAGCTTACGCGCAGATTTACGCCAAGCGACCCGTATCTAGGGCCTCTTGCCTTTTCGCTTTCGTACCCTAATTTACTCGATAAACTCGCCAAAAGAAACGGCGGAGGCATCTGGATACACGGCTATCCGCTTGACGGACAAAGGACGGACGAGCTAAAAACCAAGGGCTGCGTCGCGATGGAAAATGACATTTTGATGAAATTTGACAAGGTTATCGACCACAAAAAGACGCTGGCACTCATATACGAGGACGTGAGGCCTCAGACCAATGCAAGTGAAATAGCCGCGATCATATCGGGACTTTTTACATGGAAAAAGACATGGATCGAAAACGATATAGACAGCTATTTGAAATTTTACGATAAAGATTTCGCGCGCTACGACGGTATGAGCTTAGAAAATTTCAAAAGTATGAAAAAATCGATATTTGCACGAAAAGAGAGCAAGAGCATAGCGTTTTCGAATTTTCTCATCACGCCTTATCCGAATCTCAAAAAAGATAAGCTTTTTCGCGTGAGCTTTTTTGAGGATTATGCGAGCGCTACGCATAAATTTGCGGGACAAAAGACACTTTATGTCAAGCTTTACGGCAATGATATGAAAATTTTTATCGAGGAGTGAAAATGCAAGATAAAAATGTAGTAAAACAAAAAATAGAGGCGATTTTAAAGGCAAGGGGCGAATTTTTCGCCGAGCTGGACAGGCAAGTGCCAAAGAAAAACGGCACTGATGTTTTTGACTTTGACGCCGTGAAAAAAGCGGATCTAAAAGAGATCTACGCGAGATTTTACGCTTATGATTACAGCCTAAGAAAGCTCTTGCCCGATGTTTATGACGCATTTGATGTGAATTTTAATGTCTGAGATACGTTTAAATAAAAAAGCCTATATCCACAACCTAACGCAAATTTCAAACAAAGCCGGCGGCAAAGAGCGCGTCATGCTCGTGCTAAAAGACAACGCCTACGGACACGGCGCAAAGCTGATAGCCGCTGCGGCGAGCGAATTCGGAATAAAATTTTGTGCTGTAAAAAGCCAGAGCGAAGCTCTTGAAATACAGCGAAATTTCGAGAAAATTTTGATCCTTTCGCATATCGCAAACGGCGATGAAGATCAAAATTTTATATACGCCATAAACGATATGAAGGCGCTTAGCCGCATAAAGCATGGCACGCGCATACATCTAGTCATAGATACGAATATGCACAGAAACGGGCTAAAATTTAGCGAGCTTGAAGCGGCGTTCGGGCTCATACAAGAGAGGGATTTGGCGCTTGAGGGCGCATATACGCATTTTCGCGCGAGCGATGAGATGAACGCTGATTATTTCGTGCAAAAGCAAAATTTCAAAGAGGCAAAGGCCGAAATTTTAAGGCTTTGCGAGAAATTCTCCATGCCTCATCCGATCTTTCACTCGCACAACTCCGCCGCGCTCGAGAGATTTAGCGAATTTGACGACGATATGGTCAGAGTCGGCATAGCTCAGCACGGATACGCGCAGTTTAATGAGAGTCTAAATTTAAAACCGGTGCTTAGCCTCTGGGCGCAAAAGGTGAGTGAACGCGTGCTAAAAGCGGGTCAATGCGTAGGCTACGGGGCTAAATTTTGCGCCGATAAAGATATAAATATCGCTACTTACGATCTAGGATACGGTGACGGGCTGCTTAGATACGCTGGAGATGGCGAGCTGCCGCTTGCAAACGGCAAGGCGATGCTTGGCAAGATGTCGATGGACAGCTTTAGCTGTGAGGACGCGGGCGAGTGGGTCTGCGTGTTTGACGATGCTAACGTTTGGGCGCGATATTTTGATACGATAAACTACGACATTTTGGTAAAACTCTCACCAAACATCAAACGAAAATTCGTCTAAATGCGATCTTTACTAAATTTTTAAAATTTACGGCTAGAATAACATCATTTAAAGGAAATCGATGAGAAAGATCATTCTGGCATTTTTGGCGTGCTTCGCCTTTGGCATAGACGAGAACGAGATAAAATTTTACGAGCAGATACTAGCAAGCCTAAAAACCGAGCAAATACCGCCCTTTATCGCGCAGTTAGCAAAGGAAAACCTGCCTCATAGAGTTGATGAGATGGTGACTTTGCAGTCGCTTAGCTACAAGGGGCTTGATATTGAGGCAAATTTCGCGCTAAACGATACCGAAAATAGAAAAATTTCGCGATATAGCGCAAACGAGATCAGATCCTTGAAAAAAGAATTTTACGAAAATGGCAAGGCCGCTTTATGTGCTACGGCGATATCTCACGCGGTGCTAAATCGCGGCATAACGCTAAAGGGTCGATACGCGCTTGATGGTAGGCATTTTTTTGATATCAAAATGGACAAAAGAAGTTGCGAATAGCCATTTTCTTGCTAATTTTGTGTGAAATTTCATTTGCCTCAAGCGCCGAGCAGGCAGCGGAAAGATACGCGAAATTTTATAAGAAAGCTTTACCTCATAGATGCAACTCAAACCTCGTGTTAAACGATATTTTAAACGTTTCTGATACTTTGATCTACAGATACGGGGTAAATGATACGAAAAAGACTTGGGTCACGAAATTTAACGAAAACGAACTGAAAAAATATGCGCAGGAGACTAAAAATTTAAACCTGCGCGAGGCCTGCAAAGATAAAGAGGTGCTTGCTTTGCTTGATGCAAATATCGCGTTGCAGCAGCTTTTTTACGATGAGAACGGCAAGCTTTTGTTTGAGTATGAGATCACGAGGCTTGATTGTCTAAATCAAAAATGAAATTTTATCCACTATAAAAGCTGTCCTTGTCGTATTTTGGCGGTCAGCTACCGCATCCATACCTCGAGCGAAGTTTTCTACTTCGTTCCACTCGTAGCCCAAGGGGACGCTTCGACTTCGTCTTATTCAAAACACTGCCCGTGTTCTTCCTGTAAGCATAGCGTTGCGAACGCATTAAGATTTGACTACGCCAGGGCGTCATAAAATTTTTAAATATCTACACTTTTTTTAAAACGGGGTCAAATTTTGATTTCCCTTAGGCGCTTTTGTTTGCTAAAAAGCTAAATTTAGCCGCAAATCATCGATTTTTAAGCTGCGCTTCTATCTTTCTTAGCTCGGCTATACGATCGTTCGTGCTAGGATAGGATGCGTGCGAAAGAGTGTGCTTAGTGTATTTTTGATGCCGCCAAAGGGATTAATGATAAACATATGCGCGCTTTGCGGCGAGGCGTTTTGCATCGTGTATGAATTCGAGTAGTTTTCGAGCTTATTTAGGGCGCTTTCTAGCTACTCGGGATGCCCTGTCAGTAGCGCTGCGCCTTTATCGGCTTTGTATTCTCGCTCTCTGGATATCGCCATTTGTATGATCGTGGCAGCTAGTGGCATTATGAGTGCGATTATCAGCATTATGGCCGCGTTGCCCTTTTGTGTGTTGCGGTTTGAGCCTGAAGCCGCGCCGAATTTTGCGAAATTTGCCAGCATCGCGATAGCTCCGGCCATCACCGCGGCTATCGAGCCCGTGAGGATGTCGTAGTGGCGCACGTGGCTTAGCTCATGAGCCAGCACACCCTCGATCTCGTTTTCGTTAAGCAGATTTAAAAGCCCCTCCGTGACGGCGACTGCGGCGTGGCTGGGGTTGCGACCCGTGGCAAAGGCGTTTGGTGCTCGCTCGGGGATTATGTATATTTTTGGCATCGGCAGACCCGCATTTTGGCTCAACCTACGCACTATCGCGTAAAGTCCTTTTGCATTTTTTTCGCTGACCTCTACGGCGTTGTAGCGTTTTAGCACGAGCTTGTCGGAGAAAAAATATGAGAAAAAATTCATTCCAAGTGCGACTAAAAAGGCAATAACCATACCCTGCTGACCGCCGACATAGCCACCTACAAAGATAAAAAGCAGCATCAAAACGACCATCAAAAAACAGGTCTTAAAAATTTCCACCGATGATGCCTTGTCTGAATATCGCGGCATCTACGCCAAATTTAGCCAAATTTTCAAGCTCGTCCTCGCTTTTTATCACGCAGGCTATTTTGCTGTCAAAGAGATAAAACTGCGCTAGATCCGCGATCTCTTTGGCTTCGTGGGTGCTGCAAACGATAAATTTCGCTCCTGCTGCGTTTGCGATGATGGCCTCGCTCACATAGTGGCAAATGACGCTAAATTCGGCGTTTAGCTCCTTTGCGCGTCCTATCGCGTCCTCGTCGTATTTAAATAAATTTTGCCTCTCGTTTGAAATTTCGTTTTTGGATTGCACCCAAAATAAGGGCTCGTAGGGCACTAGCCAGTGACCGATCAGCTGCATCGCTCATCCTTTATGCACTCTTTACAGATATATCTGCCGCTACTTAAAACGGTCTCTTTCATATCGACGAAAGTGCCGCACTTGGCGCATTCTACAAAATTTTGCGCCTCTTTATCGCCGCGCTTTTTCATTTTAAAAAACACGATATAAATGGCTAGCAAAATAGCCAAAAATATTAAAATTTTACTCATTTTCTTTCCAGCCTCGTTTTACATTTAAAAATACATAATTTCTATTTTTGACGCCGTAAATTTGCGCGTCAAGACCGCCTAGCTCGCTCTCTACGCTGCTTCCTTTGTAGAGTAAAATTTGCGTCTCATCGTCATAAAATCCGCGGCAAATTTTAAGCAGCTCTTTTGTCTTCATCAGCGCGCGACTGGTGATAAGCTGGGCTACAAAGGGCTTGCACGCCTCGATCTTGCAGCTTTTTATATTCACGTTTTGCAAATTTAGTTCGGCTTTTATGTAGCTTAAAAATGATGATTTTTTCGCATTTGGCTCAAAAAGCCACCACTGGCAATCCTTTAAAATCATCGCTAAAAATATCGCGGGAAATCCCGCCCCGCTGCCAACATCGATCGCCGTTTTTGGGTAAAATTTTAGCCAAACAAGCGGCTTAATGCTGTCGCTTATTTGCTCATCAAAATTTTTATAATTTGTCAGGCTATGCACGCGGTTAAATTTAGCCAAAATTTGCGTAAATTTCGCCGTTTGCTCGCTAAAATCGCTTGGGATCTCAATCATCGAGCATATGCCCCATTTGCTCTTTTTTGACTTTCAAGTAGCCCTCGTTAAATTTATTTGCATGTATCACGATAGGCACGCGAGAGACGATCTGCACGCATTTTAAGCCCATTAGCTTTTGCGGATTGTTCGTGAGTAAATTTATCTTCGTGATGCCAAAATGCTTTAAGATAAAATCCACGATCTCGTATGTGCGCTCGTCGGCTTTAAAGCCCAGCTGATGGTTCGCCTCGATCGTGTCAAGCCCGCTGTCTTGGAGATGATAGGCGTTTACTTTGTTTAAAAGTCCGATATTTCGCCCCTCTTGGCGCAGGTAGATGACCATGCCGCCGTGCTCCTCGATGTATTTTAGGCTGGCTTCGAGCTGGTCGCGGCAGTCGCATTTTAGGCTACCGATGGCATCGCCCGTGAGGCACTCGGAGTGGATGCGGACATTTACGACCTCGTCAAAGGGTCTTTTAAATATCGCCAAATGCTCCTTTTCGCCCTCTTTGAACGCCTTTATCTCAAACATCCCGAAACGCGAAGGCAGGTGCGCCTCGCTCGAAAGGTTTATATTCATAAATTTTTAACTCCTAATATGATACACTAAGGCAAAATTGTAGCAAAGTAAAGGCAAAAATATGTTTAAACGTTTTAGAAGACTTAGGATAAATCCGCTGTTTAGGGACTTGGTGCGAGAGACGAACCTTAGTGCGAACGACTTCATCTACCCGCTTTTTGTCGTGGAGGGCAAGGGTGTGAAAAAGGAGATCGCCTCGATGCCTGGCGTCTTTCAGATGAGCGTGGATAAAATTTTAAAAGAGTGCGCGACGGTCATAAATTTAGGCATAAAAGCGGTGATTTTATTTGGCATACCAAGCGTGAAAGATAGCGTCGGCAGTGATGCTTTGAGCGATGAGGGCATAATCGCCGTCACGCTTCGAGCGATAAAGGATAAATTTCCAAATTTGCTAGTCGTGACCGATCTGTGCTTTTGCGAATACACCGATCACGGACACTGCGGCATCCTAGATCACGTCCATCAGACGGTCGATAATGACGCGACACTGGAAATCTCCGCCGCACAGGCTCTCGTGCATGCTAAAAACGGCGCGGATATGATAGCGCCAAGCGGCATGATGGACGGTATCATCGCCACGCTTCGCGGTACGCTTGACGAGAACGGCTTTGAAAATTTGCCGATAATGGCGTATTCGACGAAATTTGCGTCGGCTTACTACGGGCCTTTTCGCGATGTGGCGGAGAGTGCGCCTAGCTTTGGCGACCGCAGGAGCTATCAGATGGATAGTGCAAACCGCCTGGAAGCCGTGAGCGAGAGCCTAGAAGACGAGGCACAGGGGGCGGATATTTTGATGGTAAAGCCCGCGTTAGCATACCTTGACATCATAAGAGAGCTGCGAGAGGCGACGAGGCTACCGATATGCGCGTATAACGTGAGCGGCGAATACGCACTTTTAAAAGCGGGCGCAAAAGCCGGCGTCATCGACTATGAGCGCGTGATGATGGAGACGCTCGTGGGCTTTAAACGCGCAGGAGCGGACATCATCATCAGCTATCACGCCAAAGAGGCGGCAGAAATTTTGAGGCGAAATTTTTAAATTTAGCCTAAATTTAAGGAATAAAATGAGACATTTTTTGACGCTTGATGATTTTAGCAAAGATGAAATTTTGCAGATGATAAATTTAGCGCGCGAGATAAAAAAAGAGGCGAAAGCGCGGGAATTTAAGCCGTATTTAAAGGATCAAACGCTGGCGATGATATTTGAGAAAAGCTCGACCAGGACGCGCGTGAGCTTTGAAGTAGGAATGTATCAGCTGGGCGGGCACGCGCTATTTCTAAGCGCAAACGACCTGCAAATCGGACGCGGTGAGCCGATAAAGGACACCGCACGCGTGATAAGCTCTATGTGCGACATGGCGATGCTGCGCGTCAATCGCCACGAGACGCTAGAAGAATTTGCAAAATTTAGCCAAAATCCCGTCATAAACGGGTTGAGCGATAAATTTCATCCCGTGCAGCTCATGGCGGACTATCTGACGATGAGGGAACGTGGAAGCGGCGAGAAGGTCGCTTACATCGGAGACGGTAACAACATGGCGCACTCATGGCTGATGTTAGCCAGCAAGCTTGGGCTCGAGCTTCGTATCGCCACGCCAAAGAGCTACGAACCGGACACTAAAATTTTAGAAAAAGCGCAACAAAACGCTAAAATTTCAGGAGCTAAAATTTACCTCTCAAACGAGCCAAAAGAGGCGGTAGCCGGCGCGGACGTGGTGACGACAGATACGTGGGTGTCGATGGGGCAAGAGGGTGAAAAAGAAAAACGCTTGCGCGAATTTGCGGGCTTTTGCGTCGATGAAAATTTGATGAGCTTAGCCGCTAAAAACGCGCTATTTTTGCACTGCTTGCCAGCGTATCGCGGATATGAAGTGAGCGAAGCGGTGCTTGAAGCGCATGCGGATGAGATTTTTGCAGAGGCGCAGAACCGCCTGCACGCACAAAAGGGCGTGATGGTCTGGCTAAATGACAAAAGATAAATTTAAAAACGAGATGAAAATGAGTGAAGAAAAAAATGAAAAAGCCTATGAAAAAATAGACGAGATCAGCAGTAGTTTGGGGCTAAAGGACGATGAGAGGACGATATTTGAGATCGTTCCTACGCAAAATCCAAACGAGCACGTCCTGAGCCTAAAAAGTGGCTCGTGGGACGGCATGGAGCCTTGGTTTGGCATAGATGAGCATCAAAATTTACACACGATGGTTTCGATAAAGTCGCTCTCGGCGCTTATAGAGGCTTATCGCGCGGCACAAAAGGAAAATTTCGACCTGCGGCTGGAAAAGACGATCTGGCAAAACGTTCCGGTCGATTTTAGCGATGTTTGGGTCGTTGCGATGGACGAGATAAAAAAGATCGCCGCCGAGCAGAAAAATAAAAATTTCAACATCGACCTCGACCAGCTCGTCAAAAATATAAAAAAAGAGCATCCGAATTTGTTTGTAAATATCAAAGAGATGATGCAGTTTGCAAGGAGCAGGGCAAATGATTGATTTTAGCGCTTATGTGAAGTATTCGCGTCCGGGACCGCGCTACACGAGCTATCCTACTGCGCCAGAGTTTAGCGATAAATTTAGCTACGAGGACTACGTAAACGAGCTTAAAAATCGCGATAAAAGCCGCCCTCTCTCGCTTTATCTGCACTTGCCATTTTGCAGGAGTGCGTGCTATTTTTGCGGCTGTAACGTGATCTACACGAGCAAAGACGACCGCAAAGAGCGATATATCGGTTACCTTGAAAAGGAGCTTGAAATTTTAAGCGCACATCTGGATACTAGCGTGCCCGTGCTGCAAATGCACTTTGGTGGCGGCACTCCGACATTTTACGATGCCACTCAGCTTGACAGGATCATTCGCCTTATAAAGGCGAAATTTCAAAATTTCTTGCCAAACGCCGAAGTAAGCTGTGAGATCGATCCCAGGTTTTTAAACGAAGCGCAGCTTGACGTGCTGGTCTCTCACGGCTTTAACCGCGTGAGCTACGGCGTGCAGGACTTTGATGAGAAGGTTCAAAAAGAGATCCACCGTATCCAGCCATACGAGATCACGCAAAATGCGGTGAATTTAGCGCGTAAAAAGGGCATAAACTCGGTAAATATGGACCTCATTTACGGCTTGCCTTATCAGAGTTTGGATAGCTTCAAGCACACATTAGAGCTTGCCCTCACGCTCGATCCGGACCGTCTTGCGATCTTTAACTACGCTCACGTGCCGTGGATAAAAAAATCTATGCGTAAATTTGACGAAACGACGCTACCAAGCCCGCAGGTAAAGCTTGAAATTTTAAAATATACGGCGGAATTTTTGACGAAAAACGGCTACAAGATGATAGGGATGGATCACTTCGCAAAGCCAAACGACGAGCTTTTTGCCGCACTTGCAAATGGCACGCTGCATAGGAATTTCCAAGGCTACACGACAAAGGGTGGAGCCGATCTGATAGGTATCGGCGTGACTAGTATCGGCGAGTGCAAACGCCATTACGCGCAAAATTTCAAAGATATGGATCAGTATGAAGCCGCGCTTGATAGCGGGATTTTGCCTTATGCAAAAGGTATTTATCTAAGCGATGAGGACTTGCTCAGAAAGACCGTGATAATGAGTCTGATGAGTAACTTTGCACTCGATATAAAGGCGGTCGAGGCCGAATTTGGCGTGAAATTTTTCGAACATTTTAAAAGCGAGCTAAAACAGCTTGAAGAGCTGAAGGATTTTGTAAAGATTACTCCTGAAAAGATCAGTGTAAATGAGACGGGAACGCTCATCATACGCAATATCGCGATGTGCTTTGACGAGTATTTGCAAAAAATTCCTGAAAATTTGAGGCGCTACTCAAAAACGATTTAAATTTTAGGTTACAGATTATTTAAAAAACGTTTAATTCTCTTTTATGTATAATAAACGGCTCATAGAAACGACGTGTTTTATCGAGCCAAAATAAAAAGGATTTTACGATGAAAAAAATGTTTGCAATCAGCGCTCTTACGGCCGCTATGGTGTTGTCCGCACAGGATATGTCTTATAGGATCTTCGTCGCTACGTTTAGCCAAAACGGCGATCAAAACAGAGTAAACAACGTAGTAAAAGAGATAAGCGATAAAATTTCGCAAGACTCCAGGCTAAGTGTGGGAAGCTACGATCTAAACGGACGAAAATTCGTCTATGTCGATACTACGCCAGTCTCCGCCGCGCAGGCTAACGAGCTACTAGGCAAGGTAAGAGACGCGTCGGGATATAAAGATGCGTTCATGAAACGCAAAGATAATCAAACTACAAATGAAAATTCTATTGCAAATAGCACCGGCGATACCAAAGTCGGCATCGAGCAAGCGATGGCAAAGCCGGATCAAGCGCCTGCACAAAAGAGTGACGATAGTATTTTGGCCCTAAACGATGTCGTAAGGTCCGTTTTGAACGAAAATCCAAATTTAAAAGCGGTCGAATTTAACTATCTACAAGTGGGCAAAGACCTAAATATGGCTAAAAACGCTTACTATCCGACACTAGACGCTTCAGGTCGCGTGGGATACGAGAGAAAACGCCTTGATAACGGCATAACGACACAAAAAGGCGACGGCAGGGTGTCTGGCGCTACTTTGACTTTAGTCGAAAATTTATATAACGGCGGCGCAGATAAAAACAGGATAAATTCTCAAAGCGCTCGCATGGACTCGGCTGCTTACAGCGTGGCTCAGGCTGCCGATAGGCTGTCTTTAAGCATGACTAATGCGTATCTGGAAGTCATAAAAACCAAGAAAATTTTAGAGGTAGAAGAGCAAAACGTCAAAAATCATCAAGAAATTTTCGATCAGATCAAAGACAGGGCGCAGTCAGGATACGGTATAGTCTCCGAGCAGCGTCAGGCCGGCTCTCGCTACACCTTGGCTCAGTCAAACTATGTGGCTGCAAAAAATAATTACGAGGATGCGCTCTCTACGTTTGAAAAGCTATATGGCAAAAAGGTAGAGGCTAAAAATTTGATAATGCCTGATTTCACGCTTCCTTTACCTGCGACAAAACAAGCCGTTTATGATAAAGCGATGCTTTGTAACCCGTCTTTATTGGTGCAGCGATCAAACATCGCAATGGCCGAGTCGGTGGTAAAAGAGAAAAATGCGCCGTTTTTACCAAAGGTCGATTTGGTAGTATCTGGCGGATACGATCACACGAACGTGCTTTATGATAATTACGAGGAGCAGACTTTCGATGCGCTCGTGAGGCTAAACTACAACCTTTATAACAAAGGAAACGACAAGCTAGATAAAGAAAAAAGCAGACTGGCAGTGCAACAAGAGCAGCAAACTTTGGACAATCTCTTAAGAGAGCTTAGAGAGTCTTTGGAATTTTCGTGGCAAAACTACACTTTAGAACAGGAAAAAATGAGCTACTTAAATCAGCACGTCGAATACGCTAAAGCGACGCTGGACGCATATCAGGACGAATTTAGGATAGGCCGCCGCGACCTTATAAATTTGCTCGATGCAGAGAGCGAATACAATACCGCGCTAAAAGAGATAATAAATACCGAAACGGCGCTGCTTTATGCGAAATTTAGGCTGCTTGACAACATGGGTATGATCTCTGACAGCTTCGAGCCTGGTTTTGCAAAGAGATATATCCAGGGTGCTTGCAGTATTCAAAACGATCTAAGGTAGCCTAGGATATGACCAAAAAGGTCGTAAAAGCCTTAAGAGCGCTTAGTTTTGGCGCTCTTTTATCTATTTTCGCATGCGGGTTGGTAGCTGATTTCATAAAATCCTCCACGATAGCGAAAATGGGTCAAATTTACGGAGAGGACGCCAGACGAAGGGCGAGTGCTTTAAATGCGCTGATGTCCTCTTTACAAAATGCGAGCGTTCAAGAGAAGCTCGTTAAGGTCAATGATTTTTTCAATGCGCTAAGATGGACTACCGATATGGAAGTTTGGGGTAAAAAGGATTATTGGGCTACAAGGATGGAATTTTTAGGTAAGGGTGCGGGCGATTGCGAGGATTACGTGATAGCGAAGTATTTTACGCTAAAGCAGCTTGGAGTCCCGACGGATAAATTATATTTTACCTACGTCAAGGCTCTAAAATACAATCAAGCTCACATGGTACTTTCGTATTATGAGACGCCAAAATCGATCCCGCTCATACTAGACAACATAAACGGCAAGATCAAGATCGCGACACAAAGGACTGATCTTTTGCCGGTTTATAGCTTTAACGGCGACTCGCTTTATCTCGCAAAGCAAGAGGGGCTGGGGCAGGTCGTTCCGGGCGGCAATAAAAAACAAAACCCGAAATGGTTAGAACTGATAGATAAAATGCAAAAAGAGGATTTATGACACTATTTAAACAGATCATGTTGGCTGTGATAGCTTTTGGTATCGTGATATTCATGGCGGTAGGATATTTGAATTTTAAAAGCTTGAATAACTACATCAACGACCAGCTTGGTGAAAACGCCAGGCATACGGCAAATTCTTTAGGCCTAGCGCTAAAGCCTATCATAGATCCCGACGATATGTCGATGGCTGAGACGATGATAAATTCGATGTTTGACAGCGGTCGCTATCAGCTCATAAAGCTAGAGGACGTAGACGGTAAAATTTTGATAGAAAGCTCTCAACCTACCCAAGCTATGGGCGTGCCGGAGTGGTTTTTCAAATTCGCAAAATTTGAAGCTCCGATAGCTCAAAGCGAGATAATGACCGGCTGGGCGAAATTTGGCACTCTTTACGTTCAAGGTAGCACTGCACTTGCTTATAACGAGCTTTACTCCAATATAAAAAATATATTCGAATTTTTGCTTGCGATGATAGCCGTCTCGCTCGTGGTGAGCTATTTTGGGCTAAAGGCGATATTCAAGCCTTTGCTAAAGGTGCAAAATCAAGCCGAAGCGATACTTGATAATAAATTCTTGATCCAAGAAAAGATCCCTTTCACGACCGATCTTAGGCAGATGGTGCTTGCGATGAACTCGATGGTCAAAAAGGTCGAGGATATATTTGAAAGAGAGGCCGCTACGCTCAATAAATACCAAGAATTGCTTTATAAAGACGGCATGAGCGGAGCTTACAACAGGAGATTTTTCCAGACTAAATTTAGCGAATACCTTGCAAGTGAGGAGTATTCTCGCGGTGCGATCGTGCTTATAAGCTTTAAAGAGCTTGTAAATTTAAAGAAAATTTTAGGCTTTGAGAAATGGCAAAGCTTCATCATAAAAATCGCTCAAATTTTAAAAAGCTGCGTGGACGAGAGCAAATTTAACGCCGTGATAGCCAGGCTAAATGACAACGACTTTGCGCTCTTGATGCCGAGTGTAGATCCTCAAAGCGTTACCGGCCTTACGGAAAAGATAATGGACGAGATGAAAAAAACGTATCAGCATTTTGCCATCAACGAAAACGAGTATCCGGCAAACGCCGCGATAGTGGATTACGAGCCAAAAAGCCAAATAGGCACTTTGCTGACGACAGCTGATGTGACACTGGCAAATGCGCGTTTAGAGGGAAATTTCACATATAAAATTTTTAAAGACAGCACGAATGCGCTCATCATGGGTAAGGAAAAATACCGAGACCTCATATCAAAATCCATGCAAAACGATATGTTTAAATTCGCCTCTCAAAAGGTCGCCAGCAGCGATGATAAATTCGAGCAATACGAGCTTTACTTGCGTCTTGTGGACGATGAGGGTAAGTGGCAGATGGCTTCTTATTTCATGCCGATGGTAAACGAACTCGACCTTGGTGCGGCACTTGATCTGCATATTTTAAACAGGATAGCTCAAATTTTACCTAGCAAAATTTTACCTGACGGCTCTTTGGCGATAAATTTAGGCAAGGAAATTTTAAATTCCGACGAGAATTTTTACAAGCTCGAGACTGTGCTTAAGAAAATAAGCGCTTCGTCTAAATTTAAAAACTATATAGAAATTCCAAACAAAGACGATATTAGCTTGCAAAGCGTGATAAAGCTTACGAACAAGCTCAAGGAATTTGGCTTTGGCTTTGGCTTTGATCACTTCGGGCTTGACGCTAAAAGCATCGAGAGGCTAAAGGAGCTAAATCCTGATTATGTTAAAATTCAAGCCGCAAACATCATAGACTTTTTTAGTGAAAACGGCAGTGCGCAGACTAGGCAGTCGCTTGAGGTTATCATGAATTCTAAAGACATCAAGCTCGTAGCCATCGGTGTTGAAAACGAGGAGCAAAAGAAAAAGCTGCTCGAGCTTGGCATTATGAATATGCAAGGAATTTATATCGATGAGATCAAAAATATTGGATGATAAATGCACAATGAAAATATAAAAGACGAACTGCTTGAGTGTTTGGTCATCTTCACTAAGCTTCACAACAACCCTTACAGCGCCGACGCTCTCACGATAGGGCTGCCTGTCGAGGACGGCGAGGAGATAGAGCTCTTTTCGCTAAACGGCTCGAAGTCGCTCTTTTCACGTGCGGCGTCTCGTGCTGGGTTTGCCTCTACTCTTGTCAGAAAAGAGCTCGAGGAAATTTCGCCGCTCGTTTTGCCCTGCATTTTGATGCTTCGAGGTAAAAAGGCGTGCATCTTACAGTCCATAAGCCACGATAAAAATACGGCAAACGTGATAACCCCCGAGCTAGCCTCCGGTAGCAGCACTATCGAGATAGATAAGCTCAAAGAGGAGTATTTGGGCTACGCTTATTATCTAAAGCGTGAATTCGTCCCGGAGGATACGAACTCCACGAGGCTCATCGACACAGGCAAGGAGCATTGGTTTTGGGGGACGCTAAAGCGCTCTAAGAAAATTTACATAGACGTGATCCTTGCTAGCTTGATCATAAATTTATTCGTGCTTGCAAGTCCGCTTTTTACGATGAACGTCTATGACCGCGTTGTCCCAAACAACGCCGTAGAGACGCTTTGGGTGCTTGCTCTTGGCGTGAGCGTGGTTTATGGTATCGATCTTTTTTTGAAATTCGTGCGAGCGTATTTCCTTGAGATAGCAGGCAAAAAGAGCGACATCATAATGAGCTCAATGCTCTTTGAGCGCGTCATGGATATGAAATTTAGCAACAAACCAAAGTCGGTCGGCTCTTTTGCCAGCAATATGAAAGAATTCGACACCGTTAGGAATTTCTTCTCCTCCGCCTCGATCACGGCGATCGTGGATCTGCCTTTCGCGCTTATATTTTTGATAGTCACATATTTCATAGGCAGCTACCTAGTCATCGTGCCTATCGTCATAATGCTATCTATCTTGTGCTACACGTTTTTTATAAAAGATCCTTTGCAAAATGCGATAAAAAGCACATTTGAGGCCTCGGCAGCAAAGAACGGGATATTGATAGAGAGCCTGAGCGGGCTTGAGACCATAAAGACGCTGGGAGCTAGCGGCCATGTGCAGTGGAACTGGGAAGAGGCCACCGGCGAGATAGCAAACAGAAGCATAAAGTCAAAAATGATAACGACCTCGATAACGACGGTCACATCGTTTTTGGTGCAGCTAAACACGATCGCTATCATTGTTCTTGGCGTGTATATGATACAAGGCACGCAGCTTACGATGGGCGGGCTCATCGCAGCAGTGATGCTCAGCTCGCGCGCTATCGCTCCAATGGGCCAAGTCGCGTCGCTGGCGGCAAATTTCGAGCAGACAAAGACTGCTTACGCCAGCCTTAGCAAGATCATGCAAATGCCAGTGGAGCGCCCCGAGGGCAAGAAATTCGTAAGACGAAATTCCTTCGCCGGAAGGATAGAATTTAAAAATGTCAGCTTCACATACCCAGAGACTACGAAAGGCTCGCTAGACAGGATAAATTTCGTGATATCAGCAGGTGAAAAAGTAGGCATAATCGGCAAAAACGGCTCTGGCAAAACGACTTTGCAAAAGCTCATTTTAGGGCTTTATTCGCCGACTGAAGGAGCGGTGTTGATAGATGGCATAGACATAAATCAAATCGATCCCGCCGATCTTCGCAGAAATATAGGCTATGTGCCGCAAGACGTCGTGCTCTTTAAAGGCACGGTCAGGGAAAATATCGTGCAAAAAGCGCCTTACGTCGATGATATGCAGATCATCAAAGCCGCCAAGATAAGCGGAGTGGATGAATATGTGAACGCCCATCCTTTGGGCTTTGACATGCCGGTTTTCGAGCGAGGCGACGGTATCAGTGGCGGACAGCGCCAAAGTATCGCCGTGGCAAGAGCATTTTTGCTTGATAGTCCTATCATTTTGCTGGACGAGCCTACAAATTCGCTCGACAGCACCGTCGAGAGTAAGCTGAAGGCAAATTTAAAGATAAATATGAAAAATAAAACGATGCTACTCATAACGCACAGGACATCGATGCTCGATCTGGTAGATAGGCTCATAGTCATGGATAACGGTAAAATTCTTTTAGACGGTCCAAGAGATGAAGTTTTGGCACGACTTAGCGGGAAGTAAACATGCAAGAAGAAAAAAATACTCAATCAATCCCTACCGAGGATCAAGAAGCAAAGCAACCAAGCACTCTTGAAGAGCAAGAGCGCGCGAGCACCGATATCTTTGATGGAGTTAAAGATATCAAGGCCGGCATCCAGGCCAAAGACTATGACGCATACGATCTAAAATTTATGTCCAGCCTCTCTGAAGCCGTGCTCGCGAAAGCACCCTCAACGTCTAAAAAGATATTATACGCTCTTAGCTTTACGATCTTTTGGCTCATCGTTTGGGCTTCGTGGGCGCAGATAGACGAGATAACAAGAGGAAGCGGCAAGATAATCCCGTCAGGGAAAAATCAAGCCATACAAAACCTCGAAGGCGGCATCGTAGATGCGATTTTCGTAAAAGAGGGTGACGAGGTCAAAAAAGATCAGATCATTTTAAGGATAGACAACAAAAATTTCTCTAGTAGCTACGGAGAGTCTAAGCTCAGGCTTGACGAACTGGAGGCGAAATTTATGCGACTTGATGCCGAGGCAAACGATAAAGAATTCGTCTATGACGAAAAGCGCGACGCAAATAACACCAAAGCCATAAAATATGAGATCAGCCTACATAATTCAAATTTAGAGCATCTTGACGAGCAGATAAGAATTCTAACCGAGCAGATAACCCAACGCCAAAGCGAACTGACCGAGCTTAAAAATAAAATTTCACAAACGCAAAACAGCTACAACCTCATGCTAAAAGAAAAGGCTATCATGGAGCCGATATTTAAAAAAGGGCTCGTAAGCGAGGTCGAGTATATCCAGCTTCAAAGGCGAGTAAATGACCTAAAAGGCGAGCTGGACGCCTCTGTTTTAGCTCTGCCTCGTGTGGAGTCTACCATAAAAGAGGCGCAAAATAAGATAGCCGAGGCGAAGCTCGCGTTTAAAAATAACGCCAAAAAGGAGCTAAACGAAGTCTCCGCCGAGATCGCTCGTATCAGCGAGTCGCAGATCAGTCTTAGCGACAGGGTCGAAAGGACCTATGTGCGCTCTCCTGTAAACGGCATAGTCAGTAAAATGATGGTGCATACGATTTCTGGTGTCATAAAGCCCGGAGAAAATATTGCTGAGATCGTGCCGCTAGAGGACAAGCTCGTAGCTGAGGTAAAGGTCAAGCCGGCCGATGTCGCGTTTTTGAGACCGGGACTTGATACGATAGTGAAATTCACAGCTTATGATTTTAGCATTTACGGTGGGCTTAAAGGAAAGGTGACACAAATCAGCGCTGACACCGAGACGAACGAGAAGACTGGCGAGAGCTACTATCTAGTGCGTATCGAGACTGATAAAAACTATCTTGGAAGCGAGGAAAAGCCGCTTCGCATAAAGGTAGGCATGATCGTTTCTGCCGATATCATTACGGGCAAAAAGACGATACTTGATTATCTTCTTAAGCCGATATTAAAAGCTAAAAACAACGCTTTGACGGAGAGATGATGTCTGATAAAGCCGTAAAAAACGCCTATTACGATAAAAATTTTAAAGATTATGAAATTTTAAAGCCAAGATCGATAGAAGATCACGTTATCATTAAAGGCAAAGAGGAGTGTGACCTGATAGGGCGCGAGATAAAAGATCTGGTCTTTGCAGACTGCATTAAAAGCTTTGATGAAATTTTGGCGCAAGGGCCACAGGAGGGTGAAATTTTTAAGTTTGATGACATCAAGATCAAAGACGAGGTCATAAAAAATTTAAAAATCGTCATAAAAGGCTACGACGAGAGCAACGATAATCTAAAATTTGACCTGGATAAGCTATCCTTGAGCGCTCCGTATAGATACGCTTTATCAAACGAGGGCTTTGAGATGAATATATTTTTAAACGAAGAGTCAAAGCGCGTGCTCGAGTTTTTATCGACCTTTGAGTATGGCTATAAAAAAGAAGAGGACAGGGCGCGTCATATTTTTGTTTTTATAAATGAAAATATGATTTATGAAAAAATATGCAAATAAGATGAGGGGACGGACATGAACGTAGTTTTATTTACGCAAAACGGGTCGCTGAATAACCTATGGAGGGGCTATTCGTTTGGCAAAAATGTAAAATTTGCGCACAATAAAAAAGACTTTATGAGCGTTTTAAACGACAAGACCGATATCGTCGGCATCGATAAAGACGCTATCAAGGGTGATGTCCGAAAATTTATCGGCGAAATTTTGCAAAATTTCCCGAATTTAAAAATTTTGATCCTTACTAACGAGCCTAAATTCAGCGAAGGCAAGTCGCTACTTACGACCGGGATAAAAGGCTACGCTAACTCGCATATGCAAAAGATCCACTTTAGCGATGCCTTTGAGGCGATACATAAAGGTAGTGTCTGGCTTTATCCGGAATTTATCCAAGAGATGATAGGCGAGCTGACCGGCTCTTACGCCAAAGCCGACATCAAAAAAGACAGCCTTAGTGAGCTTAGTAGCCGTGAGAAAGAGATATCGCAGCTGATATATCAAGGCCTAACCAATAGTGAAATTTCACATGTTGCAAATATAACATTAAGGACTGTAAAGGCGCATACTACGGCTATTTATAACAAGCTAGGCGTAAAAGACAGGATAGGGCTCGTACTTTTGATGCAGCAAAGAGATGTTTAGGAATTTAGTCTTTTTGCTGATCGCTGCCGTTTCATATGGGCAAAATTTCGAGCTCTTGGCTGAAAATATCGGGTCGTGCAAAGACGAACGCTGCAAAAACATACTAAATCACTACGCTAAATTTATGAAAAAAATCAAAGATGAAAATTTCATGAGAAAGCTTGAACTCGTAAATTCTTATATAAATTCACTTATACCAAGATATGATGATTTTTATAATACAAACATCGATATATGGAGCACTAGAGGCGAATTTCTGCGCCGTGGAGGTGGAGACTGCGAGGAGTATGCGATCACGAAAGAGGCTAGCTTAAAAGATCTTGGCGCAGATAATCAAAGCTGTCTTTTGATCGTCAAGGAGAAATTTTCGGGTGGATATCATATGGTCCTAGCGGTTTGGAAAGATACAAAGCAAGAGCCTTTGATCCTGGACAACCTTAGTTTTCGCGTTTTGCCGCTATCTAAGCGCTATGATTTAGAGCCAAAGTATTGTTTGACGGGCGGAAAATATTACCGACTCAAAAAAGACGACATAAATTTAGAGCCCGTGAATATAAAAATGCAAGCCTATGAAAATTTATTACAAAAAGAGAAAAATGAAAAATTTTTGGAAACCTTAATCGTCCAAATCTATATCGATCTTCTCTAAATTTGTGGTTATATTTTTAGCGTTTTTTTCGATATCGTGTTTGTTTTTTTCGATCAAAGATCTGTTTTGTCCTATCATATCTCTATTTTCTTTTATGCCGTCGCTGTTTTGCTCTATCATCTTGCTGAGCGATGCGATCCTCTTTTCATAGCGTATCATTAGAAAATATATGACGTAAATCAACATCAAGATCACGGCCCAAGGTAAAAACTCCATATTCATCCTTTTAAAATTAAAATTTTCGCATATTATAAGAATATAGTTTTTAAAATTAATTAAATTTGCAGTTTTATTTTATAAAATTAGATTATTTTATGTAGTCTTGACTTTTGGTTTGATTTGAGATATAATTCACACTTCACAAACTAGGGTGCTGGTGTAGCTCAGTTGGTAGAGCTACTGCCTTGTAAGCAGTGGGTCGGCGGTTCAAGTCCGTTCACCAGCTCCATTTTTTGTAACAGTGTTTGACCAGAAATACCAAGCATTTTTTAATGTTAAAAGGGTGAGATACTCAAGCGGCCAACGAGGGCAGACTGTAAATCTGCTGACTATGTCTTCCGTGGTTCGAATCCACGTCTCACCACCATGCTATTGCGGGAGTAGCTCAGTTGGCTAGAGCATCAGCCTTCCAAGCTGAGGGTCGCGGGTTCGAGCCCCGTTTCCCGCTCCAAGAATTTGGACACTAAACTGGGAGCTGTATAGATATTTTTACCTAAACGCAGTCATTCAGTCTATAGTTTCCATAGTAGTTGTTTGCATTGTTAAATTAAGATCGTCTCGGCCAAGCGTCTTAAAGCGCTCATATGGCTCAGAGGTAGAGCACTTCCTTGGTAAGGAAGAGGTCGCGGGTTCAAGTCCCGCTATGAGCTCCACTGGTTTATACGATTTTGGTTGCATAACAATGCAAATTTTAGAATTAAGTCACATATCACAACGGAGGAAAAGATGGCTAAAGAAAAATTTTCACGCAACAAGCCACACGTAAACATTGGTACTATCGGTCACGTCGACCATGGTAAAACTACTTTGACAGCTGCTATTTCTGCTGTTCTTTCAAGAAAAGGTCTTGCAGAGATGAAAGACTATGATAATATCGATAACGCTCCAGAGGAAAAAGAGCGCGGTATTACCATCGCTACTTCACACATCGAGTATGAAACAGAAAAACGCCACTATGCTCACGTTGACTGCCCGGGCCACGCCGACTATGTTAAAAACATGATCACCGGTGCTGCTCAAATGGACGGTGCGATCCTAGTCGTTTCTGCTGCTGACGGCCCTATGCCTCAAACTAGAGAGCATATCTTGCTATCTCGCCAAGTAGGCGTTCCATATATCGTTGTATTTATGAACAAAGCCGATATGGTCGATGACGCTGAGCTTCTTGAGCTAGTCGAGATGGAAATTCGCGAGCTTCTTAACGAGTACAACTTCCCTGGCGATGATACTCCTATCATATCAGGTTCTGCTCTTAAAGCCCTCGAAGAGGCTAAAGCAGGCGTTGATGGCGAGTGGTCAGCAAAAGTTCTTGAGCTTATGGATAAAGTCGATGAGTATATCCCAACTCCAGTTCGTGCTACCGATAAAGACTTCCTGATGCCTATCGAAGACGTTTTCTCTATCTCAGGTCGTGGAACGGTCGTTACTGGTAGGATCGAAAAAGGTGTCGTAAAAGTTGGCGATACTATCGAGATCGTTGGTATCAAACCTACTCAAACTACGACAGTTACTGGCGTTGAGATGTTTAGGAAAGAGATGGAACAAGGCGAGGCCGGTGATAACGTAGGTGTTCTTTTAAGAGGTACTAAAAAAGAAGACGTCGAGCGCGGCATGGTTCTTTGTAAGCCAAAATCAATCACTCCTCATACAAAATTTGAGGGTGAGGTTTATATCCTAACAAAAGAGGAAGGCGGACGCCACACTCCATTCTTTAACAACTATAGACCACAATTTTATGTAAGAACAACAGACGTTACAGGTTCTATCACACTTCCAGAAGGAACTGAGATGGTTATGCCTGGAGATAATGTCAGAATTTCCGTTGAACTCATCGCTCCTGTTGCCCTTGAAGAGGGTACACGTTTTGCGATCCGTGAGGGTGGTAGAACTGTTGGTTCAGGTGTCGTTTCTAAGATACTTGCATAATTTAAAATTTAGCAAAAGAGCGATTTTGCTCTTTTGCCTTAAGGAAATTTAATGAGAATCAAAGTTGGTTTAAAATGCTCCGAAAGTGGTGATATAAACTACACTACTACAAAAAATAGTAAAACTATGACAGAAAAGTTGGAGCTTAAAAAATATTGTCCAAGGCTTAAAAAACATACTCTCCATAAAGAAGTAAAGCTAAAAAGTTAATGGGCTGATACCATTAGGGCAATAGCTCCAACGGTAGAGCGCTGGATTCCAAATCCAATGGTTGGGGGTTCGAATCCCTCTTGCCCTGCCATAATAAGGTTAAAGATGGAAAAATTAATAAACTATATAAAGCTATCAAAACTTGAAATATTGAAGGTCATATTTCCTACAAAAGAGCAAGTTAGAAACGCTTTTATTACCGTTTTTATTGTAGTTACGGTAGTGTCGCTCTTTTTGGCTTTGGTCGATGCCATCATGTCATTTAGTCTTTCAAAAATTATCTAAGGAAATATGACATGGCACATAAATGGTATGCTATTCAAACATATGCTGGTAGCGAGATGGCCGTAAAAAGAGGTATCGAAAATTTAGTCAAGGATCATGGTATCGAAGAGCAACTAAAAGAAGTCATCGTTCCTACCGAAGACGTTATCGAGATCAAAAATGGAAAACAAAAAATAAACGAAAGAACGCTTTATCCCGGATATGCTTTTGCACATCTTGATTTAGATACCGCTCTTTGGCATAAAATTCAATCCTTGCCAAAAGTCGGAAGATTTATAGGCGAGTCCAAAAAGCCTACTCCGTTAAGCGATAAAGACATAAATACTATTTTAGAAAAAGTACAAAAACGTGCTGCGCCTAAACCTAAAATTTTCTTTGATGAGGGCGAAAGCGTTCGTATCACAGAAGGTCCTTTTGCGAACTTTACCGGTATCGTGGAGGAGTATGACATGGTTCATGGCAAGCTTCGCTTGAATGTTTCTATATTTGGCAGAAGTACGCCGGTTGATATTTTATATTCACAAGTTGAAAAGATAATTTAAGGAGTAAGTTTATGGCTAAAAAAGTTATAGGCGAAATAAAATTACAGATTGCCGCTACGAAGGCAAATCCAAGCCCGCCAGTTGGTCCAGCTCTTGGTCAAAAGGGCGTAAATATCATGGAATTTTGCAAAGCTTTTAATGAGAAAACAAAGGATATGGTAGGATTTAATATACCTGTCGTTATAACCGTTTATGCAGATAAAAGCTTTACATTCATCACGAAGCAACCGCCTGCAACAGACCTTATAAAGAAGGCTGCCGGCATAGCAAAAGGGACGGACAATCCTTTGAAAAACAAGGTTGGTAAATTAACTAAAGCTCAAGTTTTAGAGATCGTTGAGAAAAAACTTGTAGATTTGAATACGAACGATAAAGAGCAAGCGGCTAAAATCATTGCCGGTTCAGCTCGTTCTATGGGTGTCGAGATAGTAGACTAAACGCCTTTACCGTCAGGCTGAGTATCAAAAGACGGAAGCACTTTAAAATGCGGAGAATTTAATGGGAAAAACTACTAAAAGATTTCAAGAACTACTTAAAAAAGTAGAAGAAAATAAAATTTATAATCTTGATGAAGCGATCACTACGATCAAAACTTTAGCATCTGCTAAATTTGATGAAACCGTGGAAATAGCGCTTAAGCTCAATGTTGATCCAAGACATGCCGATCAGATGGTTCGTGGTTCTGTAGTATTACCGGCCGGAACAGGTAAAACCGTTCGTGTCGCCGTCATAGCAAAAGATGCCAAAGCCGACGAGGCAAAAGCTGCAGGTGCAGATATCGTGGGCTCTGATGAGCTTGTTGAGGATATCCAAAAAGGTATCATGAATTTCGATGTTCTTATCGCTACTCCAAATTTAATGGGTCTAGTAGGTAAAGTTGGTCGTATCCTTGGACCAAAAGGCTTAATGCCAAATCCAAAAACAGGAACAGTTACTATGGACGTAGCTCAAGCTGTAAATAATGCAAAGAGCGGTCAAGTAAATTTCCGTGTCGATAAACAAGGAAATATCCATGCAGGGCTCGGAAAAGTCAGCTTTAGTAAAGAACAGCTTAATGAGAATATCTCAACTTTTATAAAAGCCATAAATAAGCATAAACCGTCTGCTTCAAAAGGCAGATATGTCAAAAACGCTTCATTGTCGTTGACGATGAGCCCGTCTATCGCTCTTGATACTCAAGAAGTGATGGATCTAAAATAATTTATCGAATTAAATTTATATCTTAGATTGGAGATAGCCGAGGCCTTCGGGCTTAATCGATTCGACCCGCTCTGCTTGAAATCACCGGTCGGAAAGGAGAAAAAGTGACACGTAATGAAAAATCTGAAGTTATAGCTAAACTTGAGAGCGAATTTAAAGATGCTCAAGCGATCGTTGTTTGCGATTATCACGGGCTTAACGTTAAAAAACTTGAAGCGTTGAGAAATGCTGCTAGAGAACAAAACGTTAAGGTTCAAGTCATCAAGAACACGCTTGCTAACATAGCTCTTAAAAATTCCGCTAAAGACGGAATGAGCCTAAAAGATACGAATATCTATCTTTGGAGCGAAGATCAGCTAGCTGTGACAAAGGTTGTTGTTAAATTTGAAGAAGCCAATTCCGAGCTTTTCAAAATCAAAACAGCATATATTGACGGAGAAGTTGCAAGCGTTGATAAAGTCAAGGCTCTATCGAAGATGCCAAGTCGCGACGAGCTTATCGCTATGCTACTTCAAGTTTGGAATGCGCCTATCCAAAATTTCACTATTGGACTAAATGCGCTTAAAGAGAAAAAAGAACAATCAGCATAAAAATTTAGAAGGATAATAAAATGGCAATCACTAAAGAAGACGTATTAGAATTTATTTCTAATCTTTCAGTACTCGAGCTTAGCGAGCTCGTAAAAGAGTTTGAAGAGAAATTCGGCGTAAGCGCCGCTCCTGTTATGGTGGCTGGCGGTGCAGTAGCTGGCGGTGCTGCTGAAGCGGCTGAAGAGAAAACAGAATTTAACGTAGTATTGGTTGATTCTGGCGATAAGAAGATCAATGTAATCAAAGTCGTTAGGGCTCTTACTGGTCTTGGACTTAAAGAGGCTAAAGACGCAGTTGAAGGAACTCCATCCGTTCTTAAAGAGGGCATTAGCAAAGATGAGGCCGAGGCAGCTAAAAAAGAGCTTGAAGAAGCAGGCGCTAAAGTCGAACTTAAGTAATTTCATTTTTTTGAAATTATCAAAAATTTCAGAGAGGGCTAGTGCTCTCTCTTTTTTAAATTTAGATGCCTTGCAAAAGAGGCTATACTTTTCTTTCAAAATTACCACGAGGTAGATGCAATGTTAAATAGCTTATACTCAGGAAATCGTCTTAGAGTTGATTTCTCTAATGTCGTCAAAGAGATAGATGTTCCTAACCTACTACAATTACAAAAAAAGAGCTTCGATAATTTCTTAAATTTAGACAATACCCAGTCTGAAAGCGGGATTGAAAAAGTTTTTAAATCGATTTTTCCTATACACGATCCGCAAAATCGCCTAAGTTTGGAATATGTGAGCTCAGAGATCGGAAAACCAAAATATACGATAAGAGAATGTATCGAAAGAGGCCTTACGTATTCTGTGAATTTAAAGATGAAAATTCGCCTCATCGTGCATGAAAAAGATGAAAAGACCGGCGAAAAAGTCGGCGTAAAAGATATAAAAGAGCAAGAGATTTTTATACGTGAAATTCCTCTAATGACCGATAGAATTTCATTTATCATAAACGGTGTAGAGCGTGTGGTGGTAAATCAGCTTCACAGAAGTCCGGGCGTTATTTTCAAACAAGAGGAGAGCGCAACAGTCGCAAACAAGCTCATCTACACCGCTCAGATCATACCCGATAGAGGAAGCTGGTTATATTTTGAATACGACACGAAAGATGTATTATATGTCAGGATAAATAAGCGCAGGAAAGTGCCAGTAACTATACTCTTTAGGGCGCTCGGATATAAAAAACAAGATATTATAAAGCTATTTTATCCTATCCAAACACTAAGTATAAAAAACAATAAATTTTTAACCCCTTTTAGCCCGGATGATTATCTTGGCAGGATAGACTACGATATAAAAGACGAAGAAGGCAACGTCCTTCATCAAGCAGGAAAGCGCCTTACGAAGAAAAAGGCAGACAAGCTCATAGAAGACGGCGTTAAATGGGTCGAATACCCTACCGAGGTTTTGGTAAGCCGTTATTTGGCTAGCCCGGTCATCAACAAAGAAAGCGGTGAGGTATTATACGATACCCTTTCTCAGCTTGATGAAAATAAACTCGTCAAAATTCTAAGCGAGCAAGATAGTATCGAGATAATAAACAACTCCGCTTCAGGCGTTGATGACGCGATCATAAATTCATTCATAGCCGATAACGAGATGCTTAAAATTTTAAGGCAAACAGAGGGTGTAGACGATGAGAACGATCTTTCTGCGATCAGAATTTACAAGGTAATGAGGCCGGGCGAACCTGTCGTCAAAGAGGCTGCTAAGACCTTTGTAAACGACATATTCTTTAATCCTGAAAGATACGACCTTACGAAAGTCGGTCGTATGAAGATGAATCACAAGCTAGCCCTTGACGTGCCTGAGTATGTCACCGTTTTAACTAGCGAAGACATCATAAAGACTGCGAAATATCTCATAAAGGTCAAAAACGGACAGGGTCATATAGACGACAGGGATCACTTGGGCAACAGGCGTATCCGCTCTATAGGCGAGCTTTTAGCGAACGAGCTTCATCTTGGCTTCGTCAAAATGCAAAAAGCGATCCGTGATAAATTTACAAGCCTAAGCAACAACACAGAGGAGATCATGCCTTATGACCTCATAAATCCAAAAATGATCACCGCAACGATAATGGAATTTTTCACCAGCGGCCAGCTCAGTCAGTTTATGGATCAGACCAACCCTCTTAGCGAGGTCACACATAAACGTCGTTTGTCAGCTCTTGGAGAGGGCGGCTTGGTAAAAGAGCGTGCGGGCTTTGAGGTGCGTGACGTTCACCCGACTCACTACGGTAGAATTTGCCCTGTCGAGACACCGGAAGGTCAAAACATCGGCCTTATAAACACACTTTCTACATACGCGAAGGTAAATGACCTTGGTTTCGTCGAAGCTCCTTATAAAAAAGTCGTCGATGGCAAAGTGATCGACGAGATCGTTTATCTGACGGCTACTCAAGAGGAGGGCAACGTTATCGCTCCAGCCTCTACCAAGCTTGATGAAAACGGCTACATCGTAGAGGATCTCATCGAGGTCAGACGCGAGGGCGAGATGATGCTTGCGCGCCGAGAGGATGTCACTTTGATAGATTTGTGCTCTGGTATGATAGCCGGTGTCGCAGCTTCGCTTATCCCATTTTTGGAGCATGATGATGCGAACCGTGCATTGATGGGCTCAAACATGCAGCGCCAAGCAGTGCCGCTTCTTCGCTCTACCGCCCCTATCGTGGGAACGGGTATGGAAAGCGTCATAGCTCGTGATGCGTGGGAGAGTATAAAAGCACGCCGCGGCGGTATAGTCGAAAAAGTGGATAACAAAAATATCTTTATCTTGGGTGAGGACGAAGCCGGTCCTTATATCGATCACTACTCTCTTGAGAAAAATTTAAGGACCAATCAAAATACTACATTTTCTCAACACCCTATCGTCAAAAAGGGTGACGAGATAAAAGAGGATCAGATAATAGCTGACGGTCCTAGCATGGAAAAGGGCGAGCTTGCTATCGGTAAGAACGCCCTTATCGCGTTTATGCCATGGAACGGCTATAACTACGAGGACGCGATCGTCATCAGTGAAAAGATGATCCGCGAGGATGCATTCACTAGCGTTCATATTTATGAAAAAGAGATCGAGGCTCGCGAACTAAAAGACGGTGTAGAGGAGATCACTAAAGACATCCCTAATATCAAAGAAGAAGATCTGCTTCATCTTGATGAAAGCGGTATCGTAAAGATAGGCACGCAGATAAAGCCCGGTATGATATTAGTCGGTAAAGTCTCTCCAAAAGGCGAAGTGAAGCCGACCCCAGAGGAGCGCTTGCTACGCGCGATATTTGGTGAGAAAGCCGGTCATGTGGTAAATAAATCGCTTTACGCTTCGGCCTCTATGGAAGGTGTCGTCGTAGATGTCAAAATTTTTACCAAAAAGGGCCACGAAAAAGACAGCAGAACGCATAAAGCCTACGAGGAAGAGAAGGCTCTTTTGGAAAAAGAACACCACGACAGGCTATTGATGCTAGATAGAGAGGAGATGCTAAAGGTCACTTCGCTACTATCTAAGAGCCAGCTTACCAGCGAGCAGTCTATCAACAAAAAGACATATAAGAAGGGCTCGAAAATCAACAAAGCCGATCTTGAAAACATCAACCGCTTCACGCTAAATTCCATCGTAAAGGGCTTTTCAAAAGAGGTTCAGAAAAAATATGACGAGCTTAAAAATTATTTCCAAAACGAGAAGAAAAAGCTAAAAGAGGAGCATGACTCCAAGATTGAAATTTTAGAAAAAGACGATATCTTGCCAAGTGGCGTGGTCAAACTGGTCAAGGTCTATATCGCCACTAAGCGCAAGCTAAAAGTAGGCGATAAGATGGCCGGTCGCCACGGCAACAAAGGTATCGTCTCAAATATCGTGCCAGAAGTCGATATGCCATATCTTCCAAGCGGTCAGATCGTTGATATCGTGCTAAACCCTCTTGGCGTTCCTAGTCGTATGAATATCGGTCAAATTTTGGAGTCTCACCTAGGCCTTGTGGGATATCGCTTGGGCGAGCAGATAAATGAAATTTTTGAAACCAAAAAAGGCGAGTGGCTAAAAGAGCTAAGGGCCAAGATGATAGAGATCGCAAGCGTTTCAAAGCTTATGAACGCTAAAAATGCACTTGGCAAGATGAGCGATGAGAAGCTGCTTGAATACGCAAAGGATTGGAGCAACGGCGTTAGATTTGCCACTCCTATTTTTGAGGGCGTCAAAGCCGATGAATTCGTCAAATTATTTGAGATGGCAAAGATCGATAGTGACGGCAAGACCGAGCTTTACGACGGACGAACGGGCTCGAAAATTCGCGAACGCGTCAATGTGGGCTGCATGTATATGCTAAAACTCCACCACTTAGTCGATGAGAAAGTCCACGCAAGAAGTACGGGACCATACAGCCTAGTTACTCAGCAACCAGTCGGCGGCAAGGCACTATTTGGCGGTCAAAGATTTGGAGAGATGGAGGTTTGGGCGCTTGAGGCTTATGGCGCAGCGCATACGCTTAGAGAGATGCTGACTGTCAAATCAGACGATGTAGACGGCCGCTTGTCCGCCTATAAGGCGTTGACACGTGGAGAAAACGTGCCGGAGACTGGCATCCCTGAGACTTTCTTTGTTCTGACCAACGAGCTAAAGTCGCTAGCTCTTGATGTAGAAGTATATGATGAGGACGAGACAAATGAAAATGAATAATTTAAAACCAGTTGAGATAAAAGAGGAGCATAGACCGCGCGATTTTGAGGCTTTTCAGCTTCGTTTGGCAAGTCCTGAAAAGATAAAATCATGGAGCTATGGCGAGGTCAAAAAGCCTGAGACTATCAACTATCGCACGTTAAAGCCTGAGCGTGACGGCCTGTTTTGCGCTAAAATTTTCGGACCTATCCGCGACTACGAGTGCCTTTGCGGAAAATATAAAAAGATGCGCTACAAAGGTATCAAATGCGAAAAATGCGGCGTCGAGGTGACAAGCTCGAAAGTCCGCCGCTCACGCATGGGGCACATCGAGCTAGTGACTCCGGTCGCGCACATCTGGTATGTAAATTCACTCCCAAGCCGCATCGGAACACTACTTGGCATAAAGATGAAAGATCTTGAGCGCGTGCTTTACTACGAGGCGTATATCGTCGAAAACCCTGGCGAAGCCTTTTATGATAATGAAAATTCTAAGAAAGTCGAAAAATACGATGTTTTAAACGAGGAGCAGTATCAATCCTTGGCCGCTCGTTATGAGGACAGCGGTTTTGCGGCTAGAATGGGTGGCGAAGTCATCCATGATATGCTAGCAGAGCTTGATCTGACTGAAATTTTAGAGCAGCTAAAGCTTGAAGTCGAGTCTACAAATTCCGATGCAAAGAAAAAAGTGATAGTAAAACGCTTGAAAGTTATCGAGAGCTTTTTAAATTCAGGCAACCGTCCGGAGTGGATGATGATCACGAATTTGCCTGTTTTACCACCTGATCTTAGGCCGTTAGTCAGCCTTGACGGCGGTAAATTCGCAGTTTCAGACGTGAACGATCTTTATCGCCGTGTCATAAACAGAAACAGCCGTCTAAAGCGCCTACTGGAGCTTGATGCGCCGGAGATCATCATAAGAAACGAAAAAAGGATGCTTCAAGAGGCGGTCGATGCGCTATTTGACAACGGTCGTCGTGCAAATGCCGTAAAGGGCGCAAACAAACGCCCTCTTAAATCCCTAAGCGAGATCATCAAAGGAAAACAAGGTCGCTTCCGTCAGAATTTGCTAGGAAAGCGCGTGGACTTCTCTGGACGTTCTGTCATAGTCGTCGGACCAAAGCTAAGAATGGATCAATGCGGTCTGCCTAAGAAAATGGCGCTAGAGCTGTTTAAGCCGCATTTGCTGGCTCGCCTTGAGGAAAAAGGCTATGCAACGACAGTAAAACAAGCTAAAAAAATGATAGAAGATAAGACCAATGAGGTCTGGGAGTGCCTGGAGGAGGTCGTTAAAGATCATCCTGTCATGCTAAACCGCGCTCCGACACTTCACAAGCTCTCTATCCAGGCGTTTCACCCGGTGCTTGTCGAGGGCAAGGCTATCCAGCTTCACCCGCTAGTTTGTGCCGCTTTCAATGCCGACTTTGACGGCGATCAAATGGCGGTGCATGTCCCGTTAAGCCAAGAGGCGATCGCAGAGTGCAAAATTTTGATGCTAAGCTCGATGAATATCTTGCTTCCTGCAAGCGGCAAAGCGATAACCGTTCCTAGCCAAGATATGGTCCTTGGAATTTATTATCTAAGTCTTGAGCGAAACGACGAGAAGGGCGCAAATAAAATTTTCTCTAGCGTCGATGAGGTCATGATAGCCGAGGAGGCCAATACCCTTGGTCTGCACGCAAAGATCAAGACGATGGTCGATGGCAAGACTATGTTCACCACGGCAGGTCGCTTGATACTTCGCGCGATATTGCCTGATTTTGTTCCGGATAACATGTGGAACAAGATAATGAAGAAAAAAGATATCGCGAATTTAGTCGATTATGTCTATCGCAACGGCGGACTGGAGGTCACGGCTGATTTTCTTGATAAGCTTAAGAATTTAGGCTTTAGATACGCTACAAAGGCTGGAATTTCAATATCTATCGCAGACATCATCGTGCCGGAGAGCAAGCAAAAGCACATCGACGAGGCAAAGAAAAAGGTCCGCGAAATTCAGCGCCAATACGGAGCCGGTTTACTGACCGACTCTGAGAGATATAATAAGATCGTCGATATTTGGACCGATACGAACAACACCGTCGCAGGCGAGATGATGAAGCTTATCCAAAACGATAAGGGAGGTTTCAACTCTATTTACATGATGGCGGACTCGGGAGCGAGAGGCTCTGCGGCACAGATCCGCCAGCTTGCCGGTATGCGCGGACTGATGGCAAAACCTGACGGCTCTATCATCGAAACGCCTATCACTTCAAATTTCCGCGAGGGTCTAAATATGATGGAGTACTTCATCTCGACCCATGGCGCTAGAAAAGGTCTAGCTGATACCGCTCTTAAAACGGCAAATGCCGGTTATTTAACAAGAAAGCTCATCGACGTGGCGCAAAATGTGAAGGTCACTATGCATGACTGCGGTACTCACGAGGGCGTCGAGATAACCGACATCACCGAAAACGGCGAGCTAATCGAGAGCCTGGAAGAGCGCGTTTTAGGACGTGTTTTGGCAGATGATGTCATCGATCCGATAACAAATGAAATTTTATTCTCCGAAGGCACACTGCTTGACGAGGAAAAGGCAAAGACCATCAGCGAAGCGGGCATAAAATCAGTAAGCATAAGAACGCCTATCACATGCAAAGCGCCAAAAGGCGTCTGCGCTAAATGCTACGGTATAAATTTGGGCGAAGGTAAGCTCGTAAAACCCGGCGAGGCTGTGGGCATCATTTCGGCTCAATCTATCGGCGAGCCTGGAACTCAGCTAACGCTTAGGACTTTCCACATCGGAGGAACGGCCTCTACCGAGCAGCAAGACCGTCAAGTCATAGCCCAAAAAGAGGGCTTCATAAGGTATTATAACCTTAACACTTACGAAAATAACGGCAAAAGGATCGTTGCAAACAGGCGAAGCGCTGCCGTATTGCTGGTCGAGCCAAAGATAAAATCTACGATCGACGGTAAAATAGAGATAGAATTTGCCCACGAAGACGTAAATATCACGATCAAAGGCAAAAAAGAAGAGGACAAATATACGATAAGAAGAAACGATCTGGCTAAGCCAAACGAGCTTGCGGGCGTAAGCGGCAAGATCGAAGGAAAGATGTATATACCATACTCAAGCGGCGATAAAGTAGCTGCGAACGAGAGTATCGTAGAGATCATCAAAGAGGGCTGGAACGTGCCTAATCGTATCCCGTTTGCCAGCGAGCTTAAGATCGCCGACGGCGAGCCTGTGACGCAGAAAATTTTGGCTGATGCGAGCGGAGTGATAAAATTCTTTATCTTAAACGGTGATTATTTGGATCGTTTAAAAGATATCAAAAAGGGACACAAGGTCACAGAAAAAGGCCTATTTGTCGTAGTTTCCGACAAAGACGGTCGTGAGGCGGTCCGCCACTATATACCAAGAAATTCTATCATCCAGCTTTCCGATAATGAAAACGTGGAGGCAAAAAGCGTCATCGCGCTTCCTGAAAATAGCGATAAACTCGTTATTGCAGAGTGGGACCCTTATTCTACTCCGACTATCGCCGAGGAGGCGGGCGTGGTCTCTTACGAGGATATCGAGCCTGGATATTCCGCCGCCGAGCAGTTTGACGAGGCGACAGGACAAAGTCGTCTTGTCATCAACGAGTACTTGCCAAGCGGAGTCAAGCCAACCATAGTCGTTGCGACTAAAAATGGCGGTATGATAAAATATCAACTCGATCCAAAGACTGCGATATTCGTAGCTGACGGTGCCGAGGTCGCTCAGGCCGATGTGCTGGCCAGGACGCCAAAGGCGGTCGCAAAATCAAAAGATATCACCGGCGGTCTTCCGCGTGTTAGTGAGCTATTTGAGGCTAGACGTCCGAAAAATACGGCTATCGTTGCCGAGATCGACGGCGTAGTTAGATTTGACAAACCGCTTCGCTCTAAAGAGCGCATCATCATCGAGGCCGAAGACGGCGCTACTGCCGAATACTTGATCGATAAGACGCGTCAAATTCAAGTCAGAAACGGCGAATTCGTCCATGCGGGCGAAAAGCTTACCGATGGCTTGATATCAAGCCACGATATCTTGAGGATCTTGGGCGAAAAGGCGCTACATTACTATCTGATAAGCGAAATTCAGCAAGTTTATCGCCGACAAGGTGTCGCGATCGCAGATAAGCACATCGAGATCATCGTCTCTCAAATGCTTCGACAAGTCAAGATCGTGGATAGCGGAAATACAAATTTCATCGTCGGCGATATGGTCTCAAGAAATAAATTTAAAGAGGAAAACGAGCGCATAATGAAAATGGGCGGAGAGCCGGCGATAGCCGAGCCGATCCTCCTTGGCGTCACGCGTGCGGCTATCGGAAGCGATAGTGTCATCTCGGCCGCATCTTTCCAAGAGACGACAAAGGTCCTCACGGAGGCATCGATCGCAGCGAAATTTGACTATCTTGAAGATCTAAAAGAAAACGTCATCTTGGGTCGCATGATACCAGTGGGCACCGGTCTTTATAAAGATAAAAAGATAAAAATCAAACAAATTTGACGCAAGAGCCTCGTTTTGAGGCTCTTTATTATTTACTTTCTTCTTATACAATCCTATTAAATTTAATATCCAAAAGGAATATCGATGAAAAATCAAGATTTAGGACTGCTTTTCGTGAGGCTTGGCCTTGGAATTTGCCTATTCATGCACGGCTTTGCAAAGCTTACAGGTGGTATCAGCTTTATAAAATCGATGGTAGCTTCAGCCGGGATGCCGGAATTTTTCGCTTATGGCGTTTATATCACCGAGGTTTTAGCTCCGCTTATGCTGATTATCGGGTTTTATTCGAGAGTCGCCGCAGCTATAATCGCTGCAAATGCACTGTTTATAGTTTATCTTGCGCATCCAAATTTTTTAGCCCTTACCGGACACGGAGGCTTTGAGGCTGAAATTTTATATCTTTATATGGCTATGGCTCTTTGCACGATCTTTTGTGGAAGCGGCAAATATGCCATCAAGGCGGACTGAAATTTAGCTTTTGTTACATTTTTCTAATCAAACATAAAAATTTTATTTTTAATATTAAATTTTTATAATATTTTAAGCCTTTAGAATATAGATTTTTAATAAATCTAAATTTAAGGAGGCTGTCATGTCTGGCGAAAAGTTGAAACCGACGTTCTTGCAAAGCGTTACGCCGGTTTTGGTCATGATTTTCGGACTTGCTTTGGGAGTGGGCTACTACAAGCTCAAAGTCGAACCTATCATTTTGACCTCGGCGCTCGTTGCCGGGCTCATCGCTTGGCGGCTTGGCTACTCCTACAAAGAGCTTGAAGCGGGTATAATCGATAAAATTTCAAGCTCGCTTCCGGCACTCATGATACTTTGGGTCGTGGGTCTACTTATCGGCTCGTGGATGTTTTCCGGTACTATACCGATGATCATCTACTACGGCGTCGGGATCATCAGCCCAAAATACCTCGTCGTTACCGCCTTTTTGATATGCGCCATCCTCTCGACCGTCACCGGTACGTCCTGGGGGTCGGCCGGCACGGTGGGCGTGGCCGTAATGGGTATCGCTCAAGGCCTTAATGTGGATCTGGCCGCGACTGCAGGAGCTGTCGTAGCAGGAGCTTATTTTGGTGACAAACTCTCTCCACTTTCAGACACTACAAATTTAGCCCCGATAGCCGCAGGCTCGGAGCTTTATGAGCATATCAGGCATATGCTTTACACGACCGTGCCGGCTACTATCGTAGCGATCGTTGTTTATCTTTTTATAGGCTCGGGCGCAGCGAGCGGTAGTGATGTCTCGGCATCGATACTGTCGCTTCAGACCGAGCTTGATAGAGTTTTTGACTTTCACGTTATCCTTTTGCTGCCGGCGATTTTAGTCCTAGCGGGCTCTTTTTTAAAATGGCCGACCATACCAGTGATGCTCATATCGTCTTTTATGGCTGTATTGTTTGGCGTATTTTTACAGGGCTTTAGCCTCAAAAACGGTCTGATATCCGTGATGAGCGGCTTTAATCTAAACATGAGCGGGCTTGATGGTGAATTTTCAAAAGATATGATGAAGCTTTTAAACAGAGGCGGTGTGAGCTCGGTAAATGCCACGACCATCCTCGTCATCTGTGCTATGGGCTTTGCCGGGATTTTGTCCGTTACCGGTATGCTAAGCGTCGTGCTTCACACGATAATGTCAAAGGTCAGATCGCAAGCTGGCGTCATCATCTCGACCATATCGTCTTGTTTGACGGTCGCATTTGTGACCGGTAGCTCGTATCTGTCGATCTTGGTGCCTGGCGAGATGTTTAAGGACTTTTATAAAGAAAAGGGACTGGCGGCTAAGAATTTATCCAGAACTCTCGAGGACTCCGGTACCGTCGTCGTTCCGCTCATACCATGGTCGGCGGCCGGAGCTTATATGACGGCTACGCTTGGTGTCGCAACGGTGGAATATCTGCCTTGGGCGGTCATGAACTATATGGGTATAGTTTTTGCCGTGATCCTAGCTATCACGGGCATCGGCATAGCGCCGCTAAAAGATAAAAAGGAGGAGTGATGTTGCTCATAAAAAACGCTCAAATTTTCTCTCCTAAATTTATAGGACGTAAAGATATTTTCATCTGTAACGGCAAGATCGTCTGCATAGATGAAAATTTAAACCCGAATTTGCCAAATTTAAAAGTGATCGAGGCTTCAAAATTTATAGCTACGCCGGGGCTCATCGACAAGCACGTTCATATCACGGGCGGTGGCGGTGAAGGCGGCTTTAAAACCAGGGTGCCCGAGATAATGCTCTCAAAATTTATAGAGGCTGGCATCACGACTGCGGTGGGGCTTTTGGGCACCGATAGTGCGACTAGAAGCGTAGAAAATTTAGTCGCAAAGGCGAATGCACTAAATGACGAAGGCATCACCTGCTACGCTCACACCGGCGCATATAACGTGCAAACCCCGACTATCACGGGCGATATACAAAAAGACATCGTATTTGTAGATAAGATCATAGGCATAAAGCTAGCCATCAGCGATCACCGCTCCTCGTCCGTCAGCAAAAACGAGCTGGCCCGCATCGTCTCGGCCGGTAGGGTCGCTGGGATGATCAGCTCCAAATCAGGCCACACTACGCTTCATATGGGTGACGGTAAAAAGGGGCTCGGGCTAGTTTATGAGGCGTTAGAAGAATTTGACATCCCTATTACGTTTTTTCAGCCTACGCATGTAAATAGAAATGAAAATTTATTTAATGAGGCCGTTAAATTTCTAAAGGACGGCGGATATATCGATCTTACCTGCAAAAATCATCTAAGCCCGCTGGAAGCGATCAAGCGTATAAAATCCCAGGGCTTAAGCACCGATAGAATAACCGTCAGCTCCGATGGATACGGTAGCTTTTCCAGCTATGACGCTGATGGGAAGCTACTTGAGATTGGCGTTGCCAGCGTGAGAGCTTTGTTTGAAGAATTTTTAAGCTTAGTAAATGACGGTTTTAGCTTGGAGGAGGCTTTGGCGTTTTTTACTACAAATGTTGCAAATTCTATCGCTATCGCCGATAAAAAGGGCAAAATTTCAAGCGGATATGATGCTGATTTGCTACTTTTTGACGAAAATTTAGGGCTTAAATATGTCATCGCGAAAGGCGAAATTTTAAAAGATGAGAACGGCTTTATCAAAAAAGGAACGTATGAGTAGGTAGTTTTAATAAATACGAGTAAAATTTGCAAAGCGCTTGGTAAAGCGAAACGGCCTTTGTGTTTTACTATTTTAAAATTTGATTAATCATTATTTAAGCCGTTTTTAAATATTATTAGGTCTTTTTAATAAATTTAGTCGAAAGGAATTACTGTGCCAACCATAAATCAATTGGTCAGAAAAGAGCGCAAGAAAGTGACCGTGAAGTCCAAATCTCCAGCGCTAAAAGAGTGCCCTCAAAGAAGAGGAGTTTGCACTAGGGTCTATACTACGACTCCTAAAAAACCAAACTCAGCTTTGAGGAAAGTTGCCAAAGTCAGGCTAACGAGCGGTTTTGAAGTCATCAGCTACATCGGCGGTGAGGGTCACAACCTGCAAGAACATAGCATCGTGCTAGTACGTGGCGGTCGTGTCAAGGACTTGCCGGGTGTTAAATACCACATAGTTCGCGGTGCGTTAGATACTGCAGGTGTCGCAAAAAGAACTGTCGCGCGTTCAAAATACGGCGCAAAACGCCCTAAAGCAGGCGCTGCTGCAGCTGCTAAAAAGTAAAATTTAGGTTCGCAGACGTTGCGTAGATTTGCAAACGTTTGAGTAAAATTTATAAAATTTGAAGGAAAAATCAAAATGAGAAGAAGAAAAGCCCCTGTAAGGGAAGTCTTACCTGATCCGATTTACGGAAACAAAGTAATCACTAAATTTATTAACTCTTTGATGTATGACGGCAAAAAAAGCGTCGCTACGGAGATCATGTATGGAGCGCTTAAAGCTATCGAGAAAAAAGGCGGCGATGTTAAAGGCATAGATGTTTTTAACGATGCTATCGAAAACGTAAAACCTATCCTAGAGGTAAAATCACGCCGTGTAGGCGGTGCGACGTATCAAGTCCCTGTGGAGGTTCGTCCTGTCCGCCAACAAGCGCTTGCGATCCGCTGGCTGATCACTTACGCTAGAAAAAGAAGTGAAAGAACCATGATAGACAAGCTGGCAAACGAGCTTCTTGATGCCGCAAATTCAAAAGGCGCATCTTTCAAGAAAAAAGAGGATACCTACAAAATGGCAGAGGCTAATAAAGCGTTTGCTCATTACCGCTGGTAAGAAAGGCACAATATGGCAGATAGAAAAACACCATTACATATGGTCAGAAACATCGGTATCGCAGCTCATATCGATGCAGGAAAAACTACCACGAGCGAGAGAATTTTATTTTTTACCGGTATGAGCCATAAGATCGGCGAGGTGCATGACGGTGCAGCCACGATGGACTGGATGGAACAAGAAAAAGAGCGTGGCATCACGATAACTTCGGCTGCGACGACTTGTTTTTGGAAACAGCATCAAATAAACCTGATCGATACTCCGGGCCACGTCGACTTCACTATCGAAGTTGAGCGTTCTATGCGTGTTCTTGACGGCGCAGTCGCGGTATTTTGCTCGGTCGGCGGCGTCCAACCTCAAAGTGAGACCGTTTGGAGGCAAGCGAACAAATATCACGTTCCAAGGATCGTTTTTGTAAATAAAATGGACAGGATCGGTGCAAATTTTTATAATGTCGAAAGCCAAATCAGAAACCGTTTAAAAGCAAATCCTGTGCCTATTCAAATTCCGATCGGTGCAGAGGATGATTTTAAGGGTGTTATCGACCTTGTGAGGATGAAAGCTTATGTTTGGGAAGATGATAAAAAACCGACTGACTATGTAGAAAAAGAAATCCCGGCCGAGCTTTTGGAAAAGGCGCAAGAGTATCGTGCGAAGCTCATAGAGGCCGTATCTGAAACAGACGATAGCTTGATGGAGAAATTTTTCAGCGGCGAAGAGCTAAGCGAAGAAGAGATCAAAAAAGGCATAAAAGCCGGTTGCTTAAGAATGAGCATAATACCTATGCTTTGCGGAACAGCTTTTAAAAATAAAGGCATCCAACCGCTTTTAAATGCCGTTGTGGACTATCTACCGGCTCCGGACGAGATCGAGGCTATAAAAGGCGTTTATGAGGACGGCACGGAAGTTACCGTCGAGTCTACCGATGATGGCGAATTTGCTGCGCTTGCATTTAAGATCATGACCGACCCGTTTGTGGGACAGCTGACATTTATCCGTGTTTATCGCGGAAGTCTTGAAAGCGGTAGCTACGCTTACAATACCGTTCAAGATAGCAAAGAAAGGATCGGACGACTCCTTAAAATGCACTCAAACAAACGTGAGGAAATTTCAGTCCTTCATGCCGGTGAGATCGGCGCTGTCGTAGGCCTAAAAAATACCTTGACCGGCGATACTCTCGCAAGCGAGAAAGATAAAGTCATCCTTGAAAAAATGGACTTCCCTGAGCCTGTCATCTCAGTCGCCGTTGAGCCAAAGACAAAAGCTGATCAAGAGAAAATGGCGATAGCACTTCAAAAGCTAGCTCAAGAGGATCCAAGCTTTAGAGTAAATACCGATGAAGAGAGCGGTCAGACTATTATTTCGGGCATGGGAGAGCTTCACTTGGAGATCATCGTCGATCGTATGCTTCGTGAATTTAAAGTCGACGCAGAAGTAGGTCAGCCGCAAGTTGCCTACCGCGAGACTATCCGCAAACCAGTCGAACAAGAGTATAAATATGCTAAGCAATCAGGTGGTCGCGGTCAATACGGGCACGTATTCTTACGTATCGAGCCGCTTGAGCCAGCTAGCGGATTTGAATTCGTCAATGATATCAAAGGTGGCGTCGTTCCAAAAGAATACATACCTGCCGTTGAGAAAGGTTGCCGCGAAGCGCTTCAAAATGGTGTGTTGGCCGGCTATCCGGTAGAAGATGTAAAAGTCACTCTATACGACGGAAGTTACCACGAGGTGGATAGCTCTGAAATGGCGTTCAAGCTTGCCGCTTCTATGGGCTTTAAAGAGGGTGCCAGAAAGGCAAATCCGGTCATCCTTGAGCCTATGATGAAGGTCGAGGTCGAAACTCCTGAAGAGTATATGGGCGATGTCATCGGCGATCTTAATAAACGCCGCGGTCAAGTTAGCTCGATGGATGAGCGCAACGGTAGCAAGATCATCACGGCTTTCTGCCCTCTAGCTCAGATGTTTGGCTACTCGACAGATCTTCGCTCAGGCACTCAAGGTCGTGCGACTTACTCTATGGAATTTGATCATTATGAAGAAGTTCCAAAGAATGTAAGCGAAGAGATCATTAAAAAGAGAAACGGCTAAAAGCTAAATTTATGCAGGTTTGTCTTTGGGCAAACCTGCATAAAATTCTAAATTAATTTGTCCTCATAGCTCAGCTGGATAGAGCGCAAAATTCCTAATTTTGAGGCCGTGAGTTCGAATCTCGCTGGGGACACCACTTATAAAAACTACTATCTTATTATGATTCCTATGATTACATAAAATTAAATTAGCTCTGTTTAGACAAAAGAATTCTCATGAACATTTAAGCTGATCAGCTAAGTAAAATTTCATCTTTTAGCCTATTTGACTATACTAAAAAATAACAGATCGATACTCATTAAAAAGCTAAAATTTTTATATTTTTCATAGGCTCTGTTAAAATATTTCATTGATTTTCAGCTTTCAAAGCATGAGAATGCGAACAGCATTCGAGCAAAAACCTTGTGAAGCGACGCTATCGCCGCCGATTTACAGGGAAGCGGTAGCTGACCGCGCAAATCGTGCTATACGTTCGGCGTCTTGCGGAGCGAGCAGGGTTTGCGAAGTAAGCGTCAATAATTTATTGTAATAGAGTCTTTTCATAATTTTAACTAGATAATAAAAAATATTATTTAGTTAAAATTATTTTAAGTAAAATATGCTATAATTTCATCACAAATAAACCACAAGGAGACAAAATGTCAAAAGTTATTTCACAGTTGAATATAATCCAGGCCGATGCAAATGCTCTTTATATCAAATTCCACGATCTTCACTGGAATGTAAAGGGCATTCAGTTTTTCAGCGTGCATGAATATACCGAAAAAGCTTACGAAGATATGAGCGAAATTTTCGATGACACAGCCGAGAGAGCTATCATGCTTGGTGGCAAGCCTGTCATCAAAGCTGAGGAGCTAAACAAACTAACTCACATAAAACACGAACCAAAGGACAGCTACACTCCGAGCGAAGTTTTAGAGATCGTCTTGGCTGATTACAAACACCTATTGGACGAGTTTAAAAAGCTTGATAAGATCGCAGAGGGCGATACTACTACTCAAATGTATGCACAAGATCAGATAGGAAAATATGAAAAAGCTATCTGGATGCTTAGCGCTACACTTGCCAAATGATAACTAGGCGGGCCTCGGCTCGCCCCTTTATAAAATTTGTATTTTGACGATATTCAAGCTAGAAAATTTATAAAGGAGCTATCATGCAGGTAAATACAAACATCAACGCGTATGCTAATCCAAACTCTAAAGAAAATCCGCAAATTTCACAATACAAAAATGCTAAATCCTTGGAGCAAACCGCCTCTAAAATAAGCACAAAAGAGATATCAAATAGTTATTTTTTGCAGTTTCAAGCCCAGTCTCTCTCAGTATCTAGTTCAAATTTCAGCGCTCAAAGCGCGGTCAGCTCACTTTTTGGCGACAGAAGTCAAAATTTTCCGCAAAATTTAGCTGAAATTTTAAAAGGCATCAACTATGACGCCATAGGATATAGCGGCAAATCCATCGACTCGCTTAGTCCGAAAGAGGCTGGCGAGCTAGTCGGAGAGGATAGATTTTTTGGTATCAAGAATACCGCCGACAGGATAGCAAATTTCGTCATCTCGGCAGCAGGTGACGACGCACAAAAGCTTCAGGCCGGGCGAGAGGGGATACTAAAAGGCTTCAAAGATGCCGCAAAGCTTTGGGGTGGCGATCTACCTGAAATTTCACAACGCACTATCGATAGGGCGCTAGAAAGTGTCGATAAAAGGATCGCGGAGCTCGGCGGTAACGTTCTAAACGTATCGGCATAAATTTATTTGGCTACTATGAATGGTAGCCAAATTCTAAAATTCCTCTTTTAATCTTTCGCTTAGGTAGTAAATTCTATTTAACTTAAATTTTAAAGCATTTAAATTTATGAGCTATACTTTTTTAAAAATTTTTTAGGAAAACAAATGTCAAAATTTCATATTTTTACTATGACTTTAGCCGTGTTTGCTCTTACGGGCTGCTCATTTTTTGAGAACCAAGCACCCAAGAAGCAAGCTCCTCGCACGCAACAAAAGCCTGTTAAAAGCGCTATCAAGGGCTTTATAAAAGAGCTTCATTATGAGGATTCGAAGTATTGCTACACTATCATCGCGAGCGATACCAAAAACGCCAAATTGCCTAGTGCTAATTTTTGCTCCACCAGATATTACTACGACAAGGGCGATCTAGTGTATGCGACTTTTATCGGTAAGCAGCTTGAGAGCATGCTTCTTATCCGCGAGGGAAGCTCCAGGGGTTCATTTTCCGGGATCAAAAAACCACAAAATGACGTCGTCATAAAAAAGAAAAATATCAAAACGAATATAGAAATTCCAAAAGAAGAGAAAATAACGTTTTGATTATCCGTTGATTTACTTAGGCCTATTATAATTTCACCAAGCAATCAAAACTAGAACTCCTTTTAAGGGGCTGATGTGTTTCGCCCCTTTCTTTTTATTTCCCCACTTTTAAAACTTGATTTTTCGTCGGTGCTACTTTCTGATTTGATATATGATTTTAGTAAAATTTTGAATTTTTAGCGTTTTTCGGTAAACGATCGGTAACAAATTCGCTAGAATTTAGGATTTTTTAAGCTTAAAATTAAATTTTATGTATTATAATGCCCTTACACAATTTCTTAAAAGGAGAACAAATGAAACTAACAAAGATTAGTTTAGCGGCTTTGGTTGCTTTAGGTGCATTTTCAAGCGTAGCTTCAGCTACTCCACTTGAAGAAGCTATAAAAAATGTAGATCTTTCAGGATTTGCAAGATATAGGTATACAAATACAACAGAAAAAGCTTCTAAGAGCGATAGAAATACAGAGGCAAAACATAACTTTAAAATCGTAACAAATTTTAAAGCTGCGATCGACGATAATTTCTTTGGTGTATTGGGCTTGAGATATAATGCAAGCGATGGTTCTGGCAATCTTGGCACTAGCAATAACACTCCTACAACAGATAAAACAAATACAGACGGAACCTTTGGTGTTCATCAGTTCTATTTAGGATACACTATCGGTGGCACTACTATAACAGCTGGTAAACAAGAGATCGGCTCATTCTTTACAGATGATGAGATAGGTACTGGCGTTAAGGTAGTAAATCAAGATATCGAAGGTTTAACTCTTACAGCTTTTGCATTTGACGCTCTTGAAAATGGTAGTGAAACAGATGGAACGCTTTTTGATAATATAAGAGCTAAAAACCCTTCTACTTATCCTCTTAACGGATATAATGCAGGAAACCTTTATGCTGCAGCAGTTGCAGGCTCTTATGATCCTATAAGTTTTCAACTATGGTATGCCAGCTTGACAGAAGTAGTCGATTTACTAGCTGTTGAAGTAGCTGGAAATTTTGCCGTGACAAATGATGTTTCTATCGGTGCCAAAGCTCAATATGTAAATAGTAATGCGGACTCTGGTTTTAAAGACGCTGCAGCAGCGACTGTTCCATATGATGACGGTAACTTCTATGCAGGTGAGCTTTCTACGTCACTATTTGGTGTAGATTTGGCTGCTGGTTATATCGGATGGAAAGCCAAAGATCATGGTGTAACATCATTTGCCCTAGAGGATAAAGGTCAGTTGATAGCTCCAGGTGAACTATTATTTGGAGATGATGCAGAGCCAACAGATTATACTTTTGCTCAAGGCAAAGGTGATTTCTGGTATGGAACTGCAGGCTATACTTATGACAAATACTTTGCAGGCGTTGATTATATAAATGGTAAAGTTAAATATAAAGACGGCTCAAAAGACAAATATCAAGAGATCGTTCCAAGACTTGCTTATCAATACAACAAAAAGCTTAAATTCAGCTCATTTTACTCTTTCCTAGAGACAAAACATGAAAATGGAAATAAGGATAAAAAAGATAAGTTAAGATTTGAGGCTAAATACTCATTCTAATTTACCCAGCTTAGTTTAATCAACTTATGCTATAATCCCAAGTTGGTATCCCCAGCTTGGGATTTTTAAATTTAGAGCAAAATTTTTAAGGAAACTTATGAAAATTTTTAAAATTTCTTTTTTGGCGTGTCTTTTTGCGGCAAGTGCATTCAGCGCTTCACAAGTGTATTATATAGAGGCCCACGGCGATTTTGGTAAAGAGCTTGCAGAGATGGCGACAAAACAGGCCAATGAAAGAAATGAAAAAATTCAAGTATTTATCGATGAAGATCCGAGAAGATATAAAGACAATAGAATTTTAAAATTTGGTGTCGATAGAAAAGGTAGATATAGTGTCTCACTCGGTAAAGAGCTTTACGAAAAGCAATGTCAAAGCTGTCATGGAGAAAACGCCGAGAAAAGACCTTACGGTTCAGTAGCGCTAAAAGACATGAATGCTAAAGATATCGAAGATAGCATCATTTCATATAGAAGTGACACATCTTTTGGGGGCGATGGCAAACTAATAATGCAAAATCAAGCCAAAATAACTACGAATAACGATCTTGGAGCGATTTTAGCCTATCTAAAAGGCAAAGATGCACTTGCCGATCAAGATGACCAAGCAAATAAGCCTGTTTCCACAGAGAAAAAACAGGGTAGCTATCTAAGATAAATTTTTACATACGCACAAAAAGGAAGCAAGTAATGTTTGGCATAAAATCACTATTTTTTAGCATGACTTCGGCTATCGTTTTGATGATCATATTTGCCGTGGCAAGCGGTGCGGCAACGATAATCGAAAGTAAGACCAACACAGAGCTAGCGTGGGTTTATGTATATGGTGCCGGCTGGTTCGCACTCGTTCAAGTGCTACTTGGTATAAATTTGGCTTACAATATTTTCCATTACAGACTTTTAAACATAAAAAAGCTTCCGTCTTTGCTTTTTCATTTAGGATTTTTGGTTATTTTGGTAGGTGCTGGCATCACGAGGTATTTTGGCTTTGAAGGAAACGTGCATATAAGGGAAAATACCGAAACCAACATAGTAACGACTAAGGGCTCGTATGTAAATTTTGCTGCAGATGTGGACGGTAAGGAAATTTCGGCTTCAGTGCCTAGAGGCGTTGAAAATATAAACAAAGAGGGATTTGACATCGCACTAAAGCTCGCAGATGCGGACGCGAGGCTTAAATTTATCGAGTATATCCCCAAGGCTTCTTATAAATTCGTAGACGATCCGAGTGGCAAACCGGTGATCGAGCTCGTTATATCCGACGAGACAAACAGAGAAGAGTTGTATTTACTAGATGGCGAGGAGGCTTTGGCGGGTGAGATCAGCTTTATTTTCAATGCCAAGCCTCGAGAAGGGCAAAAATATGTATTGTTTGAGCTAAAAGATGGCAAATTCAGCGTGACTTCAAATCAAAAAATCTCAAAATTCTCGATGAGCGATAGCGCAAAAATAGAGCTTGACGCGGGTAGTGTGAATGAGTTTGCCCCTATGAATCTATATAGCGTAAACGGTATAAATTTCACACCGCAGTTTATATCTGCCAGTGCCGCAAGGAAGCTAGTCACGACCCAAGATAGCGAATTTGACGCGATAGTAGCCCAGCTAAGCTATAAAGGCGAAAATAAGGAGATGACATTGTTTTACAACCTCATAGAGCCTGCTCGCGCGACTATCGGTGGGCAAAATTTCATAGCTTCTTGGGGGCCACAGCAGATCAAACTGCCTTTTAGCTTATTTTTAAAAGACTTCGAGCTCAAGCGCTATCCTGGCTCAAATTCTCCTATGAGCTATGCCAGTGATGTCGTCGTAAAAGATAGTGTCAGTCCTAGTTTTGATTATAGGATTTACATGAATCACGTGCTTGACTACGATGGGTATAGGTTTTTCCAAAGCTCATACGACAGAGACGAGAGAGGAACAATACTCTCCGTAAACAAAGACCCAGGCAAAATTCCTACATATATCGGTTATTTTTTACTCGGCCTTGGCTTTTTATTAAACGTCATAAATCCTGGCAGTCGTTTTAGAAAGCTCGCAAATCTCATAGACAACGAAGCGGCTAAAAAGGTAGCGGCATGTATCGCGGCATGTCTTATCGTGTTTGGAGCTAACGAGGCGAAAGCAAGCGACTTTTTGCCTCAGATAAGCCCCGAACACGCCCAAAAGCTCTCAAGACTCCTCGTGCAGAGCCCAGATGGTAGGATAAAGCCTTTTGATACTTTAAGCAAAGAAGTTTTAAACAAAATTCACAGGCAAGATAGCATTGGCTCGCTAAATTCCAACCAGGCCATGCTCTCTATAATGGTGACGCCTGAATTTTGGCGAAGCGAGCCTATCATCGCTCTTGGCTTTAGCAAGGAGCTAAAAAAAGATATAGGCGTAGATGAGAATGCAAAATATGCAAGCTTTAATGACTTTTTCAAGGTCGGCAAAGACGGCGGCAGCGAGTATAAGCTCACGAAATTTGCAGAGATCGCAAATCGCAAACACCCTGGCTCGCGCGGTACTTTTGATAAAGATGTCATCAAGGTCGATGAGCGTTTAAACGTCTTTTATATGATTTTTATAGGTGAAATTTTCAAAATTTTCCCTAAGCAAGACGACCCTTCTAACTCTTGGTATTCGCCAGCGTCTGCGATGATGTATTTCTCACCGGAGGAGGCAAATCTCGTAGTTACCATGATGAAGGATTATTTTACCGCCGTAGACGAGGCTACTAGGACGCAGGACTGGAGTAAGGCCGACGCATCGCTTGATAAAATTTTCGAGTATCAGAAAAAATACGGCTCTGCGATAATGCCTAGTGAGAAAAAGGTAGAGATCGAAATTTTGTTCAATAAATTTAAGATATTTGACCGTTTGATCCCGGTTTATCTGCTCGCAGGTTTGGTGCTTTTGCTATTCGTTTTCGTAAAAATGCTCGCGCCAAAGGTCAAGATAAGCGGCATAGTGAGAGTGGTCTATGGTGTCAATATACTAGCCTTTATCGCCCATACCATAGGGCTTGGGCTAAGATGGTATATAGCCGAGCACGCACCTTGGAGCAACGCATACGAGTCGATGGTCTATATCGCTTGGGCTCTTGGGCTTTCTGGCATAATATTCTCAAAGCGCAGCCCTATCGCGATCGCGCTGACATCGATACTAGCAGGCGTTACGTTATTTGTCGCGCATCTTAGCTGGATGGATCCGCAGATAACCACTCTCGTGCCCGTGCTTCAGAGCTATTGGCTGACGATACATGTATCTGTCATCACGGCGAGCTATGGATTCTTAGGACTTTGTGCGCTTCTTGGAGGATTTACACTCATCCTTATCATAATGCAAAACAAACGCAAGCCAAACCCCGAGATCACGCGTAATATCTTGGAAGCCACGAGAATAAACGAGATGGCGATGATACTTGGACTAAGCCTTCTAACACTTGGAAATTTCCTGGGTGGCGTTTGGGCTAATGAGAGCTGGGGCAGATATTGGGGCTGGGACAGCAAAGAGACTTGGGCTCTTGTTTCGATACTAGTTTATGCGGCGGTGCTTCACATGAGATTTATACCAAAGCTAAACAACCAATACGCATTTGCAGTCGCATCGTTTTTTGCTTATTGGGCGATCTTGATGACATATTTTGGCGTAAATTTCTATCTTGCCGGTATGCACTCTTATGCCGCCGGAGACCCGTTGCCGATACCAGACTTTGTTTGGATAGGTATAGGCATTATGTTTGCGATGACCTTTTTGGCCTTTCCAAAGCGTAAAATTTGCACGAAGCTTTAAAATTTAATGACTCCTATCAAAAGCATCGCCTTAATTTGTATCGTAATTTTACTCATAGCTGTCGGCGGGCTTTTTTATCTATTTTTAAAGATTATTAAAAATCGGGCAGAGCCTGCCTTTAAAGAGGTTTTACCCGATCTGCCAAAAGATAAAAAGATCGAGATAGACGATCTTATAAAATTTGCCTCAGACAGCACTATCAACAAGAACGAGCTTTTTACGTTAGTGAGAATTTTTACCGAGCAGATGAGCATACCGTCTAAAAATGGTGATAAAGCCCCAAAAGAAGCCGGTAACTATCTAAATTTCATAACGCTTGTTTGCAGGCATAAAAATGTCGATGCAAAGCTCATAAGCTATCTGAATAACGAGACTAAAAAGAAAAATCCGACCTATGTTTTAGAGATCGAGGAGTATGAGAAGCGAGGTCTGGATACCAGGAAAGTTCGTAAATAACTTCATTAAGCCTTGCTTTAGGAACGATCAATTAAACGTGGCACGAACATTGCGCGTTTGCAATGCTCTGCTTGCAGGGAAGCTGATTTTTTCTTCGCTTAGTTTGCAACTGCAAAGCACAGAAGCGAAGCGAGTATCAATACTTTGCTATAACAGAGCTTTAAAATTTTTTAAAACAGAGCCAAATTTAAAAACAACACTTACATGGCTTTATTGATTTATCAGCAGGAGCGAGTGGCTACGAATTCAAAATTTAAGGCAAATTTATCCCGAGTTTTAGGCAGGCGCCATAAACTATCGCACTCATCAACCCCGCGAAAAATCCCGCTATCATATCATCGCCCATGACGCCAAGTCCGCCTTTTACATTTTTATCCACGCGGCCGATGACGGATGGTTTTTTGATGTCTAGGAGCCTAAAAAAGGCGAACGATAGTAAAATTTGCGAGATCGTACCGCCGCTTATGGCTACTGCGAGCCAGACGCCGGCTACTTCGTCGATCACGATGTGCGAGCTGTCGTGGATACCGATTTGCGCTTCATATCTATCTATGATGCTTATACTGATCAAAAAAAGTAAAATACTTGCTAGAAAAAGTGTAGTCGGCGAGAATGCCCAAAGTATCGCCGCCGCTACTACTGTGCCGGCGATAGAGCCCCAAGTACCGGGGGCTTTTGGCAGTAGTCCGAAGCCAAAAAATGTCAAAAATAGCTTTTGCATAAATTTCCTTATGTCATCGACGAGGTTTGATAAAGCTTCATCAGCTCTTCGTAAAAATCGCGGTCGGTGCGTTTTTCTAATAGCCCCGAATTCACGAACAGATCGTCGCAGAGCTTTTGCACGTCCTTGAAGCGGTTTGGAAAGAGCTCGCTTAAGACGAATGCCGAAATTTCAGGCCGCACGAGGATAGCTGGCGGCATGATACCCTTAAAAAGCAGCTCTTTGATGATGTCCGGATGATATTTGATGTGGTGATGTTGTCCGTGAGGGCAAGTCTTCGTGCTTACGAGTGTGCGGCACTGGTTGCAATAAACTAGCTCGGGTAAGACTATGATCTCTATCTCCAGCTCGTTTTTGTATCGATCAAGGATCGTGTGCGCCTCGTTGTGGTCGTAAAACATACCGATGCCGGCATGATTTTGTCCGATGACTAGCTTGTTTGCACCAAATGAGCGCGCAGCGATGCACTCGAGCGTAGGATTTGTATGCGAGCTAAAAAGCGTCGTATTTTCAAGGGGAAAGACGAATACGCGCTTTTCTGGTAGGTAGTTTTGGTTGAAAAATTCCAGCACCCGCTTTCTGATGGCGTAGTCTATATGGTTTTCTTGCAGCGTCCTCACTAGAAATACGATTACGAGGTCAGCTTTATCGACCGTCATGCGAATGAGCCTCTCGTGCGCGCGGTTAAACGGGTCGGCGGTCAAAAACACCGACGTTATCTTTTTGGCGTTTATCTCTTTTATGACGTTTTTTAGCCTGAATTTTGCGTCTTTTATGCTCTCGTCATAAATTTCAAACTCACCGCTGATCGCGTATTCACCTAGCTGCAGTTGTCGCCCGTTGGCTGATTCATTGGCTAAAAATATATTTTTCTCACGTGTAAATTTATCAAGCTTGAAAATTTTATCCACGTCGATGTGTCCGACGTCTCTGCCCTCAAGCACTAAATTTACGCGTTCGCCCGCACTTAGCTGCTTTATCGTGTGCTGATTTATCTCGCTTGGCGGTGCGAAGCCAAAGGAGTAGGGCATCGGCTCGCCCTCGAAATAGCCGCTTTCGTTGGCCAGTCTTATCTGCTCGTCGTCCATAAGGGCGCTGAAATTTGAGATGACTTGATTTTTTATGAGTTCCAGCGTGCCAAATACTTCGGTGTTTATGATGATGGATTTATTTTTTCTTGAGGATGTCATATTTTTTTCTCTTTTCCCAAAGTGATTTGCGTGAAATTCCTAGTTTTTTGGATAGCTCGGTATCGGGAAATCTATCTTGGTAGTTCATGATGACGTATTTTATATAATCATCGATCGTGACGATCTCGTCGATGCTAAAAAGATTTTCGCCGTTTGAGATATCAAGCGTTTCAAATGACACCTTTTGCTCGAAGTCGCTAGTCGAGATTATCACCTTGCGCTTATACACGAGCGATAAAATTTTATCCCTTTCGTCTTGTTTTAGCAGCTGAAAGCTCGAGATATATACATAGTCATCGTGATTTTGTCTTAAAATTTTTTCTATTTGAGCCAGCTTGGTCGCGGGCAAAAATATAAACGGAATTTTTGTCATTTTCATGTAATTATGAACGAATTTATCGGCGTAGGCGATCTTTGAGGTGCGTATTAAAAGCGGGAATTTCACCTTTTTTGGCTCGAATTCGTCTATCTTTAAATTCCTCAAACTATAATCAACATAGCTCTCGTAGTTTCGCAGCATACCTTGCAAGCGTCTGTGCTCCTCGAAATGATTCATCTTACGCACGAGCTCTTCTATCATGAACGGCTTTTGTATGTAGTCGTCAGCACCCGCTTGGATGGGTTTTAGCACGGTGTCGTTGCTAATGTATGCGATCAGCAAGATGATGATCGAGCTTTTAAATTTTTCTATTATCGGGTAAAAATCCTGTCCGGGGAGTGTGGTAGAAAGTAACACTACATCAAACTCTTCGTCCTTCAAGGCCTCCTTCGCACTCTTTGCTATCTCGCACTCATGCCCCAGATCAGCGAGCTTCGTAGCCATCGAGCCCGCCAAATATATCTCGTTTTCAACTATTAAAATTTTCATCATTTTGTCCAATCATAGTATTTCAAATTTGCACTTGCTATCACGGCTATGCCCTCGCCGCGTCCTACAAAGCCAAGCTTTTCTGTCGTGGTAGCTTTTACGTTTATGCGGTTTGGCGTCAAATTTAGCGCACCCGCGATATTTGCCTCCATTTTACGCTTGAATTTTGAAATTTTAGGGCGCTCAGCCATGATCGTGATATCGGCATTTACCAGCTCAAAGCCCACGCTTTGCACCTTTTTATAGGCCTCTTGCAGTAAAAGCAGCGAGCTTATGCCCTTAAATTCGGCATCTGTATCAGGAAAGAGCTCGCCTATATCGCCAAGCCCGGCAGCTCCTAATATCGCGTCCGTTAGCGCATGAAGCGCTACATCGCCATCGCTGTGAGCCTTGAGGCCAAATTCATATTCGATCTTTTCTCCGCAAAGCCACAGCTCGCGTCCACGCTCAAATTCATGCACGTCAAAGCCGGTGCCCGTGAAATGCTCGTTTGAAGGAGGGATCAGACAGGGGATCTTGGCGAGGTCGCTTTTAGTCGTGATCTTGTGCGCTCTCTCATCGCCAAGCACGTGCCATACGCTAGCACCCACAGCTCTCATCGCGGAGCTGTCGTCGGTGTAAAGAGTATCGGTCTCAAGCGCTTGTTTTAGCAAATTCGTCTTTGAAAGCTGCGGCGTTTGGATGAGCTTTATCTTTTCTCTATCTATCGCTTCGTCGTCAAAATACGCGGTATCTGCGATTTTTAGCGCCGGGACTACGCAGTCGGCTTGCTTTGAGCCTTCTATTATCTTGCTAAAAAGCTCGTGTGTGATGCAAGGGCGGGCGATGTCGCTAACTAGCACGAACTGGCTGCTGACTAAAATTAGCGCATTTTTCAGGCTTTGCTGGCGTGTGTCTCCGCCGATCACAAATTTATAATGAGGGGCGAACCTAGCCATATATTCGCACTCTTTGCTCACGACGATTATATCTTTGAACGTGTAAAATTCACTCAAATTTTTTGTAGCGGCCAGCCAAAGCGGATCGGAGCCGATACGTAGCCATTGCTTTTTTACCGGCAGCTCAAAACGGCTGGAATTCCCAGCTCCAAGCATGATAAGAGAGATATCTAGCAAAATTTTTCCTTATATTTATTTTGGCTGAAATGTTACGATATTATACACCTACAAAACTTGTATTAAACTTTTGGCTCTATTTACAAAGCCTCTATTTTAAGAATTTCAAAACCAAGAGCATTTTTGTTAAAGCATAAAAGAAGTTAAATTGCAGTAAAATTATCCGAATTTTGATATTAGGAAATTTGATGAGAGAAGAGTGGCTTGACGCCCGAAAAAACGATGCGACGCCTACACAGATGTATTACGCCAAAAACGGCATCATAACCCCCGAGATGCGCTATGTCGCGGATGTCGAGGGACTTGAGGCGGAGTTTGTCAGGCAGCGCGTAGCCAGTGGCGCGATGATAATCCCCGCAAATATAAATCATAAAAATTTAGTCCCGATGGCGATCGGCATAGACGCTAAGACGAAAGTAAATGCCAATATCGGCAACTCAAGCCTTGCTAGCGATATCGAGGGTGAGCTTGAAAAGCTTAGAGCTTGTCTGAAATACGGAGCCGACACTGTCATGGATCTAAGCACCGGCGGCGATCTAGACGCCATACGCGAGGCCATCATAGCAAATTCCAGCGTGCCTGTGGGCACCGTGCCGATGTATCAGATCATCCACGATGTGTGCGACCTTGAGAAGCTAAATAAAGATGTGATGCTCGAAGTCATAGAAAGGCAGGCAAAGCAGGGAGTGAGCTACTTCACGATACATGCGGGCTTTTTACTAAAATTTATGCCCCTTATCTCAAAGCGTAAAATGGGTATCGTAAGTCGCGGTGGTAGCTTGATGGCCAGCTGGATGATGCACTATCATAAAGAAAATCCGTTTTACGAAGCCTTTGATGAAATTTTGGATATTTGCGCGAGGTATGACGTCGCACTTTCGCTTGGCGATAGCCTGCGACCTGGCTGCTTGTATGACGCGACTGATGAAGCGCAGCTAAGCGAGCTGAAGGTGCTTGGTGAGCTCACACTTCGTGCGTGGGAGAAAAACGTGCAGGTCATGGTCGAAGGTCCCGGCCACATACCGCTAAATCAAATCGAATACAACGTAAAAATCGAGCAAGAGTGGTGTCATAATGCGCCGTTTTATGTGCTCGGGCCGCTCGTAAGCGACATCGGAGCGGGATACGATCATATCACTTCGGCTATCGGTGGAGCGATCGCGGCCAGCCACGGCGTAGCGATGCTTTGCTACGTGACGCCAAAGGAGCATCTGGGGCTGCCAAACGCAAACGATGTCAGAGACGGCATAATCTCTCATAAGATCGCAGCACACGCAGCTGACATCGCACGCGGCAGAGTAGGAGCCATAGAGCGAGATCACGCGATGAGCGATGCTAGGTATAACTTTGACTGGAACAAGCAGTTTGAGCTCGCACTCGACCCTGATAAAGCTCGTGAGCTTCACGACGAGAGCCTGCCTCAAGACGTGTTTAAAGAGGCGGAATTTTGCTCGATGTGCGGACCGAAATTTTGCGCGTATAAAATTTCAAGAAAAATCATAAAGGAGAAAGATGTTAAGTAAAGAACAGATCATGGAGCGCCTAAAGGGCGTAGTTTATCCCGGGTTTGAAAAGGATATAGTAAGCTTTGGCTTCGTTAAAAACGTGCAAGCGGGCGAGCCCATAAAAATATACGTGGAGATCGTCAGCTCAAATCCCGACATAGCAAACGAACTAAAAGCGGATATCTCGCGCGTGCTTGGCGGAGCGGCGGCCGAGATAAACATCATCCAGCCAAAGATGCCTCAAGAGAAGTCGAACTCTCAAAGCGGTAAAAATATCGCGCCGCAGATCAAAAATTTCGTAATGGTAAGCTCCGGCAAAGGCGGCGTGGGTAAAAGCACCACGACGCTAAATTTAGCCATTTCGATGGCGAAGCTTGGTAAGAAAGTAGGCCTGCTTGACGCTGACATCTACGGACCAAATATCCCACGGATGTTAGGAGAGCTCAACACTCAGCCTCAGGTCATGGGGAATAAGCTAAAGCCGATACTCAGCCACGGCATAGAGATGATGAGTATGGGCGTGCTGATGGAGGAGGGTGCTAGCCTCATTTGGCGCGGATCGATGATCATGAAAGCGATCGAGCAACTGCTAAAAGACGTGCTCTGGAGCGAACTGGACGTACTTTTCCTCGATATGCCTCCCGGAACCGGCGATGCGCAGCTCACACTCGCACAAAGTGTGCCGGTGACTGCTGGTGTATGCGTCACAACGCCGCAAGTAGTCGCGCTTGATGACAGCAGACGCGGGCTTGACATGTTTGAAAAACTTCACATCCCGATCGCCGGTATCGTCGAAAACATGAGCGGCTTCATCTGCCCTGATAATGGCAAAGAGTATGACATCTTTGGCAAAGGCACGACCGAGGAGCTGGCTAAAATTTATAAGACTAAAATTTTAGCCCAAATTCCGATCGAGCCGGCGGTGAGGATAGGCGGCGATAGCGGCAAGCCGGTGAGCTTTTACGAGCCAAATTCCGTCACTGCCAAACGCTACGAGCAAGCTGCGCGCGAGCTTTGGGACGCGATAGAGACCATAAATAACGAAGGCGGCGCGGACAACTCCGCTATCCAGCCGGTAAATGACGGTAAGAGCGCGTGCAGTAAGTAAATTTTAGGGTCGTTTGACCCTAAAATCAGCTTCTGAACGCCCAAACAAAATACAGTAACAATAAAATGGCGAATAACAAAATTACAGTTTCGTTCTTACCGCCTCTTTTTGCCAGTTCTTCATCGCTTTGCATATCTAAGATTTTGACAAATCTGCTGCAAACTATAAATTTCGCAGATACCGCACATGAATAAGAGATTATTAGTGTTGGAAGCAAGCCTGCAACTGGGATAAAAACGCATACCAACAAGGTGCAAAGCATAGCCGTATAGGCCTTTCTATAAAGAAAGAAAAATAGCGTTGAAAAAAACGCCCACCAGCTCCAAGTAACTTTAAGTGTGAATTCATTTGCTTACGGGTCGAGAAAATTCTCGCAAGCGCTTGCGTAAATTTCGACCTTTTCTGGCGTCTGAAGGTAAATTTCAAGCTTTTCTCGAAGCGTTTTGGGATCGCTTAAAATTTGCTTTTGATACTCTGATAGCTGCATATAAATCCTTGATAAAATTTGGTAATACTAGCAAAATTTCGCCGGATTTAGCTTATCAAATTTAAAATTTCCTCTAAATTTTCACACTTTTCAAGTTCGTTTAGTGTTTCAAAAAGTTGTTTGTTTACAAAATTTATCCGCGAGCAATTTCTACTTAAACAATATTTTGCTAAACTCCATTAAAATTTAAGGAGCGAAAATGTCAAAGATAAATATCGAAACTAAAGAGCAGTTCAAGGATTTTTGCGAGCAGATACGCGCACAAAAGGGCTATAAAGATCCGCTGGCGTTTGGCATCGCGCGAGTAGATCTTGGGCAGCTAAATGAAGACAAAATTTTGCAAGCCAGCTACGCCGTGGTAAATTTCAAAGAGAGCTTCCTCTCGGCTGCCGCGCTTGTTTGGGCGTTAAAAGAGTGTGGCGTCGAGGTTGATTTTAACGCTAGCGAGTTCGTTGCGAGGTTTGATGCGAAGGTCGCTAAAAAGGCTTGGAAGCTTTTTGGAGTGTTTAAAGATGAAATTTCACAGCATAAAAACGTTCAGGTCGTAAATGCAGTGCGTCACGCGCTGGAAGATGAGAAAAACGAGGGCAAATTCCGCGTCGTTTTTATCTACGAGGATACAAAGCCGCTCAGCGCCGAGGCTGTTTATCTGAAGCTTTATTTGCTTAGCTTGCAAAAAGCGCCGCTTCGCTCCCTTTGTCTGGAGGGGGCTTTTGCAGCGTTGCCAAACGTGGCTTGGGGCGCTGATGGCAAGCCTATCGAGCTTGAGTGGCTACGCGTGAACGAGATAGAGCTAAAGATGAACGGCCGCTATCCGGCGATAATGAGCGTAGATAAATTCCCGCGCTTTTTAAGTCACATCATACCGGCCGAAAATACGCGCATCCTAGATACCGCTAAGGTGCGCATGGGTGCTTCGATAGCGGCCGGAACGACCGTCATGCCGGGCGCTGCGTATGTGAATTTCAACGCAGGCACCACCGGTAGCGTGATGATAGAGGGTCGCGTCAGTAGTTCCGTGGTCGTGGGCGAGGGCAGCGACGTGGGCGGCGGTGCGAGCATCCTTGGTGTGCTTAGTGGCACGAACGGCAACCCCGTCAGCATCGGCAAGCACTGCTTGCTGGGTGCAAACTCGGTCACCGGCATACCACTAGGCGATAAATGCATAGTAGATGCGGGCATAGCGGTGCTTGAGGGCACGAAGGTCTTTATCAGCCAGGCGGAGCAGGGCAAGCTAGCCGCGATAAATCCAAATTTTAAATTTGATCGTGAAATTTACAAAGGGCTCGAGCTTGCGGGGCTAAACGGGCTGCATTTTCGCCAAAACAGCCAGACGGGCCAGATCACGGCAAGTGCTAGCAAACGCGCGATAAAGCTGAATGAGGCTTTGCATTAGGAGGCGGCGATGAAGATAGGTATCGTGTTATACGACAAGGTAAATTTGCTAAATTTCGCTCAGATCAGCGACTTTGTGCGCGGACTTGATGGTGCGAGGGTGAAGACCTACGCTCTAAAGCCTGAGATCGTCGATGAGGTCGGGCTTAGGCTACATCCTGAAATTTACGCCGAGAGCCTATACGGACTTGAGGCTATCATCGTGCCAGACGGCATAGGTGCTTTAAGTCTTAGATACGATGAGATATTTTTAAGCTGGATCAAAGGCGCTTTAGGAGCGAAATTTAAGATCGGGCTTGACCTTGGAGTGCTGATACTTGGGGGAGCCGGGTTTCTAAAAGGACGCGAGGCAGCCATAAGGGGTGGCTATAAAAATGCGCTGAGCGAATACTGCGAATTCATCGATGCAAAAATGTGCGACAGTGACGGTGTGATCAGCATTTGCGAGCTAAACAGCGAGGTCAGGAACGCTCTTTCTGAAATTCTAAAGTAAAGTGACGGCGAGGCGATCCTAGCAGCGACCGTGTCTGCTACCTATGATCTATTTGAAAAATCTCTCATACTAGCCCACGCACCGACGAGCAGTAGCGGTAAAACGGCGCCTGATATTAGGTCAGCCACCGCAAGAAATGGCTGCGTGAAAGCCCTTAAACTCTGCACCGAGTGCAATGTATGCAAGGTAGCGATGGCGATGAGCAAAAATGCATACGAGCTAAAAATTTTACTTTTTGCGATACGCGCCATTTTGAAATTTAACACTATCCAAACAAATAGCAAAAAGCACCACAAAAACGGCAGCACACCAAACAAGATCAGCATGTTTAACGACCTATCCGCTAGGTAAAATCCCGTGCAGCAAAGCAGAACTATGATAGCCACTATGCCGGCGCGCCTGAAAGTGCAGCAGATATTTGAGTCCGAGATCCGCGAGATCAAGTGAAAGCTTTTGTGAAAAAGAGCGAGTGCGGCGATTAGAAAGATCAGACGTGCCACTGCAAGCGGTGTTTGCAGCTGCTCGCTCGTAGGGAAAATTTTCGTCAGCTCTGTCGCAAGCAGACATAGCGCGGCGCAGATGCCGTTAAATTTAGCGGCCTTGAATTCGGCATTCATCTTTTTCCTTTAAAATTCGATGTTTGATCAAGCTTAAAATTTTAAAGTGAATATACACAAATTCATTTGGCTATGTTATATTAAAGTATTGATGTCCGCTTCGCAAACCTTGCTCACTCCGCAAAGCGCCGAACTATAGCACGAAAATCGCGTTCAGCTTTACAGCTTCACTGATTTTCGGCGGCGATAGCGTCGTTTCGCAAGGTTTGACTTCGCTCTAGAAGTCAAAAACAATACTTTTTAAAAATAGGACCATTCATTTTAAACAAGGCTTGCTGTGCGGTTTGTCCGCCAAAAGCGCAAAAATGTCGTGCCAGGCCCATAGGACACCCTAAAATAGTGGCGATAGATAGTAGTGAAAAGCTCAAGGATTGTATGTGTAAGAAGATGATGGGAAAATAGCGTTTTACCCGAAAGAATTTTATGAGGCAAGGCGCGATAAAGCTTATCGCACCGATATTATTTCGCCTTTATGTATCCATAGCGACGTTGTCCCAGTCGTTTTCCTTGTCCATATCTACGATCCACCACAGTCCTGCGCGACGCTCCATCACGACGCCCTCGTCAAGTTTCTTTGGCATCGGTAGATTGTTTATGCGTGCATTGACGCAGGCCCAGTGATAGCGGTAGATGAGGTCGGCTTCGTCTAAAATTTCGTCAATGTCTCTTAGCTTTGCAGCCGCTATGAATTCGTCTAAATTTGAAAATTTAGCCACGATGCCTATGGCTGTCGGACCGTCTACTATGGTGTCCGGGAAATTTAGCTCGTCCACAAAGCCTAAAGCCCAAACGAGCACCCAGTAAGACTCGTATCTCCAAACCATGTTTATGATCTCTTGCTTGTTGGCCTGCGCGTCTATGACGCTCTTTTCTTTTGGTGTGAGATCGTTTGTGACGCCAAAAGCCTCCAGCTTGCTAAGTAGGAATTCACGCTCGTTTTCATAGTTGCCGTTGTTTTGCTCTAGGGCCGCTAATATCGCTATCAGGCAGGCTACGGCGCGTCTAGATATCTCCTCTATGCTTCTTTTTCTGACCTCGTTTTTACCGTCAAGCATAGGTAGCCAGTCGATGTATGGGATGTCTAGCTTTTTTAGCTTCTCGATATTTTGGGCTTTTCTGGACTCCGGTGTTTTCTCGCCACCTTTTTTGAATGCGTTAAAAATTCCCATTTTCTCTCCTTATTCGACGGTTACTGATTTTGCTAAATTTCGCGGCATATCGACGTTGTTGCCAAGCCTCACTGCGATCTCGAGCGCCAAAATTTGCAGTATTATCATCATCTCGAAAAATTCACTCATCGGGTGATCTTGCTCGCTGGTTTTTATAAAATCATCGCTAAGCTCGAACTCCTCGGGGCTTATCGCCACGATATAAGCGTCTCTTGCCGCGAGCTCTAAAGTGTTGCTCTTTGTCTTTTCGTATAAAAGCGTCTTTGGCATGAGCGCTATCGTAAAGAGCTTCTCGTCCGCAAGCGCGATAGGTCCGTGCTTCATCTCGCCCGACGGATAGCCCTCGGCGTGTAGATATGAAATTTCCTTGAGCTTTAGCGCTCCTTCTAGCGCGAGCGGATAGAAGATGTCACGCCCGATAAAGAAAAAGCCGTGCCCGTGCATATAGTGCTTACTTAGGCGGTGTAGCTTTTCTTGCAGGCTCGTATCGATGTTTAAAATTTGAGGTATGTGAAGCAGCGTCTTTATCTCTTTATCAAGCTCTTTTGCGCTTAGCGAGCCCTTGGCTTGGGCCACTTGAAGCACCAGCATCCAAAGTAGCGCCACTTGCGTAGCAAAGGCCTTTGTGCTGGCTACGCCCTTTTCGATGCCTGCGCGAGTTAAAAGCGTGATGTCCGCGATACGAACGATCGAGGAGTTGTCGACGTTGCAGATGGCTAGCGTTTTTAACCCGTTTTCTTTAGCGATCTTAAGCGCTTCTAGCGTGTCTGCGGTCTCGCCGCTTTGGCTGATGACGATAAATAGCGAATTTTTAAGCAGTTTTGGCTTGCGGTAGCGAAATTCGCTCGCTACCTCGACCCTGGCTCTAACGTCAGCCAAGCGCTCGAAAAGATAGCTCGCCGTAAGTGCGGCATGATAGCTTGTCCCGCATGCACAAAGTACGATGTCATCGAGACTTTTTAGGTATTCGTCGTCTAAATTTTCGAGCGAAATTTTATGATTTTTCACACGTCCCATGAGAGTCTCCGAAACGACCGCGCTTTGCTCGTAAATTTCCTTTTCCATGAAAAAGGTATAGCCCTCTTTTTGCGCGTAGCTCTTGTCCTTTGGTAGGGCGCTAAAGCTCACGTTCAGCCTTTTGTGCGCCTTAAATACGGCGATCTCTTCAAGGCTTACAAAGCCGTAGCTCTTGTCGTCGAGATAGCATACCTCCTTTGCGACGCCGATTAGCGGAGCGTCTGAAGAGGCGAAATATACCTCCTTTGCGTCACTTTTGCCTATCGCCATAGGTGCAGCGTCTTTTGCAAAGAAAATTTTATCAGGCTCGGTTTTGGTGATGAGAAGCGTCGCGTATGCGCCCCTTAGCCTGGCGATGGTCGCCTCGTAGGCCTTGAATGCGTCCTTTTTCTCTTTTAGCGTCTCTTCGAAAAGATGGACTATGACCTCGGTGTCGGTCTGGCTTATAAATTTTACGCCTTTGGCCTCGAGCTCCTCTTTTAGCTCCTTATAGTTTTCGATGATGCCGTTGTGCACGACAAAGGAGTGCTCGCCAAGGTGCGGGTGAGCGTTTATCTCGGTCGGTTTGCCGTGCGTCGCCCAGCGCGTATGGCCTATCGCCACGCCAAAGCCCTCCGAGGTGAAGTCTTTGACCTTGTCGGCTAAATTTTCAAGTTTGCCAACGGCCTTGAAATAATCTATCTTGTCGCCGCTCATCACGGCCATACCCGCGCTGTCGTATCCGCGGTATTCGAGCTCTTTTAGTCCGTTTAAAATAACGCTTTTTTTCTCTTTATCTCCGATGTATCCTACTATTCCGCACATATTTTTACTCGCTTATCAATAAATTTAAAATTTTCTCGCCGTTACGGCACAGCCTATCGTTTTTTTCGATCAAAAAAAGATTGCGCGTGCGATTTTTGATGGTCTGTATCCTAGCACTCGCGATACGAAAATTCGTCTCGTTCATGACGCTCATGACATAGGCCATCAGCCCGCGCTGATCTTTTGCGTTTATGCCAAGTCTGGCATAGTCTTTCGAGTGATTGATGTCGAAGTTTATCTCATCTTTGTTAATATTTGGTTTGAGCGGTTTTGGGTTTTGACTGCTTTTTAACGCATTTCGTGCGAGTCGCTCGATGTTTTTTAGCTCTGAGGTCTTGATGTTTTTGTTAAAGTCCAGCCTGATGTAAATTTTCTTATCAAAAAGCTCGAAGATCTCCATATACGCAAGGTCAAGACCGGCTAGATCGGCAAGCAATGCGGCTAAATTTATAGGCTCGTTAGAGATGATCTGTAGGCTTAAATTTTGCTGGTTTTGCACGAAAATATCTAAATTTTCGCACGCATTTGCCATTTTGCTTAGATTTATGATCTCGTTTGCGCTGTATTTTGCAAAGACTAAATTTGAAGTGATGTCAAAAATTTTGTCCTTAAGGCTTGGCTCGAGCGCTTCGTAGGCTTGGTTGCGCTTGATTGAATGCTCCTTTTTGACGCGTCTGGTGGCTTCATCGAGTAAATTTTCATCATCAAAGCTTTCAAGCGAAATTTCATAAAGCTCACGTAATAGTTTTGCATTATAGGCGTTATAGAGCTTCTCGCTAGTGGCGTTTATCACGCAGTAGCTAAGGATATAGAGTAGCTTTAAGACCTGCTTATCGCCAAGCTTTGAGATGAAGGCGAATATCACGCGCTGAGAGTAGATGTCCTCTCTGTTTGAGACGTTGCTCATGAGAGTATGGTATTTTACGAGCAGGACGCCGACATTCACGGACTTTGCGCTAAGGCCAAGCCTATTTGCGTATGCTCTGAATATATTTGAGCCAACGACGCTGTGATCGCCGCTTAGGCCCTTGCCCACGTCGTGCATGAGCGTTACGATCTTTAGCATCATCTTGCCCTCGGCGCATAGCTCTTGATATAAATTTCTTATGAATTTATCTTTTATGTTTTCCAGGTAGCGTACGCTCAAGATGCTGTGCTCATCGACGGTGAAATCGTGATATCCGTCGTATTGGGCCAGCTGAGAGATGTGCTCCATCGGTTTTACTAAAATTTGTATCATCTGCGCGTCTAGTAGGGCCTTTAGTATGCAGTAGGCGTTGTTTCTGGTAAATATCTTTTTAAACTCGACGATCGCTCTTTCAAGCTCGTTTTTGCCTATTTTCGCCCGTTTTATGTAAAAGACGGTACTTATGTCAAATTTATAATTGATATCCTCTAACGAGAGTAGCTGCTTTATGAGGATGTCGATGTTTACGGGCTTTTTATGTACCGGCGTGTAGATCACACCGTCTATCTCGTAAAAGTCATTTTGGCGGCGCGCTAGCCGTTTTTGCGTGAAATTCAGCTCGCTTTTAAACAACGGTCTGCAAAGGCAGGCGGTTAGAAACCGCGAATAGATGGCGACGTTATTCATGTTGCTTAGCATTTTTTGGCTGATTATGCTCTCGTTATCCTGTGTTTTTTTGGACTTGGTCTGCATGAAATTTGTGATCGTCTCTACGCTGGAGGCACTGAATTTATCGGAATTTTGTGTTAAATTCAGCGCTGATTTTAGGCTCATCAAAAAATCCACATTGAGGTTGAAAGCGGCGATCTCCTTTTCGTCCATAAATTTTAGCGCCTGCGATCTGACCGAAACGTCGCTGTCAAGGCAGTTTAGTATGCAGTGTAGGTGCCAGACCTCGTCGCTACCGCCAAAGCCGGTTTTTAGATCCGGCTCTTGATGCAGGTATTTTATGTTTTCAAACGGCAAAAACGCCTTTATGTGATAGCTCAAAAACTCAAGTTTGTTGTGTTCTTTCAGCTTTGCGATCTCGCTTTTGGTCAGACGATAGAGGCTTTTTGAGCCGCAGATGTAGCGCACCTGCGAAATTTCGCTCTTGGCCCTCACGTCATCTTTATAATGTGCGAAAAATTCGTCTATCTCGACGCTTTTTATTTGCAAGTAGATCGGTGAAGCGTTTAAAATTTCAGTGAGAGTTTTGACGAAAAATTTTATGTTGTAGCCTTTGACGTTTTTATAAACGATCAAAATTTCAAGCTGTGAGCTGGCTGAAATGATGCTTTGAGCGTATTTGCTCGTGGCTAAGACGCTTATGCTAAAAGCGTCTGTTTGAGGCATGAAGTCGCCGAAAAATTCCCTCATAGCCTCATTTAGGTAGCTTTTTATGAAGTCGTCGTTCTCTTTGACTAAGAAATTTGCAAAATTCCTGCCTTGATTTTTTTGAAAATATTTTGCGAGATTTTGCCTGAAGTCCTTGAAATTTTCGTTTATTTTCACGATATTTTGGCTAGTTTTAAATTCTTGGCTCGTTTGCATCAAAATAAATCCAACTTTAAATTTATGAACCTCGATGATACTAAATTTTTGCAAAAACAAAGCTTTTTTTTCATATAATCCAAGCATTAGTTTAAGCTTTAGGATAAAATCACGATAATGAAAATACTCGATAAACTGCAAAGCGGCGAACGTTTGAGCAAAGACGAAGCCTTTTTGCTTTATGACCTGCCGCTTTTCGACCTGGCGAAATTCGCCAACATCAAACGTCAAAATTTACACGGCAAGAAGGTCTTTTTCAACGTAAATCGCCATATAAATCCGACAAATATCTGCGCTGACGTCTGTAAATTTTGCGCATTTTCGGCGCATCGTAAAAATCCAAATCCATATCTGATGAGCCACGACGAGATAATGAAAATCGTGCAAAATGCCGTAGAAAACGGAGCTAAAGAGATACACATCGTCTCGGCCCACAACGCCAAAAGCGGCTGGCAGTGGTATCTTGAAATTTTTAAAAAGATCAAAGAGGCCTATCCAAATTTACATGTCAAGGCGATGACTGCAGCCGAGGTCGATTTTTTGGCGCGTCATTACGGGCTTAGCTACGAGGAAGTGATCGAAAAGATGCTAGAATACGGCGTAGATAGCATGCCAGGCGGCGGGGCTGAAATTTTTGACGAGGGCGTGCGGGCTAAAATTTGCAAAGGCAAGGTCAGTAGCGAAAACTGGCTAAAGATACACAAAATGTGGCATGACAAAGGCAAAGAAAGCAACGCCACGATGCTTTTTGGACATATCGAAAGCCGCGAAAACAGGATCGATCACATGCTGAGGATCCGTGACGTTCAGGACGAGACCGGCGGGTTTAACGCGTTCATCCCGCTTGTCTATCAGCGCGAGAACAACTATCTAAAAGACGTGAAATTCTTGGGCTCGGTCGAAATTTTAAAGACCATGGCCATATCTCGACTCGTGCTTGATAATGTGCCTCATATAAAGGCGTATTGGGCGACTTCGACTCTGAATTTAGCCATGATAGCGCAGGAATTTGGTGCTGACGATCTAGATGGCACTATACAAAAAGAGAGCATCCAAAGTGCTGCCGGTGCGGCAAGCGCGAACGGAACCAGCATGAAGACGTTTTGCGATATCATAAAAAGCTCGGGATTTATCCCGGTCGAGCGCGATAGTTTGTATAACGAGATCAAAATTTATTGATAAAGGGGGCTTTGTGGATATTTTTTCTTTAGCGCAGAACAAAACCAGCGTGAAGCAAGAATTTGGCGCCGGACTTACGACGTTTTTGGCGATGATTTATATCGTGCCTACGAACGCTTTCATAATGAGCGAAACCGGCATGCCTATGGAGGCCTTGATCACCGCAACGGCCTTGATCACGATATTTTCGACCGTTTTAAATGGGCTTTGGGCGAATACTCCGGTCGCGATGAGCGTGGGGATGGGGCTAAACGCTTATTTTACATACGGGCTGTGTTTAGGCATGAAAGTACCGTGGCAAACGGCGCTTGGCATCGTTTTTTTGAGCGGAATTTTATTCATAGCGCTATCTTTTACAAATTTTAGGATTTGGGTCATCAGATCTATCCCTGTCGATCTGCGCCGCGCTATTAGCGCAGGTATCGGCACCTTTATAGCCTTCGTCGGACTACAAAAAATGGGCATAGTCGTAAACAACGACGCGGTTTTGGTCGGACTTGGAAATTTAAAAGATATGAACGTTTTGCTCGGTATCATCGGGCTTATCTTGGTCATTTCGTTTTGGGCGTGGAAGATAAAAGGCGCATTCATATTGTCCGTTTTGGCGACCTCGTTGATCGCTTGGATATTTGGAATTTCGCCTTATCCGAAGGAATTTATCTCACTGCCCGCATCTATCTCGCCTATTTTTTTAGAGCTTGATATAAAGAGCGTATTTTACGATGCGATGGGAAATTTCAGCCTAGCGCTCCTGCCTATCGTGGTCGTGTTTTTTGTGACCGATCTGTTCGACTCGATAGGCACTCTATCAGCCGTGGGCATGAGAGCGGGGATCTTTAGCGAAAGTAAAAAAGACGGCATCGTGAAGCTAGAAAAGACCCTGGAGGCGGACGCCGTAGCGACTGCAGCCGGAGCGCTCGTGGGCGTTAGCACGACTACTTCGTTCGTCGAGAGCGCCAGCGGCGTGGAGGAGGGTGGACGGACCGGTCTTACCGCGGTAGTTTGCGGCTTGTTTTTCATCCTCACGCTTTTCATGCTGCCGCTGTTTAAAGCTATACCCGCAAACGCCATATATCCGATACTCGTGATGGTCGGCATTTTGATGTTTGCCGAGCTTGGCGAGATAAATTTCAAAGACAGCGCCACTGCGGTCGCGACATTTTTCATGGTCGTGCTGATACCGCTTACATACTCGATCACAAACGGGCTCGCGTTTGGTTTTATGGGGTATTTGATAGTTAAAATTTTAAAACGTGAATTTAGCGATCTGAGCATTGGCATAGTCGTGCTGGCGCTCATCAGCTTTGTCGTATTTTTAGTGCATTAAGGAGAGGAAGTGATATTTTATTCTTACGATGAATTTGCCGTAGATGTTAAAAAAATGGCTGCCGAGATAAAGAGCGAATTCAGTCCTGACGTGATATTGGCTATCGCGCGTGGAGGGCTTACTTTAGGCCACTCTTTGGCGGTCGCACTAGATAACCGAAACCTTTTTACGCTAAATTCCATCCATTATGAAAATACCAATAAACTCGATACTATCGATATATTCAATGTCCCGGACCTTAGTAAATACACTAAAATTTTGCTCGTCGATGACATCATAGATAGTGGCGAGAGCATGGTCGAGATAAAGCGCGAACTGCTTAAAAGCTATCCAAATTTAGTGATCAAGATAGCGACCGTTTTTTACAAGCAAAAGGCACTTTTGCTGCCTGATTACAAGGTCAAAGAGGCACACGACTGGGTCGAGTTTTTTTGGGATATACATATTTAAGGCTAAATTTTGATAAATAGCATAAGAGAGTCGGCTCTACGTCATAGAATTTTGACCATGACTTTTATATGCGTGATCGAGCTTGCTTTTTTGCTATATTGCGTATCGCAGCTTAGCATAAGCTACTACGAAGCATTCATTTTTTTTGAGAGAAACAGTGCGATCGGCTACGTAGTGCGCGCTAGTTGCGCGATCTTTGGACAAAACGACTTTGCCTTGCGCGCTCCGATGATTATTTTTCACGTTTTAAGCGTGATCTTACTTTATAAGATCAGCAAATTTTATCTAAAGTTAGAATTTGACCGTGTCGTTGCGGTCGTGCTTTTTATACTTTTGCCCGGCACATTAGCCAGCGCAATAGTCGTAAATAATGCCGGCCTTTGCATAATGCTGACGCTTTTAGTCCTTTATCTTTTTCATACGGATCGTAAAATTTTATTTTATCCGCTGTTTTGTGCTATTTTTTTTGTTGACGGCGATTTTTTGATGCTTTATTTGGCATTTTTTATCTACGCGATGTATCGTAAAAACGCTCCTTTGGCATGGATGAGCGCGCTTTTGTTTTTGCTTTCTTTATACGTTTTTGGCTTTGATACTAGTGGCCGTCCAAGCGGGCATTTCATCGATACTTTCGGTGTATTTGCCGCTGTGTTTTCTCCTTTTGTCTTTGTATTTTTCGTTTATACGCTTTATAGGATTTGGATCAAGGAGAAAAAGGAGCTTTTATGGTTTATTTGTATAAGCTCGTTTTGTTTTTGCATGGTGGTATCGATCCGTCAGCGTATCGAGCTGGAGGAATTCCTGCCGTTTTGCATCATTGCCACGCCGCTTATGGTGCGTATGTTTTTTAGCTCGTATCGCGTGCGTTTGCCGCAGTTTAGGAAAAAATATAAAATTTTTACCGGGCTCGTCGTCGTATTTTTGGGTATAAACTGGCTTTGCTTGGTGTTCAATCCGATATTTTATATTTTCTTAAATGAGCCGACAAGACACTTTGCTTATAAATTTCATGTGGCAAAAGAGCTTGCCACAGAGATAAAAGCGGCCGGGTATCAGGATATAAACGTGGAAAATCAAAGGCTTGGGCTCAGGCTTAAATTTTATGGCGTCAATGTAAACTCAAAAAGCCGAAATTTACTTGTCAGCTCAGATAAAAACACCGAATTTAAAATAGAAAAATTTGGTAAAGAGATCGCGAAATTTGAGGTTAAAGGATCATGAAAATGGTGACGAATAGGGCGTTTACGATGATAGAGCTTGTTTTTGTTATCGTGATAGTTGGCATTTTGGCCTCTTTGGCGATACCTAGACTTGAGCGCAACGGAGCTAAGGAAGCTGCCGAGCAGATACTTTCACATATAAGATATACGCAACATTTGGCTTTACAGGATGATAAATTTAGTGTGAGTGAAAAAGAATGGTATAAGGGGCGCTGGAGAATATATTTTAACTATACAACAGATAGTAATGATTGGCGATATGTAGTCTTTTACGATATGCGTGGAACAAAGAAATTTTCAGGTAATCCAAATAACGGCATAGTAAATATTGCAAATGATCCAAGCAAGCCAGGTGGTAAGCTTATAGATAAATTTCAAAAACAATCTATACCAGAAAAAGCAAGAAATAAAAATTTAAATCTAACAAAAAGATACAGTATAGGCGGTAAATATGGTGTAATAATGTCAAAGGAATGCAGTGGAAACACAATAGCTTTTGATAATATAGGGCGACCATATTCTGCTTTGCAAAATTCAAAAGGACCATACGATAAACTTTTGAAAAAGGAATGTATTGTGGCTCTAAAAGATAGTACTGGACATCAAGCCAAGATACATATCGAGCCCGAAACCGGTTTTGCTTACATCACTTATAATTAGATATTATATAAATTTACTCAAAAGCTTATTTTTTCAACATCCTTTAAGCTTGCCTTGTATATAATTCCAGCTCACGATTTAAGAAGCCATCTTTAACTTCCTTGTTAATAAAGCCTTTTCTTTTTTATCGTTTGTTCTTTAACCTACCATTGTTAAACTATTAGTCAATCTTTGAAATCTAAACAAGTGATCGATTGAGCCGATCTGCTTTTAGGCTTTCTTTGGAAAGTAATCAGCGGATCAAAAACTAAATCATCTTTTCTTTGTAATAGATAAAGATGTATTAAAAAATAAAAAACAAAAGTTTTTAGATTAAAAACTTCATATATCAAAAACCACTTAGACATTATCTAAGTAAGTGTCAAACCTTACTTATGCAATAACGACTTGCGAAGCAAGGAGTGTTGCAGTCTTTAGGTGGGTCAAGGGAGCGTAGCTCCTTGTCGCAAGGAAAGGCTTTGCCTTTCTGCGAAGTAAATATGGAGAGTTTGATCCTGGCTCAGAGTGAACGCTGGCGGCGTGCCTAATACATGCAAGTCGAACGGACAAGTAAGAGCTTGCTCTTATGAGTTAGTGGCGCACGGGTGAGTAATGTATAGCTAATCTGCCCCATAGTGGAGGACAACAGTTGGAAACGACTGCTAATACTCCATACTCCATTTATATATAAGTATAAATGGGAAAGTCGAACCCTATATATTGTTTATTTATCAAATACCTACGGCGCAACCGAAAGTTGCGGTGTGCTTTAGGTGGGTCAAGGGAGCGTAGCTCCTTGTCGCAAAGACGGACTTTGTTCGTCTGCGAAGTAAATAATATATAGGGTTTCTCGCTATGGGATGAGGCTATATCGTATCAGCTAGTTGGTAAGGTAATGGCTTACCAAGGCTATGACGCGTAACTGGTCTGAGAGGATGATCAGTCACACTGGAACTGAGACACGGTCCAGACTCCTACGGGAGGCAGCAGTAGGGAATATTGCTCAATGGGGGAAACCCTGAAGCAGCAACGCCGCGTGGAGGATGACACTTTTCGGAGCGTAAACTCCTTTTCTTGGGGAAGAAATTTGACGGTACCCAAGGAATAAGCACCGGCTAACTCCGTGCCAGCAGCCGCGGTAATACGGAGGGTGCAAGCGTTACTCGGAATCACTGGGCGTAAAGGACGCGTAGGCGGATTATCAAGTCTCTTGTGAAATCCAATGGCTTAACCATTGAACTGCTTGAGAAACTGATAATCTAGAGTGAGGGAGAGGTAGATGGAATTGGTGGTGTAGGGGTAAAATCCGTAGAGATCACCAGGAATACCCATTGCGAAGGCGATCTGCTGGAACTCAACTGACGCTAATGCGTGAAAGCGTGGGGAGCAAACAGGATTAGATACCCTGGTAGTCCACGCCCTAAACGATGTATACTAGTTGTTGCTGAGCTAGTCTTGGCAGTAATGCACCTAACGGATTAAGTATACCGCCTGGGGAGTACGGTCGCAAGATTAAAACTCAAAGGAATAGACGGGGACCCGCACAAGCGGTGGAGCATGTGGTTTAATTCGAAGATACGCGAAGAACCTTACCCGGACTTGATATCTAACAAATCATCTAGAGATAGAAGAGTGTCTGCTTGCAGAAATGTTAAGACAGGTGCTGCACGGCTGTCGTCAGCTCGTGTCGTGAGATGTTGGGTTAAGTCCCGCAACGAGCGCAACCCACGTCATTAGTTGCTAACGGTTCGGCCGAGCACTCTAATGAGACTGCCTTCGCAAGGAGGAGGAAGGTGTGGACGACGTCAAGTCATCATGGCCCTTATGTCCGGGGCGACACACGTGCTACAATGGCGTATACAATGAGACGCAATATCGCGAGATGGAGCAAATCTATAAAATACGTCCCAGTTCGGATTGGAGTCTGCAACTCGACTCCATGAAGCCGGAATCGCTAGTAATCGTAGATCAGCCATGCTACGGTGAATACGTTCCCGGGTCTTGTACTCACCGCCCGTCACACCATGGGAGTTGATTTCACTCGAAGCCCAAATACCAAACCGGTTATGGTCCACAGTGGAATCAGCGACTGGGGTGAAGTCGTAACAAGGTAACCGTAGGAGAACCTGCGGTTGGATCACCTCCTTTCTAGAGTACAATGAATATTCTCTCACAAGATATTCGTCAAAGGAAAATTTAGATTATTGTTATAGATAATCTACTCAATCGACCTTGTTTAGTTTTGAAAGATTGACGGCTAATAAATAATAATTATCTAGTTCCTTAACTACCTAGGCAAAAACCTAAATTTATGATTTATGACAAATAAATTTTGAAATAAATCTTTGTAATTTTAGGTGGGTCAAGGGAGTGTTTGCACTCCTTGTCGCAAAGATAAATTTTTATTTGTCTGCGAAGTAAAGGATAGCATGGGGAATTAGCTCAGCTGGGAGAGCGCCTGCTTTGCACGCAGGAGGTCAGCGGTTCGATCCCGCTATTCTCCACCATTTATAAATGGACGATGATTTATCATTGTGGTTGTAAATAAATAGTATTTATGATTTATTTTTAGCTTAGACGAGAAAGCTTTTAAGAAATTAAGGAGCGTATCGGATATACGTGACGAAGGTTTCGCAAAAAGCTGACGAAGTATAAGTTAAAAAGAAACATAAGATATGCGAACTATTTTAGCTTTAGAGAAGGAAAATCTCAATGAGGCAAGGAGCATACATAAAAGTATGTGACGAAGCTAAAGCGGAGATTTGACGCACTATAAAGCTAAAAGAGAAAGCAAGAGGGCCTATAGCTCAGCTGGTTAGAGTGCACCCCTGATAAGGGTGAGGTCACAAGTTCAAGTCTTGTTAGGCCCACCATTATTGAAATTTAGCTTTTAAGCATTAGCTCGCTTATAGTTTAACTGAGTATAAAAGATAAAAGCCCAAACAAAGAGTTTGGTTGATCCTAAATTCTTTGTTTAGACTTTGTCATGGTCTAAGTTCTTTTATTTATCATTGTTAAGAGTCACAAGCAAGTTTTAATAAAAACAATTTTACAGGACTTGTTAAAGATTTAAATCTCTAATCTCTTTGCATTTAATAATGCAAAAGTTTAACATCACAATTATATGGAGCTAAATTAAAACTTATCCATATATAGTTAATGCTTTCCGTCTTGGAGGATAGAGTTTAAATGCAGTAACTAAAAGTTATCTTTAACAAGGAAGTGATGCGAATTAGAATATATAAATATACTAATGACTTCTTTTAACCGATACCATCTAAACTTAAATTTTAGAGTGATCTAATTTTAAAATATACGGCGCTTCCGAAAGAAGCGGTGTGCTTTAGGTGGGTCAAGGGAGTGCTTGCACTCCTTGTCGGAGCAAGAGCTTTGCTCTTGCGAGAAGTTAAAAAAGGTAAGCTACTAAGAGCAAGTGGTGGATGCCTTGGCTAGTAGAGGCGATGAAAGACGTGCCAGGCTGCGATAAGTCTCGGGGAGCCGTCAAGGGGCTTTGATCCGGGAATTTCTGAATGGGGCGACCCAACTAATAGAGATATTAGTTACCGTAATGGAGCGAACGAGGGGAATTGAAACATCTTAGTACCCTCAGGAAAAGAAATCAAACGAGATTACGCTAGTAGCGGCGAGCGAACGCGTAAGAGGGCAAACCACTAGTTTACTAGTGGGGTTGTAGGACTGTAACATAGACTAAATTTAGCTAATAGAATGATCTGGAAAGGTCAAGCATAGAGGGTGATACTCCCGTATATGAAAGCTTTATTTTACTTAGCAGTATCCTGAGTAGGGCGGAACACGTGATATTCTGTCTGAAGCTGGGTAGACCACTATCCAACCCTAAATACTACTACTAGACCGATAGTGCACAAGTACCGTGAGGGAAAGGTGAAAAGAACTGAGGTGATCAGAGTGAAATAGAACCTGAAACCATTTGCTTACAATCATTCAGAGCCCTATGATTTATCAGGGTGATGGACTGCCTTTTGCATAATGAGCCTGCGAGTTGTGGTGTCTGGCGAGGTTAAGGAAACCCGGAGCCGTAGCGAAAGCGAGTCTTAATAGGGCGTTTAGTCAGATGCTGCAGACCCGAAACGATGTGATCTATCCATGAGCAGGTTGAAACTGGTGTAAGAACCAGTGGAGGACCGAACCCGCTAGCGTTGAAAAGCTATGGGATGACTTGTGGATAGGGGTGAAAGGCCAATCAAACATCGTGATAGCTGGTTCTCTCCGAAATATATTTAGGTATAGCGTCATGTAGTAGCTATAAGGGGTAGAGCACTGAATGGGCTAGGGCATACACCAATGTACCAAACCCTATCAAACTCCGAATACTTATAGTGTAATCATGGCAGTCAGGCGGCGAGTGATAAAATCCGTCGTCGAGAGGGGAACAACCCAGACTAACAGCTAAGGTCCCTAAATCTCATTTAAGTGGAAAACGATGTGAAGTTACTGAAACAACCAGGAGGTTGGCTTAGAAGCAGCCATCCTTTAAAGAAAGCGTAATAGCTCACTGGTCTAGTGATTTTGCGCGGAAAATATAACGGGGCTAAAATGAGTACCGAAGCTTTAGACTTGCACTTAATTTTAACTATAAAAATTTTACACAAGGTTTTAAGTTATGTTTCTCATAATTTAATGAACTTTGTGAGTTAAATTATGAGAAAATAGTTTACTAAAAGTAGTTAGAATTAAGTGCAAGTGGTAGGAGAGCGTTGCATTCAGCATTGAAGGTGTACCGGTAAGGAGCGCTGGAGCGGATGCAAGTGAGCATGCAGGCATGAGTAGCGATAATTAATGTGAGAATCATTAACGCCGTAAACCCAAGGTTTCCTACGCGATGCTCGTCATCGTAGGGTTAGCCGGGTCCTAAGCAAAGTCCGAAAGGGGTATGCGATGGAAAATTGGTTAATATTCCAATGCCAACTATGATGTGCGATGGAAGGACGCTTAAGGTTAGAGGAGCCAGCGGATGGAAGTGCTGGTCGAAAGGTGTAGGTTGAAATTCAGGCAAATCCGAATTTCTTTATCCAAGACCCCACAGGCATTTGAAGTTCTTCGGAATGGATAGTGAATCCTTGATACCATCGAGCCAAGAAAAGTTTCTAAGTTTAGTTATAGTTGCCCGTACCGTAAACCGACACAGGTGGGTGGGATGAGTATTCTAAGGCGCGTGGAAGAACTCTCTTCAAGGAACTCTGCAAAATAGCACCGTATCTTCGGTATAAGGTGTGCCTAACTTTGTGAAGGATTTACTCCGTAAGCATTGAAGGTTACAACAAAGAGTCCCTCCCGACTGTTTACCAAAAACACAGCACTCTGCTAACACGTAAGTGGATGTATAGGGTGTGACGCCTGCCCGGTGCTCGAAGGTTAATTGATGACGTTAGCTCTGCGAAGCGTTTGATCGAAGCCCGAGTAAACGGCGGCCGTAACTATAACGGTCCTAAGGTAGCGAAATTCCTTGTCGGTTAAATACCGACCTGCATGAATGGCGTAACGAGATGGGAGCTGTCTCGAAGAGGGATCCAGTGAAATTGTAGTGGAGGTGAAAATTCCTCCTACCCGCGGCAAGACGGAAAGACCCCGTGGACCTTTACTACAGCTTGACACTGCTATTGGGATAAAGATGTGCAGGATAGGTGGGAGGCTTCGAGTAATAGACGCCAGTTTATTATGAGCCATTGTTGAGATACCACTCTTTTTTATTCTGATAGCTAACTAGCATGAGTTATCCTCATGTAGGACAATGTCTGGTGGGTAGTTTGACTGGGGCGGTCGCCTCCCAAAATGTAACGGAGGCTTACAAAGGTTGGCTCAGAACGGTTGGAAATCGTTCGTAGAGTATAAAGGCAAAAGCCAGCTTAACTGCAAGACATACACGTCAAGCAGAGACGAAAGTCGGTCTTAGTGATCCGGTGGTTCTGTGTGGAAGGGCCATCGCTCAAAGGATAAAAGGTACCCCGGGGATAACAGGCTGATCTCCCCCAAGAGCTCACATCGACGGGGAGGTTTGGCACCTCGATGTCGGCTCATCGCATCCTGGGGCTGGAGCAGGTCCCAAGGGTATGGCTGTTCGCCATTTAAAGCGGTACGCGAGCTGGGTTCAGAACGTCGTGAGACAGTTCGGTCCCTATCTGCCGTGGGCGCAAGAAGATTGAGGAGAGTTGACCCTAGTACGAGAGGACCGGGTCGAACCAACCACTGGTGTACGAGTTGTCCTGCCAAGGGCACCGCTCGGTAGCTAAGTTGGGATGTGATAAGAGCTGAAAGCATCTAAGCTCGAAGCCAACTCCAAGATGAATCTTCTTTTAAGAGCTCAATTAGACTAATTGTTCGATAGGCTGGGTGTGTAATGGATGAAAGTCCTTTAGCTGACCAGTACTAATAGCTCGTCTGCTTATCTTTATAAGCATCACTTCCTTGTTAAGGATAAATTTTAATTCCTATTTTTTCTACTATGCTTCGTTAGACTTCGTTTCAGACTTCGGTCACGTATAAAACATACGCTCCCTCGTCTTTACTCGTCTGCCTCGCCTAGCGAAAAAATAGTTCTTAAAATTGTTTAGCATTAAAATTGATAAGATTTCTAATCTAAATTCATATCCGAACAAGACCTTGTTTTTATCATTGAAACATCGCTTTGACTTTTAACAATAAAAGCAGTGTTAAACAAGAAATTTCTAAATTTAACTAACCTGGTATAATAAAACTAGATTGATTAAATTACAAAGAAATTTTAGTTTAGACGAGGCGAACGAAGCAAGAACGAAGGAGCATACATATAGTATGTGACTGAAGTTCGTAGTAAAGCACAACGAAGTATAAACTAAAATTCTGCAGCAATTTTTTATTTAACACTGCCCGTGGCTATACAGACGAGGAAACGCCTTGCTCCATCTCGAACCAAGAAGCTAAGCTCGTCATGGCTGATGATACTCTCCCTTACTGGGATGTTGGAAAAGTAGGTCGCTGCGGGCTTTGTTAGAATTCTAGCTTTCCGTATCGTTTAATCGTTTAAAAACTCAATTCCGGGTTCAATATCTTTATCTTTGATATTAAAATTTTAATCTACTTGGTTTTCGGGTGTTTGGCTTGAGCGTGGTAAGATTTTATCTCGCGCGAAAGCAAAAACCAAGCGGGCGCATTTGTCCGAAGCCTAGCCCTTTAATTTCATCATTTTTTCTAAGATTTCATACACGAGATCAAGCTTCGTAAAGCCGTCTCTATCCAAAAAATGCCCGCCCTTTTGCACCTCGTAAAACTTAGCATCGATCTGCCCCGCTAGCTCACGGCTGAAGCTAAACGGCACGATATAATCATCCTTTGCGGCAATCACCGCGCGCTGTTTTGCGGCGGCTTTTATGCGCTCAAAATCAAAGCCTTTATCCATAAACTCGTCTAAAATTTTAAATTGTGGATCGCTAAGCGGCTTTGCGAGCCCCGAGACCAGCACGACGCCCTCTACTGTGCCGCCCAAAGCGTCGCTTTGCAAAAAATTTAAGATCGTAGGGCAGCCGAGGCTGTGTCCGACCAGATAAACTTCGCCTTCAAATTTTACGCTTTCTCGCAAGGTTTTCAGCCATTCATCAAGCCTCGGATGCGCAGGCGTAGGCATCGTTAAAATTTCCGCCCTCGCGCCCGATTTTTCGATCTCGCCTTTAAGCCAAGCAAACCAATGGCTTTTAGGCGAAGCATCATAGCCGTGCACGATATAGACGCACTTTTGCATATTTTTCTCCTTCGAATTTAAGCTCGCCCCAAACGAGGCGGTACCGACGCAAAGTAGCGAAGCTGCGCATGCTAGGCTAAATTTCATCGCATTTCGTCTTTTGCTATTCATCTATAGCTCCTCTCATTTCTAAAGCGGACATTTTACATCGTTTTTTAAAAAAGATTTCTTAATCGGTATATCACTTCAAACAATAAAAGCAATCCCTTATTTAACACTGCCCGTGGCTATACAGACGAGGAAACGCCTTGCTCCATCTCGAACCAAGAAGCTAAGCTCGTCATGGCTGATGATACTCTCCCTTACTGGGATGTTGGAAAAGTAGGTCGCTGCGGGCTTTGTTATTTATACTAAACTTTCTTTCATAAATCATGATCTTTAATAACTTGACTCAAATGATAAAACTATAAAAATTTGATCCATACAATATAAAAATATCCATAAAATATAAAATCCACCTATCTTCTATATGTAAATTTATGATTGCTATGCTAAAATCACTCCTCAATTCAAATCAAAGGAACAAACATGAACAAGGTATTATTGTCATTGATAGCTACTGCTTCATTAGCGTTGGCAGCTGTAAATTTAAACACTGCTACTAAAGAGGAGCTCATGAGCTTGGATGGTATAGGAAGCTCTAAGGCAGATGCCATAATAGAGTATAGGAAGGCAAACAAATTCAACTCCATAGAGGATCTAAAGAAAGTAAATGGCATAGGTGACAAGACATATGAAAATTTAAAATCAGATATTTCTACCTCAGGAGATACTAGCATAAAAGAAAAAGCTAAAAAGCAAAAAGATAAAGTAAAAGAGACCAAAGAAAAGATAAAGAGTAAGGCAGAAGATAAAAGTAAAGACATAAAAGAAGATACGAAGAGCAAGACTAAAAAGATGAAAGAGAAGATGGTAGGGTGATATAGAATAGATATAAAGCAGTAGTGAAATAGGTGGGGGGGGGTTATCCATTCCCTTCCTTAAGTAAAACGTTGTAGAGATAAAAACCATATTTAAAATGATATAAAATTTTTGATTTTTTGAATATTTATTGATTTTTAGATAAAGCTAGAGGTTAAAATTTGTAGAGTAAGATGAATGCGTAGAACAAGCTTTTTGCTTGACAAACAAGGTCATTTTTAGTATAATCACTTTTCATTTTTTCAAAAAACGTCTTGCTAGCTCAGTCGGTAGAGCATCTCACTTTTAATAATGAGGGGGTCGTTGGTTCGAATCCAACGCAGGACACCATTTTTGGGTTTTTGACCCTTTCGTCTAGTGGCTCAGGACTCTACTTTCTCTGTGTAGAAACAGAGGTTCAAATCCTCTAAGGGTCGCCAGATATTTAAAATTTTGATAGGTCGCTTAGCTCAGTTGGTAGAGCGCCACCCTTACAAGGTGGATGTCATAAGTTCGAGTCTTATAGCGACCACCATTTAGGTGCAGTGGTAGTTCAGCTGGTTAGAATGCCGCCCTGTCACGGCGGAGGTCGCGGGTTCGAGCCCCGTCCGCTGCGCCACTCGTCTTGCTAGCTCAGTCGGTAGAGCATCTCACTTTTAATGAGGGGGTCGTTGGTTCGAATCCAACGCAGGACACCATTTTTGGGTTTTTGACCCTTTCGTCTAGTGGCTCAGGACTCTACTTTCTCTGTGTAGAAACAGAGGTTCAAATCCTCTAAGGGTCGCCAGATATTTAAAATTTTGATAGGTCGCTTAGCTCAGTTGGTAGAGCGCCACCCTTACAAGGTGGATGTCATAAGTTCGAGTCTTATAGCGACCACCATTTAGGTGCAGCGGTAGTTCAGCTGGTTAGAATGCCGCCCTGTCACGGCGGAGGTCGCGGGTTCGAGCCCCGTCCGCTGCGCCATTGCCTTAGTTTAAGGCTTTTTGACTTTATATTGTAGTATCATTCAAACGGTTGCCTCGTTAGCTCAGTTGGTAGAGCATATCACTCTTAATGATGGGGTCGTAGGTTCGAGACCTACACGGGGCACCATTTTCGGCCCATTCGTCTAGTGGTTAGGACACCAGCCTCTCACGTTGGTAACACGAGTTCGAGTCTCGTATGGGTCACCATTTTAATTTATAAAATATCAATCTCAATAATCTATATCAGCAAAAAATCGTTCAAAATTTTATATACTCCAGAGCAATCAAATCTTATAAAGCGATACTATCGTCGTCGTTTGATGTTCGCATCTATGCCAGGTGATCCTAAGGTGAGCAAAATTCGCGAAGTGCCTTTTGAGGCGTTTAAAAGTTTAAAACAGAGTCAAATTTTATATTTAATAATTAGCGATAAATGAAAGTAGATAGAGGGCAAGGCCGCCCTCTATGATTATTTTAGAGTTTGGATATACTCGGCTACTGCCTGAGCGTCTGCATCGCTTAATGGAGTCGCAATAGGCTTCATCATAGCTCCCATGCCGTAGGAGTTTTTGCCTGTTTTATACTCTTTTAGAGCGGCAACGATAGTGGCTGTATCAAGAGATGAGAGCGCAGGGACTTTGTTGTTGAACATTTTCTCGGCTTTTTGCCCGTGACAGGCGATACATTTTTTGTATATAGTCGCGCCATCAGCCGCGAACATCGAGCTTGCAAGCATAGCTGCAACACTAGAAACGATTAGAAGTTTTTTCATTTTTCATCCTTTTTAAAAAATAGTTCAAATTATATTATAAAAACATAAATTTAAACTTGATTGCAAAGTTTATATCGGTAATAGTTTAAATAATTTTAGCTATAATCACGAGATGAGTAAAATTTTAGGCAATAAAGCACTATTTTTGGACCGAGATGGCGTTATAAACGAAGATACAGGGTATGTTTATGACATCTCAAATTTTAAATTCCGCGATGGGATTTTCGATGTTTTGCGTAAATTTTGCGAGCTTGGCTACAAGCTCATCGTCGTGACGAACCAATCAGGTATAGGACGAGGTTACTACACGCAAAAGCAATTTGAAATTTTAAACGATCATATGCTGGCAGAGTTTAAAAAGTGCGGTATAAATATCGCAAAGGTCTATTTTTGTCCGCATGCTCCAGAGGCTTCGTGCGAATGTCGCAAGCCAAAACCAAAAATGATCCTGGATGCCGCTTTGGAATTTGGCATAGACCTTGATAGATCCGTCATGATAGGCGATAAACCAAGCGATGTATCGGCCGGTCAAAATGCTGGCGTAGGGCTAAATTTCTTGCTTGACGGGCAAAATTTCAAGAGTGTGAATGATGTTTATGAATATATGAAAAAGGAAAAATTATTATGAATTTAGACGGTAAAAATATAGTCGTAACGGGAGGCGCAGGCTTCATCGGCTCGGCCTTGGCGCATTATCTCGACCAAAATTTCAAAGACGCACGCGTTTTGGTCGTGGATAAATTTAGAAGCAATGAGACCTTTAGCAACGGGAATTTAAAGAGCTTCGGGCATTTTAAAAATTTACTGGGCTTTAAAGGCGAAATTTTTGCCGGCGATATAAACTGCAAAGATACCTTGCAAAAGATAGCGGATTTTAGGCCGGATATAATCTTTCACGAAGCGGCGATCTCGGATACTACGGTTCGCGAACAAGATGAGCTTGTAAAAACTAACGTAAACGCCTTTGTAAATTTGCTAGACATCTGCGAAAGCGGTGGTGCAAAAATGGTTTATGCGAGCTCCGGCGCTACATACGGCAACGCAAAAAGTCCGCAAAAAGTCGGCGAATGCGAAGCCCCAAACAACGTATACGGCTTTAGCAAGCTCGCGATGGATAATATCGGCAAAATTTACGCCAAGCGTGGCGTAAGCGTAGTCGGACTGCGATATTTCAACGTTTATGGTAAGGGCGAGTTTTTCAAAAATAAGACCGCATCGATGATCTTGCAGTTTGGGCTTCAAATTTTAGCTGGCAAAGCGCCGCGATTATTTGAGGGAAGCGACAAGATAAAAAGAGATTTTGTATATATAAAAGATATCATAAATGCGAATTTAAAGGCCCTTGACGCGCCAAGTGGCGTTTATAACGCAGCGACGGGAAGGGCCAGAAGCTTTCAGGATATCGCCGATATATTGCAGCGTGAGATCGGCGTAAATTTGGGGAACGAATACATCAAAAACCCATACCTAGGCTCTTATCAGTTTCACACCCAAGCCGACATAGAACCGACTAAAAAGGCTTTAGGATACGAGAGTCAGTGGAGCCTAGAGGAGGGCATAAAAGACTATTTGCCTGAGATAAAGAGGATATTTAAGGAAGAGATAAATGGCTAAGAAGGTTGAAATTTTAGTCGTCGGCGATCTCATGCTAGATCACTATATTTGGGGTAGCTGCGATCGTATCTCGCCCGAAGCACCCGTACAGGTAGTCAAGATAGCCAAGGAGACGCATCGCCTAGGCGGAGCGGGCAATGTCGTGCAAAATTTGCTCGCTCTTGGAGCGAAGGTCAGTGTCGCAAGTGTCGTCGGAGACGATGAAGTGGGGCTTCGCATAAAAAATATGCTTAGCGAGCTTGGTGCTGGTGGTGGGCTGATACTTAGCGAGAAGGGCCGCGAAAGCTCGATAAAAAGTCGCGTGATGGCCTCTCATCAGCAAGTCGTGAGGATAGATAAAGAAAGTGCCGTCAAGATAAATTTAGAGTCCGAGCTCGTGCAAAAAGTGACTGAAAATTTAAGGAATTTCAGCGTCGTTTTACTTAGCGACTACGGCAAAGGCGTCCTTAGCGACAAGGTCTGTCAAGACATCATAAACGAGTGCGTGCGGCTTGGTATCCCGGTGCTGATAGACCCTAAAGGCAACGACTATTCAAAATACAAAAACGCAACGCTACTTACTCCAAATCGCAAAGAGGCGAGCGAGGCGACCGGCATCGCTATAAAAAATACCAGCGATCTAAGAGCCGCCATAATGAAGCTCAAAAACGAGCTTAACCTCAAATACTCCATCGTCACGCTCTCGGAGGAGGGCATCGCGCTTTTTGACAAGGAGCTTGAGATCTTCCCTGCCGAGGCCAAAGAGGTCTTTGACGTCACGGGCGCCGGAGATACGGTGCTTGCGACGCTTGGATACATGTTAGCCAGTAAAAAAGATATCAAAGAAGCTATCAAAATGGCAAATTTAGCCGCCGCCGTGGTAGTCGCAAAGATAGGAAGCGCGACGGCAAATTTTGGCGAGATAGAGGAGCTTTTGCGAAGTAGAGCGAACGCAGAATTCGAGCACAAGATAAAAAGCGCCGAGCAGGTGGCTGAAATTTTGTCTCAAAGAGGCGAGAAAAAGGTCGTTTTCACAAACGGCTGCTTTGACATCTTGCACGCAGGGCATACGAGGTATCTCGCTAAAGCGCGCGATTTTGGCGATATTTTGATCGTAGGGCTAAACTCCGACACATCAGTGCGCAGGCTAAAAGGCGAAAGTCGCCCGATAAATTCGCAGTTTGATAGAGCTTGCGTGCTTAGCGGGCTTGGTTTTGTCGATTATGTCGTGATATTTGACGAAGACACGCCTCTAGAGCTCATCAAAAAGCTAAGGCCGGACATCCTCGTAAAGGGCGCGGACTATGAGGGCAAAGAGGTCGTTGGAAGCGATATCGTAAAAGACGTCAGGCTCGTTGAATTCGTAGATGGCAAGAGCACTAGCGCGATAGTAAAAAGGATAAAAGATGCTGATAAATGAGATGATAAAAAACGAATTTAATGCGCATTTGCAGACTTTAAACGAGACTGCAAAGATGAGCGAGCAGCTGCAAAAAGCTTGCGAGATGGTCGTTGGTGCATTGAAAAACGGCGGTAAAATTTTGATATGCGGAAACGGCGGGAGTGCGGCTGACGCGCAGCATTTTGCCGCCGAGCTTACGGGCAGATACAAGAGCGAGCGCAAGCCGCTTGCCGGTATCGCCCTCACTACAGATACTTCGGCGCTTACGGCTATCGGGAACGACTACGGATACGACACGGTGTTTTCTAGACAGCTTGAAGCGCTTGCACGCGAGGGCGACTTGCTCGTGGCGATCTCGACTAGTGGAAATAGTAAAAACGTGCTAAACGCACTTGAGGTCGCTAAACGCCTTGGCGTGACTACGCTTGGCTTTAGTGGCAAAGGAGGCGGAGCAATGAATGAAAAATGCGATCTAAATTTGGTCGTCCCAGCCAGCGATACCGCGCGAATTCAAGAGATGCATATCTTTTTCGTGCATACGATCTGCCAAGCCGTAGATATGGCGTATTGATGGAGCGCACGGCCGGTTTTACTCCGCGCACTTTCCAAATTTACAAGCTCGCTTGAAAAGCGCTTTCGCCTTGGCTTCGTCATTGCTTAGCTTTGCTAGCAGGTAGCAAGCCTGTGCGTATTCGAGTTCGCAGCTTTTAGCGAGTAGCGAGAGGCTTTTTGCCGCACTTTTATCCTTGTCGGTCTTGTTTGAGCCATATACTGCCAAAGCCTCGTTATAGCAGCCTACGCCGTCGCCATTTTGGCAGGCTAATTTATATAATTCAAGCGCCTTTTTAAGATCGATCTTCTCATCGACTAGCCCTTGCTCGTAAATTTGACCGAGATTTGAGCATGCAGTCGCCAGTCCTTTGTCGCAGGCCTTTTCATAAAATTTCCTAGCCTCGCTAAAATTTTTAAGCGTGCTGAAATTTACGGCTAGGTTGTTGCAAGATATCCCGTCGCCGCTTTCGCATTTTGCGCTCAAGGCCTCTTGCTCGGAGGCGGCTTTTTGTTGGGCGATCTCCTCGTCGCTTTGCCAAAAGCCAAAGCTCACGATCTTTTGCCACGACCAGCAGCCGCTAAAGCCAAACGCGACCGCCAGTACGATGGCGAAATTTAAAATTTTAGTTTTCACTGATCTGACCTAGCTTGACTCCGAGCCGTTTCATCTGCGGGCAAGCCTTATTTAAGCCGCGAAAGCATGCGACTTTGTAAATTTTATATGCGCGCATCTCGTCTTTGTTCACGCCAAGCCCCAGCTCATACATCGCGCCTATATTCGCGCACGAAGGGATGTCTCCCGACTCGCAAGCGTTGGTGTAAGCGCGCATAGCCAGGTAATAATCCTGCGCTACGATCTCGCCCTTGCGATATGCGTTGCCTAGGTGGTAGCAAGACTGCATACCGCCGTTGTTGCAGCTGGTTTTGTAAATTTCGATCGCACGTTTAGGATCTTTTTTCGTTCCTAAGCCTTGCTCGTAAAGAAGTCCCAGGTTCGAGCAGCCAAGCTCTATGCCCTTGTCGCAAGATTTTTTATAGTTTTCAAAAGCTTTGTCGTATTCTTTTAAAAACTCGTAGTTTGCGCCTAGGTCGTTGCATGCTCCAGCGTCACCGTTAGCACATTGTGGCGTCAAAACGACGATAGCGTTTTGTGAAATTTGCTGTTTGTTTTGCAGCGTCGTTTGATTGTCGTTTTTTTGCCATTCGTCGGTGCTAGGCTGCCCGACTTTGGCCGTTTGCAAACATCCCGTGAAAAAAAGCGCTATCAAAAATACTAAAATTGCTCTCATGATCGTCCTTTAAAACTGCCCAAACAAGTCGTTCAGAGCTTCGCTGATGCTTGGGTGTGTGAAGATTTGATTTTTAAAAAAGCCTGCGTTCGCATTAAAATTCATCGCTATGGCGACCTCGTTGATGATCTCGTGCGCGTAGATGCAGTGAAACGTCGCTCCCAAAATTTCGCCGCTTTTGCTATCAACTATCGCTTTTAGCATGCCAATGTCGTGGTTTACGACCTTTGCGCCGGGGACTGCGCTCATGCTAAGCTTTAAAATTTTGATATCTTTGCCAAGCGCGGTCGCTTCTTTTTGGCTGAGACCGACTTTAGCCAGGGGCGTTTGCGTAAATAGTGTGTTTGCGTGTATGGCGCGGTTTTTGGTGCTTCGCTCGCCTTTACCAAAAATTTTGTCAAACACTATGCGAAAGTCATCTAGGCTCGTGTATGTAAAGAGCTCGCCGCCTCGCACATCGCCCACGGCATAGATGTTTGGCGTATCGGTTTGTAAAAATTCATTTACGACGATGTTGCCTTTTTCGTCTATCTTGACACCGACTTTGTCTAGATTTAGCCCCTCGGTCACGGCTTTGCGTCCCATAGCGAGCAAAAATGCGTCGGCAATTATGCTTTTTGACATGCCGCCTTGACTGAAATTTAGGCCTCTGCCCATTAGGCTCGAGATGTTGCAATCCTCTAAAATTTCAATGCCCTGTGCGACTAGCGCCTCTTTTACGCTATTAGCGACGTCATCGTCCTCGTTTTTCATAAATTTGCCACGTCCTATGATCGTAACCTTCGAGCCAAAGCCTGCAAACATCGAGGCGAACTCTAGCCCGATAAAGCCGTTTCCTACGACCACCAGGTGCTTTGGCAGGGTTTTTAGATTTAAAATTTCAGAGCTTGTATAGGCGATATCAGACTTCACCTCAAACGGTGCGTCGGCCTCTTTGGAGCCCGTGTTTATGACGATGGTGTCACCGTCGATCAAGCATTTGCTGCCGTCTGCGGTCAAAATTTCGACTGAATTTTTATCGAGGAAATAGCCCACTCCATCGATGACGTCGATGTTCGGGTTATCTTTTAGCATGCCTAAATTTTTAGCTCTGAGCGCGGTTATGAGCTTGTCTTTCGTCTGGATAGAAAGCGTGTAATAATCACTCTCGACGTTATTGTTTACAAATTGCGCCTCTTTTGCCGCGGTGACTAGGCGCTTTGTGGGTATGCAGCCTATGTTGATGCACGTTCCGCCGTACATTTGCGGCGATCTTTCTATGAGGGCGACCTTTTTCCCTAGCGCTCCGGCCTTTGCGGCTAGCGTCTTGCCGGCCTTGCCAAATCCTATGACTATGATATCGTATTTCATGTTTTTCCTTAAAATTTACCTAGTATGTAGTATGTCGTATCGTTTATTTTTTTAAGTTTCATTTTATATTTTTTGGACCAATTATCGATGATCTCATCTACGCGTTGTTTGATCTCGTCGATGGTCGCGATATTTTTTATCTTTAGCCTATCCTCGCTACCGCTCATCGCCACGAAGCAAAGATGCGGCTTTAGATGATCGTTTAAAACGACGACGCTTTGAGGCTCGAGCCCGTCGGTGTTGTTTAAAATCCTGCGCATCTGCTCGCCCGTAGCACTATCGACATTATAGCCCAGCTGCGTTAAAAGTGCGTTGTGATCCATTTATCTGTCCTTTAAAAATGTGAAATTTTTATTAGGATTATAAGATTTTTTAGGATAAAATTGGCTAAATTTTGGGGGAGCGACGTGAGAAAATTTATATTGAGCGTTTTGGCGGTTTTGCTTTTTGTCGGGTGTGCGAGTGAGCAAGTAGATGAAATTTTAGGCCTTTCAAAGCCTAAGGACGATCCTGAAGTCGTCCAGATGATGGACGCGATATATCTTCACAATCAAAAAGAATATAAAAAGGCGTTTCGTCGCTTCGAGCGCTATGCAAAAGAGGGTAACGTGCTTGCGATGTATCAAGTGGGCTTGTGCTATCGCGACGGCCTTGGCGTGAGTAAAGATATGCTGCGAGCGTTGTTTTGGTTCAAGACTGCCGGCAGATACGGGCACAAAGACGCACTGCGAAATGCAGGATACATCTACGAATATGGCCTTGGCGTGAACAAAAACGTCAAAAAGGCTATGGCGTATTATTATGAAGCGGTAAATTTAGGCTCAAACGAGGCCGCTTTCGAGCTTGGCTCGCTATATCTTTTGCAAAACGAATTCAAAGACGCGAGATATTTTTTAAACCTCTCTTGTGGCGGTGGTGTCAAAGAGGCCTGCGATAAGCTGGCAACGATGAAATTTTAAATTTGCCAAATTGTAAGCATTTTGCTTGCAAAATTTCGTTATCTAGCTTTGATCCGTACTTTTTTGACTGATCAGCACGCCTTCGATCATCTTTTTTATATCGCCGTCAAGTATCGCGTCTGTCTGGCTAAACGCCTGCCCGCTGCGGTTATCTTTGACTTGCTGATAAGGGAAAAGCACGTATGAGCGGATCTGATGACCCCAGCCGATCTCGCTTTTTTCGACGCTGTTGCTTGCTTCTTGTTGTTTCATGAGCTCCAGCTCGTAAAGGCGCGATTTTAGCATTTTCATCGCCGTGGCGCGGTTTTTGTGCTGGCTGCGGTCGTTTTGACACTGCACGACGATGCCTGTTGGCATGTGAGTGATACGGATCGCAGACTCGGTTTTATTTACATGCTGGCCGCCTGCACCGCTAGCACGGTAGGTGTCGATCTTTAGGTCTTTCTCCTCGATCTCTATCTCGATGTCATCGTCTATCTCGGGGCTCACCATAACGCTTGAAAAGCTCGTGTGGCGGCGTCCGGCGCTATCAAACGGACTCGTGCGCACGAGGCGGTGGATGCCGTTTTCCGCCTTTAGATAGCCGTATGCGTTCTCGCCTTTAACGATGAAGCTCACGTCTTTTAGTCCCGCTTCGTCGCCTTCTTGAAAGTCCAGTGTCTCGACCTTAAATCCCTCTCGCTCGCAAAAGCGCAGATACATGCGATAAAGCATGCTCGCCCAGTCGTTGCTCTCGGTGCCGCCAGCTCCAGGGTGGATCGAGATGATCGCATTTTTATTATCATCCTCGCCGCTAAGCAGCATCGAAATTTCAAGCGCGGTTATCTTATTTTCAAGCTCAGTAGCGTCATCAAATAGCGAATTTAACGTCTCTTCGTCGCTTTCAGAATTTGCCAGCTCGTAAAGCTCCTTTGCGTCATCGACGGCAGCCTTGGCGTTTGTAAATTTTGCGAGCATATTTGAAATTTTAGTCTTTTCTTTGTTCAGTGCGCCTGCCTTTGCGATATCTTGCCAGAAATCAGGCTCATGCTCCAGCCTTTCTATATCCTGTAGGCGCTCTTTTATGCTTTGTGGCTTGATGATCGAGCCGATGTTTTCGACCTTGGTGTTTAGTCTCTTTAAAAGCTCGGTGTATTCGTAGTTATCCAAAATTTTCTCCGTTAAATTTTTAGCGCATTCTAGCTAAAATAAGCTTACATTTTAAATTTAATCCTTAGTTCAATCCTTTTTTGTTAAAATGACAGCTTAAATTTTATTAAAAGAAGTAAAAATGTTGATACTAAAAACAGTAAAACAGCTACAAGATTTCGTAGCCTCCGCTAGCGGTGAAATCGGCTTTGTGCCGACTATGGGCGCACTACATGACGGGCATATGAGCCTTATCAAAAAATGCGTGAGCGAAAATGCCGTGAGCATCGTCTCGACCTTTGTAAATCCTACTCAGTTTTTACCGGGCGAGGATCTGGAAAAATATCCTAAAAAAGAGGAGAGCGATGTCAAAATTTGCGAGCTTTGCGGCGTTAGTGCGATATTCATCCCGGACGCCAAGGAGATGTATTTTGACGATGAGCCTTGTATCATCGCGCCTAAAAAATACTCGAGCATTTTAGAGGGCAAGAGTCGGCCGGGGCATTTTGACGGAGTTTTGCGCGTATTGACAAAGCTTTTTAACCTCACCCGCGCAAAGAGAGTTTATATGGGCAAAAAGGACGCCCAGCAGCTAGTCATCGTACAAAATATGGTAAAAACGCTATTTTTAAATTTGCAGGTCGTGCCTTGTGAGGTCGTGCGCGAGAGCGACGGGCTGGCACTTTCTAGCAGGAACGCCTATCTTAGCGAGGAGGATAAATGCAACGCCCTTCGTTTGTCGCGCGCACTCATCAACGCTTCAAATTTGATCAAAGGCGGCGAGCTTGACACCTCCGAGATCAAGACGGGCATGCTAAAGACGCTTGAGCCGCTTACGGTTGATTACGTTGCGATAGTGGACAGGGATTTTAATCAAATTTCAAAAGTCGAGCTTGGCAACACGATAATCCTAGTTGCCGCAAACGTCGGCAAGACGCGCCTAATCGATAACATCTGGGTATAAAATGTCTGCGATAAATTCAGCAAAAAGCGGAGGCAAGCTTCATCTCGTATCGCTTGGATGCAACAAAAATTTAGTCGATAGCGAGATAATGCTGGGGCGTCTTAGCAACTATGAGCTGACAAACGAAACCCATGAAGCAGACGTCATCATCGTAAATACCTGTGGCTTCATCGCCTCTGCCAAAGAGGAGAGCGTGCGGACGATACTTGAGATGGCAGACGCCAAAAAACAAGGCGCGACGCTCGTAGTCACGGGCTGTCTGATGCAGCGCTACCGCGATGAGCTCATGCGCGAGCTTCCAGAGGTCGATCTTTTCACCGGCGTAGGCGACTATGACAAGATCGATGAAATTTTACTGAAAAAGCAAAATTTATTTAGCCCGGGCACCTATCTGCAAAGTAGTGAGGATCGCGTGATAACGGGCTCAAACTATCACGCGTATATCAAAATTTCAGAAGGTTGTAACCAAAAATGCAGCTTTTGCGCGATCCCAAATTTTAAAGGCAGGCTAAAGTCTCGCTCACTTGAAAATATCGTGAACGAGGTAAAAAATTTAGTCAAAAAAGGTTTTTATGACTTTAGCTTCCTCTCGCAAGACAGCAGCTCTTATATGCGCGATCAAGGCGTGAAAGACGGGCTCATAGAGCTCATAGACGCAGTCGAAAAGATAGATGGCGTAAAGAGCGCGCGCATACTTTATCTATATCCTAGCACCGCCTCTGACGCACTCATCGAGCGTATCATCGCTTCGCCGGTGTTTCACAACTATTTTGATATGCCTATCCAGCACATCAGTGAAAAAATGCTTCGTTTGATGAAGCGAGGAAGTGGTAAAGATCGTATAATGCAGCTTTTAAAGATGATGAGGGCGGCTCCTAATTCGTTTTTGCGAACGGGCGTGATAGTGGGTCATCCGCTTGAGAGCGATGATGATTTTAAGGAGCTTTGTGCACTGTTTGACGAGATAAAATTTGACCGCGTGAGCGCGTTTGCGTATTCGCGTGAGGAGGATACGGCCGCTTTTGATATGGCGCAAGTGCCTACAAAAACGATCTCAAAACGACTAAGCATGGTCGAAAAGATAATCAAAAATGAGATAGACGCGAGCTTTAAGGCTCAGCTTGGTAAGCGCGTAGTAGTGAGTCTGGAGGGGCAAAGCAGCGAGGGCGAGATGTTTTTTGGCGCCAAGATGGACATCTGGGATAAAGATATAGACGGTGAAATTTTGATAAACGAGAGCGAGCTGGAGGAGCTTGAAGTGGGCGGTAGGTATCTTTGCGAGATAACGGACATCGCACCTGAAAAGCTGATAGCTCGCGTGCTAGAGCGAGCCTAGGACAGCAGTCATGAGCGAGTGGATAGAGGCGCACCTGCTTGAAAAGCTAAAGGGCGTGAAAAATCTGCTTGCTTTCTCTCACGGTGTCGATAGCACCGCGCTTTTTTATATTTTAAACGACGCCGGCGTAGGCTTTGATATCGCGATAGTAGATTACAACGAGCGCGCCCAAAGCAAGGACGAGGTCGCGTCAGCCAGGGCTTTAGCGGCTAAATTTGATAAAAAATGTTTTACTAAAAGCGTGAATCTTGGCCGGTCGAATTTCGAATGCACCGCAAGAAAGGCGAGATATGAGTTTTTCGCTGAAATTTGCGCCAAAAATGGCTATAAAAATTTGATCCTAGCACATCAGCTGGATGATAGGTTCGAGTGGTTTTTGATGCAGCTTGCCAAGGGCGCCGGACTGAACGAACTGCTTGGGATGAGCGATTTTGAGAGGCGAAAGGACTACGATATACTTAGGCCGCTGCTTAAATTTAAAAAGTCTCAGCTAGAAGCGTTTTTAAAAGAGCGAGGGCTGAAATACTTCATCGACGAGACGAATTTCAGCCATAAATTTAGACGAAATTTCATGCGTCAAAATTTTAGCAAGCCGTTTTTGGAGCGATTTTCAAATGGCGTGATAAAAAGCTTCGAGCTTTTACAAAGTGACGCACAGACGCTGCGCCCTAGCTTTACCTCGGCCGCAGATAAAATTTATCTCGTCAAAAAGGACGAGAGCGCTATGCGCGGTGTGGATAAGGTCTGTAAAATTTTAGGCGTTTTGATGAGTGAGGCTCAAAGGAAAGAGTGCGAAAGATGTCTCGAAAAGGGCTGCGTCATATCGGGTAAGGTCGCGGTCGGAGCTAATGAAAATTTCATCTTCGTAACGCCGTTTGTAAGCGCGAGCATGGATAAAAATTTCAAGGAGAGATGCCGCGTTTTAAGAGTGCCGCCGATCAATCGCGGCTATCTTTACAGTGTAAATTTTGACGTCGGAATTTTAAAGCAAAATCTTATCTAAGCCCATAAACTCGTATATTGAAGGTCGTGTGGATCTTATCGTTCTCGCCCTTCATCGTTATAGGAAATTCCGCTTTTATGATGCTTTCGTATTTGCCAAGTGCGTCGAGGAAATCGTAAAATTTCTGCGGAGTTCTGAGCGAACTCGTGACATTTAGCTGATATCTGAAAAATTTCTCGGTGCCGTTTGAGTCTAAATTTTCATCGCCAAGCTCGCTGAGACTGACCTCACTAAAGTATGTCGAGGCGAAATTTATGAATTTATCCTTATCGAATTTTTTATCGTAAGAGCCGATTATGAATTTATCTTTTTCCTTCATCGCTTCAAGGGCTGCAAATTTTGTATCGTAGCTTTGCTTGACTTTGGCGTAGGAGGCCATTTGGGAGCGGTTCTCGCGGTTTAAATTTTTATACTCTTTGATATTTGGGACGATAAAACCAAAGATTATCACGAGGCAAACTATAATGAAAATAAAAATATACAGCAAGAGCTTGACGATATCGATCTTTTCTAGGCTCGTGTCTTTTTTACTCATTGTAGCCCTCGGAGTTGTCTATTTTATTTGTACTGATAAAGCCGTACCAGCCGTTTTTGGTCTGATAAAAGCTTGTGTTTGATGTCGTGAATATCGATCTTAGCGGCGAGGCCAAGAGCTGGTTGAAGACGTCTTTAGTCGGCGTTATGCCTCGTATGATGAGTGAATTTTTATCCATAAAGACCTCTTCAAGCGTTATGCTGTCAGGCACTAGGTCAAAGAGGTTGTGAAGGCTTTGCTTGAGGATGGAATTTGACGTGTAGATGTCCATCGCAGCATCTATTTGTGTAGAGAGCCTTGCCGTAAGCTCGTCGGTCTGGATACTTCTTTGATTTAGATGCTCCTGCTCGATCGCCAGTTTTTGGGTATTTTGCGAGATCGAGTAGTTTTTATAAACGATGAAAAAATTTATCACTAAAAGCATCGCGAAAACAAAGCCGATAAGCAGCATCCACAGCTTACTGAATATGCTTAATAGCGGCCTTGGCTCGGGAGTAACGAAACTAAAAGTCATAGCGGTATCTCTTTTTGCATAAGCTCGTTCATTATATGTAGCGTATTTATCGGATAGACAGAGGTTTCGACGAAGAGCTCCGCTTGTAGATATTGCACGAAAGTCGCGCTCGTTTTGGTGTTTTCAAATATCACTACTTGCTCGATGAAATCGCCATCGTATATTGGATTTTGATAAAATTCCTTCATCGCTGCGGTGATATAGCTAAACATGCTCATATCTCGGCCAAAGATCGCGACCGATTTTTCCACGTTTGTGGATGCAGGCATATTAAGCTCGTAGTTCAGGTCCTCAAAGTCCTTTAGCTTATCGCCGTTTAGCATCTCGTCCAAGCTTTTGAAATCATCTAAAGATCCCGCGTCCTCCTCCTCTTTGATGATGAGGTTGTCAATATCCGTTATGTCCTCTTCTTTAAACATTTGATCGTCTGAAGGAGCGCTTTGACTATCCTCTATCCTAAAAAACGTCGATAGCTTCATTTGTTTGTTTTTAAAGATAGAAAGCGCGAAAGAGTCCGCATGTATATAAAGATAAAGTGTGGTCTTAGGCGAAATTCCGCGTTTTAAAAGCTCAAAAAACATCAAAGATATGGGCGAGTAGATGAGATCTACGCTACCATCGCCAAAGGTATCTCTGACCTTTTTTATGGCCAAAAGGTCGGCGTAAATGCTCCAGTCATCCTGCATTTTCAGGCTTGTTAGGCCATATGAGCTTATATTGAATTTTTTGTATTCTTCCTCATTGACGGTAGGCACCGCTCCTTGTGAGTCCTCGTTGAAAAATAGCGAGATATATACGCCAAAATAGCTCTTTTCTTGAAGCTTTATGTAGTCGATGACTTTTTGATCGATATTTTGCGGGTCTATATCGGTAAATCTGGCGTTTATCGTTTTTATCACTTTGCCGTTTCTAAAAACACGCCCGTAAAATAGGCACTCCGTTCCTTCTATAACGGCGCTTAAAAATAAATTCGAAAAGAGGCGGCGGATAGAAAACGACATAATGCTCCTAAATTTTAATGCGTGATTTTATAATATTACCCAAAAAACGCATTAAAAAAAATTAAAAGAGTTCATTTTTTAATTTGACGAAATTTTCTCTCATATTTTTCGCCTCATTTTTTAGATCACTGTCAAGTAGCGGGCTGTCTTGTAGCTGCGAGTAACCCTCTATCATGATGTCACACATCAGCTTTATACGCTCACGGTCCTTGTTGCTTACTTCATTTTGGCTCATTTGCTTTATATCTTCCAGATATTTTTTACCGTCGTTTATGTAGGCTGTAAATTTCAGTGCGATCTTACTTTGATTTACGAGAGTGCTCGCCATTTTGTTGTAATGATCAAGCTCTAATGCTCTTTGACTGAGCTTGAAAGCCTCGTCGAAATTTCCTATCTCGTAGTAAAATTTTGCTTTGAAAGAGAGCTGATATGAGCCGTTCGTCTCGAAAAACAGCCAGCCTGCTATGATGATGAATATCGACAAAAATACAGCTGCCAGCTTCGCTCTCATTTTGATTCTTTTTCTAAAATTTCTCTTAGTTCGTTGCTGATTTGAGGATTTTTGCTCTCGTTTTTCGCCCACCAAATTTTTAAATTTTGGATAAAGTCGTGTTTGTGGCTTTGCACGCTTTTGCCGCCGTCTTTTTGCGATGCCGTCCAAAGCTCGTTTTGTATCCGTTCTTTTGCCGCTTCGATGCTAAGGGCATTTACGTCAAATGGGCGCGAGAGGCTGAAATTTATCTTGCAAAAAGGCTTTGGCAGTATCATTTTGTCCCAGCTTTTAAACTCCCAAAATGAGCTTGCCTCGTAGTTTAGCACGTAAATTTCGCTATTTGTTTTCCGTGCGATGATGACGGCTCCGTCTGCGACGCTATGCCTTGGGCCGCGCGGGCCATCAGGTGTGACGATGACGTCCGTTCCGCTTTTTATATCTCGCAATGCCCCGATGAGCGCCTTTGCGCCGCCTTTCGAGCTGCTGCCCCTTATGGCGCCTATATTAAAAAGCTTCATTACGCGAGTGATGAGCTCGCCATCTTTGTGGTCACTGATTATCACTTTTGCCGGCTTTTTGGTCGGTTGCCACCATTTTTTGTAGGCGTAGCTCATAAAGGCCAATCTACCGTGCCAAAAGACGACTACACAGCCGTTTTGCGGCACTTTTACGCCGTTATCCCGGTAGCTTTTTTTGCAGGTTAAAAAGATGAGCCACATGAGCGCATAGATGAGATAGACGCTTATGCTTATTTTGAAATTTTGCCATTTGCTAGTTTGCGAGCTCGCCATAAAGCACCATTCGCTTTGGATCTGTTATCTTTACTTTTAGCGTCCTACCCAGTAGCTCCTCGCTACCATTTACTTGAACGAGAAAATTGTTAAAACTACGTCCGGCAACACCGCCGTTTGCGCGAAGTTCCTCGAAATACACGTCTAAAATTTTGCCATTTTGCGCCGCGACGATCTCGTCTAAAATTTCGTTGTGGCGACTTTGCAGTCTTGTCAGCCTCGCAGACGCGGTGGCTTCGTCGATTTGATTTGTAAATTCCGCCGCCTTTGTCATCGGGCGCGGTGAATATTTAAAACTAAAAATTTGCTCGAATTTTACCTTTTCAAGCACGTCCATCGTATCCTCAAACTCCGCGTCGCTCTCGCCAGGAAATGCGACGATGATGTCAGTCGAGATGCTCACGTCCGAGCACATTTCGCGCAGTTTTGCGGCTCGGTCTAAAAACCACTCTTTCGTGTAGCCGCGCTTCATCTCGCGCAGGACTTTGGTGTTGCCGCTTTGAAGTGGCATATGCATGGACTTGCAAATTTTAGGATTTTGCGAGAAAATTTCAAGAAATTTATCGTCCATGTGAAGCGGATGAGGGCTCGTAAAGCGGATACGCTCGACGCCTGCGACTTCGCTGATACGCACGAGCAGGTCGCTAAAATCGATCTTTTCATGCGCGCCAGAAAAACGCTTGCCGTAGTTATTTACGTTTTGCCCGAGCAAAAATATCTCTTTCGCCCCGTTTGCGGCGGCTTTTTCGACCTCGCGTAGGATCAAATTTGCAGGGATGGAAATCTCGTCGCCGCGCGTGTGCGGGACGATGCAGTAGGTGCATTTTTTATCGCAGCCTATCGAGATGTTAATGTGACTTTTGTAGGGTGAGCCGCGAAATTCGCCGAATGCATACTCGCTCTCGTCGTGGTTGATGTCTGTCGAGATAAATTTAGGCGTCTTGACGGCGGTTGAAATTTTACTGACATTCCTTGCGCCAAGCACGAAATCAACGTAAGGAGCGCGTTTAAAAATTTCGTCCCCGAGGTGGCTTGCCGTGCAGCCGCAAACGCCGATCTTTGCGCCGTTTTTTTTGGCTTTTTCAAAAGCTCCGACCTCGCTAAAAAGCTTATGCACGGGCTTTTCGCGCACCGAGCAGGTGTTGATTAAAATGAGGTCGGCTTCTTCTAAATTTTGCGTGAGCGTGTAGTCCTCTTTTTGCGAGAGCTCGGCGATGATATGCTCGCTGTCTCGCACGTTCATCGCGCAGCCTAAGGTCTGTATGAAAAGCTTTTTACTCATTAAAGTATGTGGACTTCATACATATAGTCATTGTCATCAAGCCCGTATCTAACGGTCCTGTGATAGACGCTTAGCCCTTTTTCTTCGAAAAATTCGACCAGGGCGATCAGCTGTTTGTGGCTGTTTTCTTTATCGAAATAAAAAATTTTCTGCCCCTCTTTGCTGACTGCAGCCTCGATCTTATCAAGCGAGATAGTTTTTGGTTTTGCGTCTATCTCGGTTCTAGCAAGTTTTAGCTCCATTTTTCATCCTTATTTTAGCTTTTTTGAATTCGTGAGTATATCAAAAAGGTAATAAAACTCTCATTAAAGTTTTTATTAGTATCAAAATTGTATAATTGCCAAACTTCACGATTAAAAATCCCCAAAATTTTATCGTCATAACGGAGGAATAATGGAAAGAATTTCAGATATTATCGAGTCCATAGCAAATGAAAAAGGCTTGCAGATAGACGATGTCAAAGAGCGCGTCATTAGAGCGCTCATAAATACCGCAAAACGCGTATATGGCGAGAACTACGAATACGATGTCACGATTGATGCAAATAAAAATTTAAAGCTTTATCAAAAAATTTTAATAGTCGCAAACGATGATGAGCGCCTAAATGAGGATAATGAGCATTTTATCAGTCTAAAAGAGGCCAAAAAGATCGATAGTGGCGTTGAAGTGGGCGATGAGCTCACATACGAGCTAAGCCTTGATAACCTCGGCAGGACCGCAGCTCAGACGCTTCACAAAGAGCTTGAATACCACATCCAGCGCCTAGTAGAGGAGAAAATCTTTCAAAAATACGACGAAATGGTCGGACAGATGGTCTTTGGCTCGGTCGTACGCGTAGACAACGACGAGAACACATATATCGAGATCGACGAGCTTCGAGCTATCTTGCCTCGCAAAAACCGCATAAAAGGGGAGAAATTTAAAATAGGAGACGTCATAAAAGCGGTTATCCGCAAGGTATTTACGGATAAAAATTTAGGCATCAGAGTCGAGCTATCTCGCACATCGCCTAAATTTTTAGAAGCTCTGCTAAAAGCTGAAGTACCGGAGATCAAAGACGGTGGCATCATCATACAAAATAGCGCCAGAATACCGGGCGAGCGGGCTAAGGTCGCGCTCATCTCGACTACTCCAAACATCGATCCCGTGGGAGCTACCGTCGGCACAAAAGGCGTGAGGATAAATGCCGTCAGCAAAGAGCTTCATGATGAAAACATCGATGCGATCGAGTATGCGAGCGAGCCGGCGATATTTATCTCCCGTGCGATGGCACCTGCGATCATCAGCTCTGTCAAGATAGACGGTAACAAGGCCATCGTGAGCCTAGTAGGCGAGCAAAAGAGCAAAGCCATCGGCAAAAACGGCATAAATATCCGCCTAGCCAGTATGCTGACAGGATTTGAGATCGAGCTAAATGAGCTTGGGGCAAGAAACGCCGCCGATAGCGAAAACAAAGAGCCTGTCAAGGATCTAAAAGCGCTTTTTGGCGACTGATCGTATTTAGCGCACCTAAGCTTAAAATTTCAATATCGAGCAAATTTTAAATCCTCCATAAAATTTACAAAAATATGCTCTTAAATTTAATGGTTCTGTTTTAAAAAGCGTTATTGTTCTTACATGAACGCTTCACAAATCTTATACGCTTCCAGGAGCGACCCGGTATAGACGCGAATAGGGTTTCAAGGAAATCTTTTTGCTTCGCAAAAACTGCTCGGCCCCTACGAGCTTTCATAATTTTTCGTTTCGTTGCACTCACGACTGCCAGCAGAATGAGGGAGCGAGTAGTAGAACGGCGGCAATAGCGTCGTTTCGCAAGGTTTTTACAGGGATGCTGTTCGCATTCCCCTGCTCTTGAAAGTTAAAAATCAACATTTTAAAATAGAGCCAATTTAATAGCCTTTTTAGCTTACCCCTAAATTTGCTCGTCTTTTGCCATTTTTATAAATTCAAGTGCGAGCTTGGATAGCTTTTTGTCTTGTTTGTGAGCTAGTATCAGCGTTTGCTTAAGTAGCGGTTCGTCTATGTCAAAAATCATCACGCGCTCTTTGACCTCGCCTTTTATAAACTGCGGCGGCACAAAGCAAGCTCCTACTCCGGAGGCTACTATCGATACCGTGATGTCGGCGGTCTCGGACTCGCAAAATATATTTGGCGCAAAGCCGGCTTTTTTAAAAATTTTATCAAATTCAAAACGCTCCCTTTGATAGGCGTTTGGCAATATGAATTTTTCATTTTTCAGCTCTTTGAACTCGATCTTTGGGTATCGATCGTCGTCGTTTTTATATTTTTTGACAAGCTCGTGTGTGACTGGCAGTACGAGGTATAGCTTATCCTCTTTTATGACCTGATACTCTAGCCCTTGCGTATCCATCGGATATACCAGCATCGCTAGATCCAGCTCGTCTTTTATCAGCCTATCTCTCACATTTAGGGCGGAAAATGCCTGAACGATCTTGATATCGGCTTTTGGGAATTTTTTACAAAATTTAGGCAAGATGTTTGGCATTAGGTTGTAACCGGTTTGTGAAAATCCTATCCTTACTTTGCCTGTCATGATGCCGTTAAGCTCTTTGATCTGATCGTTTAGCTCCTCAAAGGTTTCAAGCATGATTTTTGCCTTTGCTGCGTAAATTTCACCGGCTTTTGTAAGAGTAAGCGGTGTAGTTCGCTCAAAAAGCGAAATTTTAAGCTCGTTTTCAAGCGATATTATACTTTTTGAAAGCAGTGGCTGACTCATTTTCAGCTTCTTCGCAGCTTTTGTAAAGCTTCTAGTCTCTGCCAATGTCACTATAAATTCCATATATCTTAAATTCATATTTTTCCTTCAAATTTTCTACATATTATAACGTAATAGTTATATGATTATACATAAAATATCATTTGACATATAATAAAATTTCATTTATAATCCGACAACTTAAATTTATATTAGTTTGTAAATTTAAAAATGATATTTAAAAAGGAGCGAGTATGCAAAATATATCAAGGCGCGAAATGCTAAAAATGGGTATGGCAGGAGCCGGTATTTTGGCGTTTAGCGCAATGAGTGCGGCTGCAGATGAGGCAAAAGATATCAAATTTGACGAGCAATACGATGCCATCATCATAGGCTCTGGCATATCTGGGCTAGTGGCCGCGCTTAAGGTGTCAAAACGCGGATTAAAAGTCTTGGTGATCGAGAAAATGGGTCGTATCGGCGGAAATTCCGTCATAAACGGCGGTACGATGGCGGTGCCAAACAATCCTATCCAAAAAGCACAGGGCATAAAAGACAGCAAGGAAATTTTCATTGCCGATTGTATGAAAGACGGGCTAAATTTAAATCACGCCGACCTTTTGGGCGTTATTTATGATAGAGCAAACGATGTGTATAGCTTTTTTAAGGAGGCAGGGGTCGAGATCCCAGAAAAGGTGCTTCCGATCGCCGATCACTCGGTAGCTAGGGCTATCCAGTCGGTAAACGCCTCGGGGGCCGACTTTATCCTGCCTTTGCAAAAAATAGCCGAAGCGGACGCGAATATCACCATCAAAAAACGTACTAAATTCGATGAATTCATACAAGACGAGGGCGGTCGCATCGTGGGTATAAAATGCCGCGAAAACTATAAATTCGATAATAAATTTGCAAGTGACGACAAAGAAAACCTAGGCGGCGATGTCAAATTTATAAAAGCGAACAAAGGGGTAGTTTTAGCTGCAGGTGGATACAGCTCGGATAAATGGTTCAGGGTGCAACAAGTGCCGTTTTTAAAGGAAAATATCGAAGCCGTCAGTCAGCCGGGCTCAACGGCTGGAGCCATGGTAGCCGCCATAGCCATCGGAGCAAATCCTTTGCAGCTAAGCTGGATACAGCTAAATCCAAACACCAACCCGCACGAAAAGGGCTTTGGCACCTCGACGATGTTTGTTAATGACTGTTGCAACAGCTACGGGCTAAGTGTCGATCCGAAAACCGGCAAACGCTTTGTAGATGAACATGCAGGCCGCAAGGTGAAATGCGACGCTATATTTAAGATAATGGCCGAGAGTGCGGGCAACGACAACTATCCGGTGCATATCTGCGATCAGCAAGCTGTGGATATAAATAATCCAAAACATACCGCAAAGGGGCTTGAAATGGGCTCTATCAAGAAATTTAACACTCTTGAAGAGCTCGCAAAAGCATACAATATCCCGCTCGAGCCATTTTTAAAGACGATAAGCGACTTTAACGGATATGTTAAAAACGAAAAAGACCCTGATTTTGGCAAGCCGCTAACCAAAGCCGACGTCAAGGGCATAGATGTATCAAAGCCGCCATTTTACGCTAGCCAGAGCGTGCCTAAAATTTTATACTGCATGGGTGGAGTCGAGATAAACCAAAAAGCGCAGGTCATAAGCATGAAAACTATGGAGCCTATACCCGGGCTTTACGCCACAGGGGAAGTCACCGGAGGCGTCCAGGGCGCGAGTAGGCTTGGTACTATGGGGATGGCTGATGCGGCGGTCTTTGGCATGATAGCGGGCGAGAATATCTAAAATTTCGATCTATCTCGGGCCATCAGTCCGAGGTAGATCCTTGATTAAAGCTCAGATCTATCTTTGCGCTTTGTCGCCTCTTTTTTGCGTTTTTCCAGATCGTATGCGTCGTTTAGGGCATCCTCGTCGTCAAATTTCGCTCCGTCTAAAAATTTTCGGTAGTCCTCAAATTGATTGTTCTTTATGCCCCAAATAAGCCCCACAAGCCCAAAAGCCCCCATCAAAACGGATATCAGCAGTATCAAAGCAAGCGTCGTATTACTCATCGTTTTCCTTAAATTTCGCCCTTATCGTGAGAGAATTCAGAACCACCGCAAGCGAGCTAAAAGACATCGAAAGCGCCGCAAACAGCGGCATCACATAGCCCATCGCCGCAAGCGGGACAGTCAAAAGATTATAGCAAAGGCTAAAGGCTAAATTTTGCTTTATCTTGCCAAGTGTGAAGCGCGCTATTTTAACGGCGTTTAGCAGGCTTTTTAGACTGTCATCAAGCAGCACGACATCGCTTTTTGCCAGGCTGGCGTCGGCTCCGCTACCCATGCAAACGGCGATTTGTGCTAGGCTAAGTGCTAGAGTATCGTTTATGCCGTCTCCTACCATCACGATCTTGGAGCCGTTTTGCTGTAAATTTTTGATAAATCGCGCCTTTTCATCGGGCAGGCAAGAGGCCTTGAAATCTGCGATGCCAAGCGCATCCGCGACCTCTTTTGCGACGTTTTGATTATCCCCTGTGAGCATATAGGTTTTAAGCCCCATCGCTTTTAGCTCCTTTACGCAGCTTTTCGCGTCGTTTTTGAGCTCGTCGCTTAGTTCGAATTTCGCTGCCAGCACGCCCTCAAACGCTACGTAATAGCTCGTCTTGTCGCTTTTAGAGTGTGATATGTCGATCCCAAGCTCACGCATGAAATTTTCGCTGCCGGCGGCTAAAATTTTGCCTTTAAATTTAGCGCTCACGCCCTTTGCGGCGATCTCTTTTACGTCGCTAAGCTCTAAAGCTTTTGCGTCATTGCCGGCTAAGAATTTCGCCACGCCTACGCTTACGGGGTGTTTTGACGCACCGGCTAGCGAGAAGATCGCGTTTGTATCGATGTTGCTAAATTTTATGAATTTACTCACGCAAAGCTTACCGCTACTTAGCGTGCCGGTCTTGTCAAAGACCACCGTATCGCAGTTTGCGAGAGTTTCTATCATCACGGCCTCTTTAAATATCACGGCCTTTTTCAGCCCCACGCCAAGCGCTACTAGCGTGCCCACCGGTGTCGCCAGGGCCAGAGCGCATGGGCAGGCGATCACGATGACCGAGATAGCCACGATGAGCGCGTTTTCAAAGCCACCCTTAAGATACCAAAACGCAAACGTTATGAGCGCTGCGCAGATGATACCAAGCGAAAATTTAGACGAAATTTTATTTGCCAGCTGCTCGATACGAGGCTTTTTTAGGCTTGCATTTTGTAAGAGGGCGACGATCTTGCTCAAAAATGAATTTTCAAAATTTGCACCGGCCTCGTAGATCACGCGTCCGTCAAGGCAAATGAGCCCGCTTTTTACCTCATCTCCCACGCCAAGCCAGACAGGTGCGCTCTCGCCACTTATGGACGAGGCGTCAAAGCTGGCTTCGCCCCGGACTATGAAGCCGTCTATAAGCGCCCTTTGTCCCGCTCTTAGCACGATCTTGTCCTTTATGCTGACGGCTTGCGGAGAGATCTGTAAAATTTCGTCGTCCTTTAGCACGCTGACGTCGCCAAGGAGCATGTGATTTAGCCCGTCGATACTGTCGGCAGCGCGCTTTTTGCTCAAAATTTCAAGGAATTTACCGATAAAAACGAAGGTGATGATCATCGCGACCGAGTCGAAATACACCTCACCGCTGCGCGAAAACATCGCATATACCGAGTAGATGTAGGCTAGGCTGGCTCCTGTGGCGACTAGCAGATCCATATTTGGCGTGTGGCCTTTTAGCGCGGTAAGAGCCCCGGCAAAAAACGCACCGCCCGTGTAAAACAGCACGGGAGTGGCTAGCACGAACTCGGCGAAATTCAAGATCGCTTTCACATCGGCTCTGATGCCGCTAAAATAGCCGGAGTATTGCGCTACGGCGATCCACATAATATTCATCGTGCAAAAAATGCCGACTAAGAGCTTGGCGTAAAATTCCCGCCTTTTAGTGCTCAGTCTCGCCTCCTCACCCTCAGCGTCGTAAGGATGCGCCTTGTATCCCACGCTGTTTAGCCTGCGTAAAATTTCATTTAAGCTTACCTGCGACTCGTCCCAGACGATGAGAGCCTTGTTGTTTGCAGCGTTCACGCCCGCTTCTAGGACGCCATTTGTGCCAAAAAGCACCTTTTCTACGAGCCAAATGCACGCAAAGCAGTGGATGTCCTCGATGACGAGCGAAATTTTGCTAAATTCTCCATCTTTTTTGATGAAATCTCGGTATATATCTCGCGTCGAGTCGTCGAAATTTTCACTCTCTTTTGCGGGCGAGAGCGTGTTTTTGCCGAGCCTTTCGTAAAATTCCTCAAGCCCGTTCGAGCGTAAAATTTCATAGACGTTCTTGCAACCAGAGCAGCAAAATTTATTACCATCAGGAGCTGATATCATCGAGCTTTCGTCAAATTCCAGCTGACAATGCGAGCATTTGCACTTTTTCATTTTCGTTACATTTTGCTTTCAAATTTATTTGCAAGATTATACGATACTTCGTCTTAAAATTTTGATCGTTTAGAGCAGTAGCATTTTTAAAAATACATTATTAAATCAAAATTTTAAGGTAAAATACAACTCATAAAACGACGAAATTTTAAAGGAAAAATATGAAATTTTATCAAACGCGGGCGTCAAAAAAGAAAAAGGCGCACTATGTCCCGGCGGTGGAGCACGCAGGGATACTGTATGTGTCGGGGCAGCTTAGCATCGATCTGCGGGCGATGAAGCTGCCTGAGGGCGGAGTCAGGGCGCATGCGAGGCAGGCTCTGGCAAATTTAGACGAGGTTTTAAAGCTCGCCGGTGCAAATAGGCAAGATGTGCTGATGTGCCGCGTTTATACGCCCGATGTCGCGTTTTGGGACGAGATAGACGATGAATACGCGAAATTCTTTGGCGAGCACAAGCCGGCTCGCGTTGTAGTGCCTACGTCGGGGCTTCATTTTGGCTGCTTGGTAGAGATAGAGGCGACCGTGGCGATGTCGCAAAAGGATAGATGATGAAATTTAAATGCAGTAAATGCGGCGCTTTGGCACCGCTTGAGAGCACGAAATATCGCTGTGAATGCGGCGGGCTTTACGATCTTGACTTCACGCCGCCTAAATTTTCGACGGATCTTATAGATAAGGGCGAATTTAGCCTCTTTCGGTACCGAAATTTCATGCCTTTAAAGAATGAAATTTGGCGCGAGATCACGCTGGGCGAGGGCATGACGGCGACGGTGAGATTTGACGAAAAGCTATTTTTCAAGCTTGACTACGCGATGCCCACGCTTTCTTTCAAAGACCGCGGGGCGGCTGTTTTGATATGGCTTTGCAAAACTATCGGCGTGAAAAAGGTCTTGCAAGATAGTAGCGGCAACGCCGGCAACTCGGTAGCGGCATACTGCGCCAGGGCGGGCATCGAATGTGAAATTTACGTACCGAAGGGCACATCGCAAAAAAAGATCGATATGATAAGAGCGTTTGGCGCTACTGCGACGGTCTTTGATGGCTCGCGCGACGAGACCGCCGACGCATGCCGTAAAAAGGCGCTAGATGAGGGCGTCTACTACGCAAACCACGTCTATAACCCGATGTTTTACCAAGGCACGAAGACATACGTTTATGAGATTTTCGAGCAGCTTGGCCGTGTGCCTGAAAATTTCTTTTTGCCGGTTGGCAACGGCACGCTTCTAATCGGCTGCGAGTTCGCCCTTGGTGAGCTTCTTAGAGCCGGCGCGATCGCTAAAGCGCCTAAAATTTTCATCGTGCAAAGTGAGAACTGCGCCCCGCTTTTTGGCGCGACAAACAAGCCTCGCGACATCGTGCCAAAGCCGACTGAGGCTGAAGGCATAGCCATAGGAAAACCGATGCGAGGCGAGCAAATTTTGGCCGACTCTTATGAGGGCGAGCGCGAGGTCATCACGATCCCGGAGACCGACATCGTGCCTACCAGGCAGCGTCTAGCGCGAGGCGGATTTTACGTGGAGCACACGACAGCCGCAATCTACGCCGCGTATCTAAACTATATAAAAACGCACGAGCTAAAAGGAGAGAGCATCATCTCGCTTTGCGGAGCGGGGCTAAAGAGCGAGCATTAAGCGGGCTTATAAGCGACCCGGCATAGGAGAACGCAAACAGCATCAAGTAGAGCGGCATCTATTTTGCTTCATTTTTTCAAGAAGTTTAGTTGCGACTGAAGCGAAGTAAAAATAGCGTCGCTTCGTAGGGTTTTGCTTTTGCAGATCAAAAGATGCCTTATAAAACAAATTTAAATTTACAGGAGCAGGTCAAATTCCAGCCCACCCATAGCGTAAATTTAAAGCTAAATTTAGCCTATATTCTCGCCCGTGATCATGCCAAACGTGAGGCAGTCCAAGATCGCGCAGCTGCCAAGCCTGCTAGCTCCGTGCGTGCCTCCCGTGACCTCGCCCGCCGCGTAAAATCCCGGTATCGGCTCGTCGTTGATGTCTAAGACCTGCGCTTTGGTGTTGATCTTTACGCCACCCATCGTGTGATGAAGCTTTGGAGCGCCACGCATCGCGTAAAATGGCGGAGTTGCGACCGTGATGCCATCAGTCAGCTTCATCGGCTTGCCAAAGTCCTCGTCGACCCCGCTTTTAACAAAGCCGTTGTAGCGCTCGGCAGTCTTTTTTAGCTCATCAGCCGGGATTTTATACTCTTTTGCGAGCTCGTCAAGGGTGTCGAATTTTTTGATCACGCCGCTTTTCATCGGGTTTTCAAGGTCGCTTGGCACGAGCTTTGCCGCGGCGACGGAGTCGCATAGGTTGATCGGATAGCTGTTTGCTTTGGCGTCGATTATTTTAAACATCGCGTCGGCTCTGATTTTCCTGTCGGCAAGCTCGTTCATATAGCGTTTGCCGGTCTTTGGGTCGACCGAAAAGCCGTAGCGAAAGCTCGCCTGCACCGCAAATTTGCTCGTTATGCTGTTGCCTTTTTCGTCCGGGCATTTATACGGGATGTATTGTATCTAGCCGATCTGCACCGGTAGTGCGCCTACTTTGAAGGCTGAAATGAGCGCGCCTGCGGTCGCTCCGGGGTGGTTTGTGGTGTCAAATTCCGGCACTGCGCGAGGGTCTTGTAGCTTTCTAAAAAATTTATCACTGCAAAAGCCGCCGCTTGCCAGCACGACACCCTTTTTGGCTTTGATGAATTTCTTGTCGCCGCCCTTGTTTTCGCGGTCGTCGCTAAAGAGCTTGTTGTCGAAGCGGTAGTTTTCTCTGACCTGCACGCCGACCACTCGCCCGCTGTCATCAAGTATGAAGTCGTCAAATTTCGTCCTGGTCTTTACTGTGGCGTTTGGCAACTTTTGAAAGGACTCCATTAGCGGCTGAACTATGCCTGAGCCGCTTGTGTTTGCCGTGTAGTAGGTGCGCGGAACGCTGTGGCCGCCCTCAAGTAGCAGCTTGTCTAGGTATTTTGCGCCGTTTTCGACGGTGAAGTTAAACGTATCTACCGCGCGGTCCGCGAGTACCTCCAAAAGCTCGACATGGTTTAGCCCGAGCCCCGCTTTTACGCAGTCGGAGATGAAAAGCTCTTTTGAGTCCTTGACGCCGTTTTTCTTTTGCAGTTCGCTGTTTGGCACGGCGAAGATCCCGCCATTTACGACCGAGTTGCCTCATATATGCCCCATCTTTTCGATGATCACGACGTTTAGGCCTCTTTTTGCCGCCTTTATGCCAGCAGCCAGTCCCGCAAACCCCGAGCCTATGATGACGACGTCAAAATCCTCGTCCCATTTGACGTCTTTTTCCTTCATGACCGCCGCGTCGGCATTCATACCAGGCGCCATCATACCGGCACCAACAGCACTCATTTTGACGAAATTTCTTCTTGAAAGATCCTTTATCGTACTCTCCTTTGGTATAAAATAAGGTTTTATTAAATGAACTATATATGAAAGCAGATAAGTTTAATATAAAAATTTAATTTTTTGACTTTATATAAATTTTATTTTCTAAGAATATTAGCTAAATTCCCTATCGATGACGATGAAAATTTTATATCCCGGAAATCTCTCGCGCACGATGTCTTCGATATTTGCTCGAAGCTGACTTAAATTTCGCTCTTTAAAATCCACAACAACGTCAAATCTCACACTCTTTTTGGCATCATCGATAAAAAATGCGTGTAAATTTAAGATACTTTTAAACTCCGCAAGCGCGCTTTTGATACACTCTTTTGCCTGCGTTTGCCCCAAATTTACGCTATAAACGCCAAAAACAAGGTAGGTGCGGTAATGCTTATAAATTTCGATTTGCAGTTCGTTTAAGGTCTGTGAAATTTCGCGAATAGGCAAGTATTCATCGATTTCGACATTCACTGAGCCCACGAAGCGCTCCACGCCGTAGTTGTGCAGGATCAAGTCATACGAGCCGCGTACGATCTCGCAGCGATTTACGGCAGCGTAAATTTCGTCTACGACCTCCTTTTCTACGCGTCCGCCGATGATTTTGTCAAAGGTTTCTTTTATCAAAAGCACGCCGTTGATGATAATAAAAAGCGACGCCAAAGCCCCCGCGTAGCCGTCGATCTGCGCGCCCCAAAAGTATGAAAGCGCGGCTGAAAAAAGTATCACGCAAGAGATGATCGCATCTCCCAAAGCCTCCGTACCGACGGCTTTTAGCGAGATGGATTTTGTATTTTTGCCCACTTTGCGGTAGTGCGCGCCCAGTGCAAATTTAACAAAGATCGCGATAAATAAAATCAGCAAAAGTGGTGCGGTAAATTTAGTCTGCACGGGCGAAATGATGTTGCCAATCGAGGTTTTTAAAAAATCAAAGCCAAGCATCAGCACGACAATCGAGACCACTAGACCGCCGATGTATTCTACTCTGCCGTAGCCGTAGGGATGGGCTTCATCAGGCATTTTAGCGGCAAGCTTTGAGCCAAATATCGTGATGACACACGAGCTCGCGTCGCTTAGGTTGTTTATCGCGTCGGTGATGATCGCGACCGAGCCCGAGACTAACGCGATGCAAATTTTAGTCGCGGCGAGGCAGACATTTGTGATGATGCCGATGAGAGCGGTCTTTATAATGAGTCGCTCGCGTGCGCCGTCTTTAAAATCCATCATTTTGATCATCCTGTTTTGATTTTACTTTTCAAAAATGGCGCAATTATAGCATTAAATTTACCGCTGTGAGTGTCGGACGCAAATTTAAGCTTGCTTGACATCAAAGCCAAATTTATATAAAATGTGGGCTTCAAAAAACTTCTTTTTGAAACTTATTTTTAAATCTACAAATCATTCCGTAATTTTAAAGAGGATACATGGAAAATACCCCAAATCAAGCCATCGTGGCTGAAAATCAAAAAACGACTAAAAAATACCCGAGCACTCGCACGCATATCCCAGTCGACGGACACAAGATCGAGGAGCTTCGCACCCTAAGCCTAGAAGATCTCATCGCTATCGCAAACGAGGTCGGAGTCGAAAATCCGCGCGAATTTCGCCGTCAAGACCTCATTTTTGAAATTTTAAAAGCCCAGACCAAACAAGGCGGCTTCATACTTTTTACGGGCATTTTGGAGATCACGAACGAAGGCTACGGCTTTTTGCGCTCGGTCGATGCAAATCTAAGCGACAGCTCAAACGACGCCTACGTCTCAAATTCGCAAATCCGTAAATTTGCCCTGCGCGTGGGCGACATCGTCACGGGACAGGTTCGCGAGCCAAAAGATCAGGAAAAATACTACGCCCTGCTAAAAATCGAAGCGCTAAACTATATGCCGCTCATCGAGGCAAAGGAACGACCGTTATTTGACAACCTGACGCCGCTTTTCCCGACTGAAAAGCTACATCTCGAATACGATCCGATGAAGCTCACCGGACGCGTGCTCGATCTTTTCACTCCGCTTGGTAAGGGTCAGCGCGGGCTCATCGTCGCTCCGCCAAGAAGCGGTAAGACCGAGCTCATGAAAGAGCTGGCTCACGGCATCGCCAGAAACCACCCTGAGGCGCATCTCATGGTGCTTTTGGTCGATGAGCGTCCCGAGGAGGTCACCGATATGCAGCGCTGCGTCAAGGGCGAGGTATTTAGCTCGACGTTTGACCTACCTGCGCTAAATCACGTGCGCGTCGCTGAGCTCGTCATCGAAAAGGCAAAGAGGCTTGTCGAAATGGGCAAAGACGTCATCATCTTGCTTGATAGTATCACACGTCTAGCGCGCGCTTACAACACCGTAACCCCGCCAAGTGGTAAGGTGCTAACGGGTGGCGTGGATGCAAATGCGCTGCATAAGCCAAAACGCTTTTTTGGAGCGGCTAGAAATATCGAATTTGGCGGTAGTCTGACGATTATCGCGACCGCACTCATCGATACCGGCTCGCGCATGGACGAGGTAATTTTCGAGGAATTTAAAGGCACGGGCAACAGTGAGATCGTGCTGGATCGAAACATCTCCGACCGCCGAATTTACCCTGCTATCAACGTCCTAAAATCCGGTACTAGAAAAGAAGAGCTGTTGCAAAAACCTGACGAGCTACAAAAAATTTGGGCTATCCGCTCGGCTATCGCGACGATGGATGATGTGGAAGCGCTTAAATTTTTATACGCAAAGATGCTTAAAACAAAAGACAATAAAGAGCTTCTGTCTATACTAAACGAGTAAAATTTACGCTAGCCGCGCAAAATATCACGGCTCGGCTTTTACTATCGTAGGCTCGCCAAAGAGCTTATTTGCCTCCCTTATGACGGCTTCTTGCTTTATTTTTTCCATCTCTTGCGGGGATTTTGAGCTGTTGAAATTTATCGCAGCGATCATCTTTTGCGGATCGGCTGGCTTTGGCTTTGGTGCGATGCTAGCTTGGGCTGGCTTTGACTTTAAAAGCTCCTCGTCGAGATTAAGATCGTTTCGCATTGCAGGCGTGGCGTCTGCCTTGGGGCTTAAATTTTCATCCTTTTGCACTTGCTTTGGTGCGTTTGCCTCTAAATTCGGCCTTGCTTCATCTTTTTTGGCGTTGATTATCTTCGCCTCTTTTCCAAAAAGCAAATGCAAAATTTCATTTACTATTTTCCAGTTTTTGCGGAAAAATACCATCTTTTCATCATTTGCATTTACGATCAGGCTTAGCTCGTTGTTTTTAAAATCCACAAACTCGACATGCTCTTTAAAAAACTCGCCAAGCGAATAATCCCTATCATAAATTTTAGCTACGAAGCTCTCATACGGGCTTTGCATTTTAGGGCGCGCGATCTGCTGTGGTGCACTAGGCGCGGCAGCCTGGCTTGGACGTGCCTGCTCTGCGTGCTGAGCGGACTCTATGACCTCGTCTATACTCTTTAAATTTAGCGCCTCGACCATCATGAAAAGCATGATACTAAGCACAAAGCCGTTGTCGCTAGAGACGTTTAGCATGCTTTTTGCCTGAGCTAAGATCCTAAAAAATCTCTCATAGATAAGCAGTGAAAATTTCGGATCGTTGTCAATGAATTTTTGCTTTAAATTTGCGATGAGTTCGTCGATTATCATCTCAGGCTCGTAGATCTCAAGCTCCGCGACGAGCTCTCTAAGCCCCTCTTTGTCGCTTAACATGACAAGGTTTAAGATCTGCTCTATCCTGCTTGGGTCAAGTAGTCCTAACATCGATGCGACCGAGCTTTGAGTGATATTGTTCGCGCCGTAGATTATGGCTTGATCAAGTAGCGTCAAAGTATCGCGCAGTGATCCGCGTCCGCTGCGAGCCAGGATCTCCAGCGCCTCTCTCTCGTAGCTTATGCCCTCTTTGCTAAGGATAAATTCAAGATGTTTTATGATGCTGTTTTTGCCGATTTGCTTGAAGCGAAAGTGCTGCGTGCGCGATAGCACCGTGGCCGGAAGCTTTAACGGGTCTGTCGTCGCGAGGATAAATTTCACATAGCTTGGCGGCTCTTCAAGCGTCTTTAAAAGCGCATTGAACGCCTCTTTAGTCAGCATATGCACTTCGTCGATTATGAAAATTTTATAGCGCGCCATCGCGGGCTTGTATTTGGTTTGCTCGATGAGCTCTCTTATGTCGTCGATCTTTCGGTGGCTGGCTGCGTCCATCTCGATGATGTCCATATGGCGCGATTCGTTTGCCATTATGCACTGAGGGCAGGTCTCGCAAGGCCTTGATGTCGGACCTTTTTCGCATACGAGGGCTTTTGAAAATATCCTGGCGCTTGAGGTCTTGCCGCTTCCTCTAAGTCCCGAAAACAGATATGCGTGGCTTATGCGCCCCTCATCTAGTGCGTGCGTGAGGCTTTTGCTGACGGCTTCTTGGCCTATCAGCTCGTCGAAATTTTTGGGTCTATACTTGAGTGCGAGTGCTTGCAAGGCGTTTTCCTTTTGCAGATTAGATTTGCAGATTTTACAAAAAAATGGATAAATTTTTGATATAATGCGCGAAAATTTTAAAGGAAAGAACGTATGAAAAGCTTGATATTAGCCGTTTTGATCGCTCTAACGGCAGTCTGCTTTAGCGGCTGTGAGCGAAACGACTATCAGCATCCGCTTCACCGCTCGACAAAATCAAAATAAATCTACCGTGAAATTTTGAGGGATGAACCCTCAAAATTTAGCAAGAAAAACAAGTCTTGAACTCATAAGCCGTAGGGCGCGCCTCGTATGGCCAAACCTGCGTTTCAAATTTAAAATGCTGATATGTATCGATCATAAATTCGCTCATCGCCGGTCTTAGGTATTCGTTGTCGCGGATGAGCGCCTCAAGACTGCCGCGAAGTGTATGCGGCAGCTGCTCGATGCCCTTTTCTCTGATCTCATCAAGCGTTAGGACAAATAAATTTTCATCCATCGGGCCTACCGGTTCGTATTTGTTTTTTACTCCGTCAAGTCCCGCCATCAGCATCGCTGAAAAGGCTAGATAAGGATTCGCCGTGCTATCTGGAAATCTCATCTCCGCACGGACGGAATTTTCACCCGCGCCGTAAGGTATGCGGATGCTAGCCGAGCGGTTTTGACTGGAGTAGGTGAGTATGGACGGCGCTTCAAAGCCCGGTATCAGGCGCTTGTAGCTGTTCGTACTAGGGTTTGTAAAGGCGGCTACGCTTCTGGCGTGTTTTAATATCCCGCCGATGTAATGCCTCGCAAAGTCGCTTAAATTCGCGTAATTCCCCTCTTTGTAAAATAAATTTTTACCGTCTTTCCAGACTGATTGATGCACGTGCATGCCGCTTCCGTTATCGCCGTAAAGAGGCTTTGGCATAAACGTCGCCGTCTTGCCGTTTAGATGAGCGACCATTTTGACGACGTATTTGTAGATCTGCACGTTGTCGGCGGCCTCGACTAGGGTGCCAAATTTCACTCCGATCTCGCCTTGACCCTGGGCGACTTCGTGATGTCCTAAAAAGACCTCTAAGCCCACTTGCTCGAGCACTTGCATCATCTCGGCCCTTAGATCGACCATGCTATCGATCGGCTGTGTCATCAGATAGCCGCCTTTCCTACGCGGACGATGGCCCGTGTTGTAGCTGTCTTTAAACTCTCTGTCGTCGTTCCATTCGCCTTCTTCGGTATCTACCTCATACATCGCACAGTTTGGACGATCGACGATTTTGACGTTGTCGAATATAAAAAATTCGTTCTCCGGCCCGAAATAAGCCACATCGCCAAGCCCGCTCTCTTTTACGTAAGCCATCGCTTTTTTGGCGATCGAACGAGGGCATTTCTCATAAATTTGACCTTTGTAAATATCATAAATATCGCAAAAAACGACCGCAGTCACGTCTGCGGTGAAAGGATCTAAAAACGCGCTCGTGGCTTCTGGTTTCATAAGCATGTCACTTTTATCTATCGGCTGCCAGCCTCCAAGCGAGCTGCCGTCCATCGGTATGCCATGCGTGAAATTTTCTTTCGTGACAGCTTTGAAATTGTAGCTTATGCTGTGCCAGCCGCCGTTTAAGTCGGTAAATCTAAAATCTACGAATTTGACCTCGTTTTCTTTACAAAATTCAAAAAAATGATCGATGCTCGTTACGAATTTTCCCATCATATCTCCTTTGGTTTGGTTTTAATTTTCGTATTTTATCATAAAATCTAATGTTTAAGATTAGCTTTATATTAAATTTTTACTCATTCTAAAATTTTACAAAATACCTATCCCTTTTCTCGAAACAAACGCATTTGTCATAGCCTATCTCACGGGCTAAATTCTCACAAATTTCGCCGTTTGCGCCGACATCTTTTGGCGAGTGAGCGTCCGAGCCGAAGCTGATCGGGATGTCCATCTCGTAAGCTAGGCTTAAAATTTCGCGGCTTGGATACTGCTCGCCGATAGGTTTTCTAAAGCCTGCAGCGTTTATCTCGATCGCTAAATTTGCCTTTTTTATCGCTTTTAGGGCATCTTGGATCAAAATTTTGATATCCGCCTTTGGCAGGAATTTAAAGATTTTTAAAAGATCAATATGCCCTACGATGTCAAATTTACCGCACTCTGCAAGAGCTTTGACGCACTCAAAATAATCGCGCCAAATTTTATCTATGTCTTTGTTCTTGTATTCGCCTATGAATTCTAGATTGTCAAAGCCCCAACCGCCGATAAAATGCACCGAGCCGATCAGATAATCGACCTGCCTGGCAAAAACTCGCTCGTCCATGAATCCTGGTAAAAAATCTACCTCGTAAGCCAGTAAAATTTTGATCCTATCGGCGAAAATTTCGCGCGCTTCAAGCACCATTTTTTCGTATTCGTCCATTTGCTCGAAGCTCATCCTATAAGCCTCGTCGAAATTCATGGGATTATGATCGCTAAAGCCAAAAATTTCGGTACCGCATTTGATCGCAGCTTCGATATATTCGCTGACGCTGCCCTCGGCGTGGTTGCATAGGTATGTGTGATTGTGCAGATCTATTTTCATTTCAAGCCTTGCAAATTTTTGCGATTTTAACAAAAATGCAATTAAATTTTAATCAACCGACTATAAAATTTAAAGTTAGCTTTTAGCGGAGTGATTGTATAATCCTTACATTTCATTTTCAGGAGCTTTTATGACCCAAGAGGAACTTGACGCCCTTATGGCGGGCGGACTCGATGATATGGACGACACCGGCGAGACCGAGCCTAAGACAGAAGAGACAAAAACGCAAGAGATAAAAGAAGAGCCGACTCCGGCTAAACAAGCTAAAGATGACGGCGTGATGACGATAGATCCTAGCACTTACCGCGTCAGTGCGGAGGCTGCGTGGCCACCGCCGCCACCGACCGAGGATCATAAAATGGTGCACCAGCTCGACGATGTCACGCGCGACAGCGAGGCAAAAGCTACCGAGATGCTGGATAAACTAGAGACCATAAATAACTTTTTCATGGACGCAGAGAGCGGCTGCGGGACTATAAACGACGGGATATCGGCAAATATCGAGCTTTTTGGCACGCTTAAAGAGAAATTTCCTAACGTTGCGGCTTTTGCCGAGGCTTTCGAGCGAAACAACGCCCTAAAATCAAGTGTAGACGAGATAATAGGAAATCTACAAATGGGTCAAGACGAGATAATGATGGCTATGGATATGATGCAATATCAAGACATCCATCGTCAAAAGATAGAGCGCGTTATCAACGTCATGAGGGCGCTTAGCAAATACATGAACACCTTGTTCGAGGGCAAGATAGATGACGATAAACGCGTCGGCTCGGCGGTGCATATCGCAGGCGATACTACGACTGAAAATTTAGTCAGCAACGACGATATAGAAGCGCTTATCGAAAGCTTGGGCAAGAAGTGATAAAGCCCGAGCTGCTCTGTCCCGCGGGAAATTTCACCAAGCTTAAAATCGCTCTAAACTACGGTGCAGACGCGGTTTACGGCTCGGTGGCCAGTTTCTCGTTACGCACCCGCTCGGCACGCGAATTCAACCTTGAAAGCTTTGAAGAGGCTATAAAATACACGCACGCTAAAGGCAAGAAATTTTACGCGACGGTGAATGCTTTCCCGTTTAACGGGCAGATCGAGCCGCTAAAACGTCACCTGGAAATGATAAGCGAATTTAGGCCGGACGCTTTCATCATCGCAACGCCAGGAGTGATGAGCCTGGCAAAGCAGATCGCACCCGATATAGACATACATCTTAGCACGCAAGCAAACGTCATGAACTGGCTAGATGCTAAAATTTACCACGAAATGGGCGCGACTCGCATCGTCGTAGCCCGTGAGATGAACCTAAAAGACGTCATAAAGATAAAAGAAATTTTACCCCAGCTTGAGATCGAGATTTTCGTTCACGGCTCGATGTGTTTTGCGTATTCCGGGCGCTGTCTGGTGAGCTCGGTGCAAAGTGGCAGGATGTCAAATCGCGGCAGCTGCGCGAACGACTGTCGTTTCAAATACGAGCTTTACGCTAAAAATCCTGAAAGCGGCACTCTTTTTCGCCTCGAGGAGGATGAGGAGGGCGGCACTCACGTGATGAACTCGAAGGATCTAAATTTAAGCGCTCATATCGAGGAGATAATGAAAAGCGGGGCGGTAGATAGCTTCAAGATAGAAGGGCGCACAAAGAGCGAATACTACGCTGCATGCACCGCTAGGGCTTACAGGATGGCGATAGATGACGCCGCGGAGGGTAAATTTGACGCTGAAATTTACGCAGCTGAGCTTAATACGCTCAAAAATCGCGGTTTTACAGACGGCTATCTCGTTCATCGCCCTTACGAGCGCACCGATACGCAAAATCACATCTCCAGCCTCGAGGAGGGCACGCATCAGGTGCATGCCATAAGCGAGGACGGAGAATTTTTAAAGTGTAAATTTAAGCTCGTGGCGAATGAGGAGTATGAGATAGTAGCTCCGCTTGGCGCGAATGTCGGCGAGTGCGATAACGAAATAGGCGAAATTTTCACACGCGATGGCAAAAAATTCGTGAAATTTCACCAGCTCGTGACCAAAAAAGGCAAGATGATGAGCGAGATTCACAGCGGAAACGAAAACGAGATAAGATTGCCGGCAAAACTGCCTGAATTTAGCTTTTTGAGAAAGGAATTTAAATGAAATTCGTATCGATCATAATGGGAAGCAAGAGCGATTACGACGTTGTGTTAAATGCGGCGCACGAGCTTGAAAAATTTGGCGTCAAATACGAGCTCATCATCAGCTCTGCGCACAGAAGCCCGCAGCGAACGGCTGATTATGTAAAAGAGGCCGAGGCTAAGGGTGCGCAGGTGTTCATCGCAGCTGCCGGGATGGCGGCTCATTTAGCAGGCGCGATCGCTGCAAATACGACTCGTCCGGTCATCGGCATACCGATGAGCGGCGGTGCGTTAAACGGAGTCGATGCGCTTTACTCGACCGTACAAATGCCAGCCGGCATGCCCGTAGCGACCCTGGCTATCGGCAAGGCAGGGGCGATAAATTCCGCATATCTGGCGATGCAAATTTTAGCGCTTAGCGACAGTGAGCTGGCTCAAAAGCTAAAAGCCGACAGGGCAGCCAAAGCGCAAGGCGTAGCTAGCGACTCGGCTAGCGTGGAAGTCATACTTTAAGGAGGCTTTATGCAGACTTTTTTAAAGATAGATGAATTTTGCCAGCTCGTGCATTTGCAGCGCGAAGTCATCGAGGGCATGATAGAGCGCGGCGTGCTAAACACCAGGACGGACGACGGAGAAATTTACATCGAGGCCAGTCAGGGCATGATGAGCGTCGTACCGGCTGCAAATACGAATTTAACAGCGAGCCCGAATGCGCTAAACGGCGAGAGCTTCGTAGAAAAGACGATAGGCACGATATTAAATTTACACGAGAAGGTGCTTGACGCGAAAGACGAGACGCTTGAAGTGCTGCGAAATGAGAATAAATTTTTAAAAGAGGCGCTTTTTTCGATGCAAGAGCTTTACGACGAGGACAGAAAGACGATCGAGACGCTCACACAGCAGCTCAAGCTCGCACAAGACGAGGTCGAGTTTTTGAAGCGAAAATACAAGCTGATGTGGAACAAAGCGGTTGAAAATTTTAAGGAAAGCTAAAATTTATGCAAATCGTTGAGGTAAAAAGCGGCTTTGAAATTTGCGGACTAAAGACGCGAACGAGCAATACCCTTGAGATGAGTGGACGCGGTAAGATCGCGGCGCTTTGGGATGAATTTTTAAAATTTAGCTACGATGAAACGGGCGAGGTATTCGTGCCGCAGAGTGAAATTTACGCCGTATATCATGACTATGAGAGCGATTTTAACGGCAAATACTCGCTTCTTATCGGTGTAAAAGCAGATACTTTAAAGCCGGGTGCGAATTTAGAAAAGATTTACGTGCATGCAGGGCGATATGCCGTTTTTGGCACGGAGGATCTAAGCGATGAAAATTTAGGCGCTAAGGGGGCGGATCTAACCATCGCACTTTGGAAAGCGATCTGGGTAAATTTTGAAAATTCAAGCTTAAAGCGAGCGTATGGCACGGACTTTGAGCTATATTTGGGCGATGGGATCAAAATTTACATATCGATAAAATAAAAGGCTCTATTAAAATATTTCATTGATTTTTAACTTTCAAGAGCGAAGTCAAACCTTGTGAAGCGACGCTATCGCCGCCGATTTACAGGGAAGCGGTAGCTGACCGCGTAAATCGTGCTATATGTTCGGCGTTTTGCGGAGCGAACAGGGTTTGCGAAGTAAGTGTCAATGATTTATTATAATAGAGCCAAATAAAAATAAAGGCAAAAAATGACATTTTCAGAGATTATTTTAACACTTCAAAGCTACTGGAGAGAGCAAGGCTGCGTGATACTTCAGCCATACGATATGCCGGCTGGTGCGGGCACCTATCATCAAGCGACCTTTTTACGAAGTCTTGGACCAAAACCTTGGGCGACAGCCTATGTAGCGCCTTCACGCCGCCCGACTGACGGCAGATACGGTGAAAATCCAAACCGCCTCGGAGCCTACTATCAGTTTCAAGTGCTTATCAAGCCAAGCCCTGAAAATATCCAAGAGCTTTATCTAAAGAGCCTCGAGCGACTCGGTCTTGATCTGAAAAAGCACGACATACGCTTCGTAGAGGACAACTGGGAGAGCCCGACGCTGGGTGCTTGGGGACTTGGCTGGGAGGTCTGGCTAGACGGTATGGAAGTGACGCAGTTTACTTACTTTCAACAAGTAGGCGGCATTGCATGCGAGCTGATCAGCGGTGAGATCACCTACGGGCTTGAGCGTCTGGCTATGTATCTGCAAGATATCGATAACGTCTATGATATCGTTTGGGACGATAAAAACGGCATCGTGACCTATGGCGACGTGCATAAGCAAGGCGAATACGAGTGGAGCAAATATAACTTCGAGATCGCCGACACCGCGATGCTTTTTAATCAATTTGAAAACGCATTCAAGGAGTGCAAGCGCTGCCTTGAAGCCAAAATTTCGCTGCCTGCGTATGATTATTGTATGCTGGCGGCGCACACGTTTAATGTCCTTGACGCGCGCGGAGCGATCTCGGTAACGCAAAGGCAGGAGTATATCCTCAAAATTCGCGAACTAGCTAAAGAGTGTGCGCTCACATATAAAGCTAGCCTTGAGGAAAAAGGTGAGTAAAATTTTATGAAAATCGTTGAAATTTATAAAATTTTAGATGCCATAGCTCCATTTGATAGCCAAGAGAGCTGGGACAATAGCGGCCTGCTCGTTGGCTCGCTCGAGGGTGAATTCGAGCGGATTTATCTAAGTTTAGATCTAAGCCGTGAAATTTTGGAAAACGCCCTGCCAAATTCCCTTTTCATAACTCATCATCCGCTGATCTTTAAAGGGCTAAAAAGCCTAAATTTCAGCTGCTACCCAAGCAATCTGATCCAAAAAATGATAGAGAAAAACATAAACCTCATCTCGATGCACACAAATGCCGATCTGGCGTTTTTAAACGAGTATTTCACTCGCGAAATTTTAGGCTTTGAGCCAAGCGGAAAAGATGGATTTTTGATGTATTGCGAGGTGAAATTCAGCTTTGATGAGCTCGCTTGTCTTTTAAAAGAAAAGCTCAGGGTCGAGACTATAAGAGCGGTTCATGCAAAAGATGAAATTTCAAGGATCTGCGTTTGCACCGGTAGCGGAGCCGATCTTATCGGCGATGTCAGAGCTGATGCCTTTTTGACCGGAGATCTAAAATATCACCAAGCACTCGAGGCAAAAGAGAACGGGATAAATTTATTTGACATCGGACATTTTGAGAGTGAGCGCTATTTTGGGGCTGCTTTGGCAAAATATTTGCAAAATCTTGAAATTGAGGTTATAATAGCGGATTTTAAAAACCCATTTACGCATTGCTAATAAAGGACATACATGAATAAATACCTGGAACAATTGGTCGAGCTTTCAAAATTTGATAAACAAATCGACGAATTCACGCCTCGCATAGAAAACGTAGAAAAAGCCTACAAGGCTATACAAGACGAGTGCAACGAGCTTGCGCAAAAGATAGGCGAACTAGAGGACGAGATGAACGAGCTAAGATCTCAAAAATCCGGCACGAACGCGCATATAGCGGAATTTTCAGCCAAGATAAAAGAGGTCGCCAAAAAAAGCGGCTCGGCAAAGAGTGAAAAAGAGGTAAAAGCCCTTTCTCTTGAAGAAGACATCGCAAAAGAGCAGCTCGAAGCTGCAAACGAGGAGATCGCGAGACTTGAAAAGCTGATCGATAATAAAACTTCCCAAAAAGATGAGCTTGGCACTAAAAAATCCGAACTCGAAACAAATCTGAGCAAGATCGAGAGTGAAATTTCATCTCAGCTAGAAGCCATCGAAAAAGAGCGTGCCGAAGTCTATGCTAAAAAAGAGAAATTAGTCGGCCAGATGAATCAAAAAATCCTCACATTTTACGAGAAGATCCGCAAATGGGCGCACAATACCGCTGTCGTTCCGGTCAAAAAACAAGCTTGCTACGGCTGTTTCATGCAGATAAACGACAAAACGTTCTCGGCCGTCGTCCGCGGCGAGGACATCATCACTTGCCCGCACTGCGGAAGAATTTTATTTAAAGAAAACGTAGAGGCATAAGCCTTTTTGTGGTTGCGATCTATTATATTTTAGCCCTGATAGTTTGGCTTTTCGGGGCTGTTTTCCTACTTTTTTTAAGCCTTAAAACAAAATATCGTCGTTCGATCCCGGCTAGATTTTTTTTATATAAAAATGCGAAATTCGCCCCATCAAAGGTGCATTTTCACGCCTGCTCGTTTGGCGAGATCCAAGCCCTTAAGCCTATTTTAGAGCTTTTTAACGACAAGGCTATCAGCGTCGTAACGAATACCGGCTACGAAGCGGCTAAAAAAATAACGCAAAATTCACGTTTTTTACCGTTTGAAATTTTCATACCTTTTTGGCTGCAAAAGAGTAAAATTTTAGTCGTTTTTGAGGCTGAGCTTTGGCTAATGCTCGTTTTTTGGGCGAAATTCCAAGGCTCTCGCGTGATACTCATAAACGCCAGGATCTCAGACAGAAGCTATGAAAGATACCTGAAATTCGCCTTTTTTTACCACGTCATATTTAAGTATATCGACCGCGTCTATGCGCAAAGTCAGATCGATAAAGAGCGTTTGAGCACGCTTGGAGCGAGGGAAATTTTGGTTTGCGGCAATATAAAATCAGCCTTTTTGCCAAAGCCAAGTAAAATTTATAAAAAGCCAAAAGAGCGGGTCATAGTGCTAGCCAGCACGCACGAAGGCGAGGAAGCGGCCTTGCTAAACGGGCTAAATTTAGGCGTTGATGATAAGCTCATTATCGCTCCGCGCCATCCAGAGAGATTTGGTGAAGTCGCAAATTTAGCGGTCAAGTTTGCCACTAAAGGCGGCCTTAGCTTTGCGAAATTTAGCCAAAGCCAAAATTTGGGTGCACAAGTAAATCTCATAGATAGCCTAGGCGAGCTCGTAAATATCTACGCGATCAGCGATGTAGTAGTGCTTGGCGGTAGTTTCATGCCGGGTATCGGAGGGCACAATCCCATCGAGGCTGCGCAGTTTGAGCCGGTACTGATAAGTGGAAAGCACATTTTTAATCAAAAGGCGCTTTTCTCGCTGGTCAGTGATGTGAAATTTGCAAGCGCGGACGAGGTGGCAAAGCTCATAAATAGCGAGTTAAAAAGGTGTAAGATCATGCAAAAAGGCGACGTGTCGCAAATAATCGAGGACATCAGGAGCGCTTATGAATGAGGAAAAAGCATATAAAATTTTAGCCATGCAGCTAAATATATCAAACAACGAAGCTAAGGACTTGATAGACAGCGGGCTTGTTTTTGCAAAGGGGCAAAAGGTCGCTATCGCAAGGGCTTTGATGAACGTAAATACGAAATTTAGCGTGCAAGAAACATCAAAGCCAAGCGTCATCTTTGAGGATGAAAATCTACTCGCCATAAATAAACCCGCCTTCATCACGAGTGAAAAGATCTCTCAAATGTATAAATTTCCTCTCTTACACCGACTCGACAAGGAGACTAGCGGCGTTTTGTTGCTCGTAAAAAACGAGGAATTCGCTAAGCGTGCGATAGAGGAATTTAAGCATATGCGCGTGGAGAAAATTTATGTTGCTGCAGTGCGCGGGATTTTAAGCGAAGAAATGAGGGTGAGCGAGCCCATTTTGACGATAAAAAGTAAAGGCGCAGCGATCTCTAAGATATCAAAAGACGGCAAAGAGGCCGTCAGCGACGTCACACCGCTCATGGTAGTGGGTAAAAAGACGCTCGTGAAAGTAGCGATAAAAACGGGCAGGACTCATCAGATCAGGCTTCATCTAGCAAGCATAAATGCACCTATAATAGGCGATGAAAAATACGGTAAAAATCGTGCGAAAAGAATATATCTGCACGCTTATTTCATAGCTCTTTTGGGGTATAAATTTAAGGCTGATGTCCCAAAAGATTTTAACGAGCTCGGGTTTGAGATATCAAATAAGTTTGATATTTAAAGAGCAATAAAGAAAAAATTTAGTAAAATACGCCCTTTAATGAGAAATTTAGAAAGGTAGAGTCGTGTTTGAACAAATCAGCGAGTCGTTTCGTTTAGCCGTCAGCAAGATACGTTTCGTCGATGACGAAAAGGCTTTGAAAAACGCTCTTGACGTGCTAAAAAAAGCTCTTTTAAAAGCTGATGTTCATCATAAAGTCACCAAAGACCTCCTCGCCGCGATAGAAAACGATATAAAAAAGACCGGTGTGGGTCAAAAGAATTTCCTAGATGCGATAAAGTCGAATTTGACAAACATCCTGACTGCACCGGGTAATCAAGGCTTTGTATATGCAAGCTCGGCTCCTACGATCGTTTTGATGGCCGGTTTGCAAGGATCTGGCAAAACGACCACGACGATAAAACTGGCAAACTATCTAAAGCTCAGAAAAAAGAAAGTCCTAGTCGCGGCGTGCGATCTACAAAGACTCGCTGCAGTCGAACAGCTCAGGCAGCTTTGTGAGGCAAACGAGATCGATCTGTTTTTCATAGAAGGTGAAAACGATCCGATAAAAGTGGCAAGGGCTGCTTTACAAAAAGCCAAAAGTGGGCTCTATGACGTTCTTTTGGTCGATACTGCGGGACGCCTTGCGATAGATGAAACTTTAATGAATGAGATAAAGCTTGTGAAAGAAGCGATAAAGCCGCATGAAATTTTTTATGTAGCCGATGCGATGAGTGGGCAAGACGGTGTCAAATCAGCAGCTAGTTTCAACGAAGCGCTAAATATCACCGGTGTCATTCTTTCTAAATTTGACTCCGATTCAAAAGGCGGAGTAGCTATAAGCATTGCAAAGCAGCTTGAAATTCCGCTTAGATTTGTCGGTATCGGCGAAAAAGCGAGCGATCTTGAGAGCTTTATACCAGAGCGCATAGTAAGCCGCATAATGGGTGAGGGCGACCTTGCTACGCTTGTAGAGAAAACAAGCATGGTGATCGATGAGAAAGAGGCCAAGCGATTAAATCAAAAGATAAAAAAAGGTCAGTTTAACTTCAACGACTTTTTAGAGCAGATGGAAAGCGTAAAAAAGCTTGGAAGTATGAAGTCGTTGATAGGCATGATACCGGGGCTTTCAAATATGGCAAATCAGATAAAAGATATAGATCTTGACAATTCAAAAGAAATTTTACATATCAAAGCGATGATAAATTCCATGACTCAAAAAGAGCGTGAAAATCCTGAGCTTTTAAACAATAGCCGCAAGCGTCGTTTGGCAGCTGGGGCAGGGCTGAATCAAATAGAGGTCAATCGCTTTTTAAAGCAGTTTGAAAATGCCTCGAAACTAGCAAAGAAATTTTCAGGAAAGGGTGGAGCGAAGGGGCTGGTGAATATGCTGGCACAAACAAACGTAAAGCATCCTATGTAAAATGGATTTAAATTTGGACAGCTTTTGTGTCTAAATTTAAGCCTTATTTAAAAATATAAAAGGAGAAATCAATATGGCAACAGTAGTAAGACTAACAAGAATGGGACGTAAGAAAAGACCATTTTATCGTATAGTTGTAACGGATAGCAGAAAAAGACGCGATAGCGGCTGGATAGAGAATATCGGCTATTATAACCCTATGGCAGAGCCTGAAGTCGTTAAATTTGACGCTGAGAGACTTTCTTACTGGAAAAGCGTAGGTGCGAAACTTAGCGACAGAGTAGCTCAAATAACAAGCAAATAATAAAATGGTTGAAGATTTTTTATACGAATACGCCAAACTGATAGCGGACTATCCTGAAAAGATCAAGATCGAACGAGAAGAGCTTGGCGAAAATTTTGCCGAGATCATCATAAGCGCCGATAAGGTCGATACCGGGAAGCTTATCGGAAAAGACGGCAAGATGATAAATGCCATAAAAACCGTCATCATAGGCTGCAAGGCAAAAGATCCGACTAGTTATAGAGTAACGGTAAAAGCGCTTGAACAGTGAATTTGTAGAAGTTGCGATAATAGGCAGATGTGTTGGACTAAAAGGATGTGTCAAGCTTCATAATAAGGGCGACTTTCCCGAACAATTTAAAAAAAATGCAGTCTTTTTTGATAAAGACGGTAACGAATTTATCATCAAAAGCTACGACGTATCAAAAGAAACGGCTTTGTTCGAGGGATACGAGGATATCGACTCGGCAAAAAGCCTTGTAAATAAAATTTTATATACTACAAAAGAGCTTACTCGTAAAAATTGCAAACTTAAAGAGGGTGAGTTTTTTTATTTTGACGTGCTTGGCTTAAATATAGTCGAAAATGGCGAAATTTTAGGCGTAGTAAAAGATATAGAAGATAATCTGAATAATGCCTTGCTATATGTAAAAACAAGTGACGATCTCGTTTCTATCGGCTTTGCAAAAAACTTTTACGTCCCATATATAGATCGCTTTGTTATAAGCGTGAGTTTGGAAAATAAAGAGATTTTAACAAAAGACGCTAAAAGCATACTTGAAAATTCATGAAATTTACTTTTGTCACGCTTTTTGAAAATTTAGTAAAGCCTTATTTTGATGACTCGATCCTTGCAAGAGCGGTCGAAAATAACAAAATCGATGTAAATTTCATAAATCCTCGTGATCATACTACACAAAAACATTTCAAGGTCGATGAATATATGATAGGCGGTGGAGCGGGGCTATTGATGATGCCTCAACCGCTAAACGATACTCTAAAAAAGATCAAAGAAAACGATCCTGATGTGCATATGGTATTTTTAACGCCTGCGGCCAAAAAATTTAACCAAAAAGACGCGAAAAGATTAGCCGGTAAAAAACATATTTGTTTTGTATGCGGCAGATATGAGGGGATCGATGAGAGGATCGTTGAGCTTTGGGCTGATGAGGTGTTTTGCGTAGGGGATTTTATCTTGACCGGTGGAGAGCTCGGAGCCCTTTGTCTAGCTGATGCTATCGCTCGCAATATAGAGGGGGTGTTGGGAAATAGTCAAAGCCTTGCGATAGAGAGCTTTGAAGATGGTTTGCTTGAGGCGCCGTCCTTTACTAAGCCCGATGTATTTGACGGGAATTTTGTAGTTTCAGAGTTTTTAAAGGGAAACCATGCTAAAATCCGTCTTTTAAAAAACAAGATGGCGCATTGTAAAACAAGGTTTTTTCGCCCTGATTTATACCAAAAGCTCAAGCCACAAATTAAGGAAAAACATGAGAAATAAATATATCCAAGCATTTGAAGACGCTCAAATTGCTAGCAAAAGCGTGCCTGATTTTCGTGCAGGAGATACACTTCGCGTAGCTATACGTATCCACGAAGGCGATAAAACTAGAGTTCAAAATTTTGAAGGTATCTGCATAGCTAGGCGCGGAAGCGGTGTCGGCGAGACTTTTATCATAAGAAAAATCGGCGCAAATAGCGTTGGCGTAGAGAGAATTTTCCCTATTTATAGCGACAGCATAGAAGAGATAGTGGTTCTTAGAAAAGGTCGTGTCAGAAGAGCTAAATTGTTTTATCTACGCGATTTACGTGGTAAAGCTGCTAAGATACGCGAGCTTAGAAAATAATGCATTAATCCAAAAGAGGAATTTCTCTTTTGGATTTCCTTCTTTAAACATCTACTTTCATTAAATATAACTTAATCAGTATCAACGATATCATTCTAGGATAATACTATAATCCTTAAATCAGAGGATCAAAAATGGAAAAAATAGTATGGAAAAATGATATATTCAATGGTATTACTATAAATAAGCTTCATGAAATGGGCGGTATCAAAGAGATACGTATAAATTTACAAAAAGACTCTGAGATGAAAGAGCATCAAGCCCCAGGAGAGATAGTGATCTAAGTTCTTAGTGGCAAGATAGAATTGGTGCAAAAGAGGATAGCATCACCTTGGACGCCCTTGATATGGTCAGTCTAGAGGCCAATGCCCCGCACTCTTTGCTCACACTTCAGGGGTAGTATCGTCCGTCTTAGTCTTAGTAAAAATGACGATGTGAGTCACATGTTTAGAGTATTGTGAAAATAAACTAATTGATATCGTGAGCCAAAAGTCAATCTAAAATTCGGCTGTGTTTCAATAAAGTGTTGATTGCTCAAATTTTTATAACACTCTAGCTAGGTCAAATTCATGAAGCAAAAAATCGTGCTACAAGTTTAGGTTTGCTATTACTCGCACTATCTCCCCTTGCGCAGGCTTAGGAACGGTAGAATAAATTTTGCGAAGCGCCCTTTGCGAAGGCATTGGTGCTTTGGAAGCATTAAAGCAAAATAAGGCCTTATAAAATTAAGCCATTGTTTGCACTGCATACCACAGTGAAAAGTATTTGACTATATCTATCTGCAGCGATTATAAAGCACCCATAAAGGCCATCGGCATCTTGTCAAATAGCTTAACTGCTCTATTTTTTAGCTTTTGGTTTTACCGGTTTTTTAGCTTTCGCTACGGAAATTTTATCTTTTATCTTTTGAACTTGCGAAAAATTTACACCCTTTACTTTTGTTAGCTCGTCCGTGCTTTTAAAAGGGTGCGCCTTTCTATACTTTATGATGTTCATAGCTTGGCTTTTGTTAAAGCCTAGCTCGATGAGCTCTTTTTTATCAGCCTTGTTGATGTCGACGCTAGCAAGTGTGAAATTTATACCACATGCTAGAGCCAGTAAAATTCTGGAAAATTTCATTTTTGTCCTTTAGAAAATCAAACCTTCGTTCTCCTGATCTTGAATGATCTCGTTTAAAGGCGTCATCTGAGGCAAAGGCGAGTCGTTGGTGTAAAACTCGTCACCACCATCGTAGTAGCCCTTATAAACGCCCTCGGGCTGCTCAAACACCCGTCTGAGCGTCGGATATTGCTTTATATACTCTTCCATAAATTTCTTAAATACAGGTGCCGCCGTCCTACCGCCGCCCTCGATCTTTTTCATCGGTGAGTTATCGTCGTTCCCGTACCAGATGATGGCCTCGATGTCCGGAGTGTATCCGCAAAACCACGCGTCTATGTTGTTGTTTGTCGTGCCGGTTTTGCCTGCTATTTGTATGCCTTGTATCTTTGCGTTTCGCCCGGTGCCGTTGTTTACGACATTTTGAAGCAGAGTAGTCATCAAAAATGCCTGCTCGGGCTTAAGCACTTGCTTTTTTTGCCCTTCATAGTCCATCGCCGCTCCAAAGCTGTTTTCGATGTGTTTTATCAAAGTAGGTTCGACTATCTCGCCTTCATTTGGGAACATCGAGTAAAATTTTGCAAATTCAAGCGGTGAGATCCCAAAGCTTCCAAGTGCGATGGATAAGTTTTCAGGGATATTTTCAAAGCCCATTTCGACCAGCTTCTTGCGAACAGAGCTTAGACCAAGGTCGTTTAGTAAATTTATAGTCGCTAGGTTGCGCGACTGAGTGATGGCGGACTTGATCGTGATGTAGCCCTGAAAGCCGCCGCTATAGTTTTTAGGTGTCCACTCCTTGCCATTTCCCATATCAAAAGTGCGTGCGACGTCGGCTACTTGAGAGACGACCGAGTAGCCGCTGTTAAGGGCTATTTGATATATGAAAGGCTTGAAGCTCGATCCTGGCTGGCGCTGACTTTGCGTCGCACGGTTGTAGCTGCTTTTTGCGTAGTCTATCCCTCCGATGAGCGCTAAAATTTGCCCGCTTTGAGGCTGGGTCACGACGATGGCACCGTTTAGCATTTCAGGGTTTGCCTTTTTGTCGCGCTTTAAAATTTCATTGTATCCATATACCAGTGCGTCTTGTGCCATTTTTTGCACACCAAGGTCGATAGTGCTTTGTATGCGGTATCCGCCAGTTTTTATGTCGTCAAATTTTTTAGAGGCCTCTTTGATGATCTCGTCGACTACGTAAGGGGCTTTGTTTCTAGTGAGCGTATCGTCAAACACCGCAGGCTCTTCCAGCACACCTTTTCGGTATTCGTCCTCGTTTATCCAGCCGATGTTATACATACGCTCGAGCACGCGGTTCGCGCGGCTTAGCGAGAGGTCCAGGTGTTTTGTAGGATCGTATGTGCTAGGTGCTTTTGGCAGGCCGACTAAAATGGCGATCTCTTTTATGCTAAGCTCGTTCAGCTCTTTTCTGAAATATCCCTCGGCGGCCGTTTTTATACCGTAGTAGCCGTGGCCGAAATAGACGTGATTTAGGTATCTTTCTATGATGTCTTCTTTAGAAAGCTCATTTTCAAGCTTGATAGCGAGGACTATCTCTTTGATTTTTCTTGTAAATTTCTTCTCGCGAGTAAGGACCAAATTTTTAACGAGCTGCTGCGTCAAAGTAGATGCGCCCTCTACTAGCTTTTGAGCCTTGATATCTTTTACGACGGCTCTTGCTATGGCTTCGTAGTTCGCTCCGCCATGCTCAAAATAGCTCGTATCCTCGATCGCCACTAGCGCCTCGATGACTCGCGCGGGGATGTCGTTATATCTTACGTAAATTCTGTTTTCTTCAAATATATTTGCGATCAATTCGTTGTTTCTGTCAAAAATTTGCGTCGTTAGCTTCGGCTTATAGTCGATTATACTGTAAGCCTCGAACCTCACCTGCGCGTAAAAATATAAAAAAGCACCGCAAAAAGCGATAGCCACGGCAAAACAAAAAGCCAAGATATATTTCATAAAAATGCCTTTAAAATTTTCACATTGAGCCCCATCGCGGTACTAGTTTCGCCCTGTTGGCTAATGATATATTTTTTATTAAAATTTTCGATCGTCATCGCCCCCGCTTTACCCCGCCACTCGCCGCTTTCTAGATAGCTCTGCACGTCATCTCGGCTGAATTTATCAAATTCATATGCCGTTTCGCTGACGTTTAGTAGCTCAAAATTTTCACCCGTAAATATCATCGCACTAAAAACGCTGCAAACTTTACCGCTTTGAAGCCAGAGCATATCCGAGGCTTCGTTTTTATCTGTCGCTTTGCCTAAAATTTTACCCTCGCAAGCGACGCAGCTATCAGCAAACAGCACATTTCTAGCGTCAGGATAGGCTTTAAAAAACTGCTCTTTTTTGGCTTTTGCCACCCTTTGGACATAAATATGCGGCGCACAACCCTTTGAAATTTCGCTTTCGTCGAATTCAAACGAAATTTGTTCGAAATTTATCCTGTTTTCGGTCAAAATTTTAGCGCGTGTTTGGGAGCTTGAGGCTAAGATCATCATCAAAATTCCTTATATGCGATACCAAGATAAACGGCGATGAAAGAGACGACGAGGTTTAGCGGGACGAAATAATATATCACGACGATCAGGCTCTCTTGCATTTCTAGCATTTCATGCGCCTTGAAGGCTTTGAACGCCTTTTTGTAATGATAAAACATATAGGCCAAATTTAACGCCAAAAATATCTCCAGTGCCCATTTTGTCGCCAGTATCGCCTTTGCCATTGGATTTGCCGACTTCATTAGTCCTCCGCTGTGACCGACCGTCATGCTTGTGAGCGCGATGATGACTAGTAGGATCACGATGCAGATACCAAAGCGCCTTAAAATATGCATCAGTAGCGGGTATTTCAGTGCGTCTTTGAGCTTGCTTTTCATAAAATAAGTCGCCACCAGCCAAAGGCCAGCTTGAAGCCCGATAAAAAGCGTGACCATCGACACATGAAAGAACGGCATCAGCTGATCAAGGCGCGCAAAGGCGATGTTGTATTCAGGCATTTAGTAGCTTCTCTCTTGCAAACTCAAACGCTTCTTTGACGGCGGTCTCTATCATCAGCACGTTTTTGCCGCCTGCTGTGGCGAAGTCATCGCGTCCGCCGCCGTTTCCGTCTAAAATTTTAGCCGCCATCTTGACCCACTCGCCGGCTTTTATCGGAGCGTTTTTCACGCCCGCAGCGATCGCGATCTTATCGTCATTTACCTGTAATAGCAAAATAGCAAGGCTGGCAAATTCGTTCTTGTAATTATCTATCATCGTTTTGATGTCGCCGCTTTTGACGACGGCAACGCCCATTTTTGTATCATTTATACTCGTAAATGCGATGGCGTGGGAGTCGCCGATATTTTTGAGCTTGTCTTTTAGCTCTCGCACCTCGCCTTTTAGCTTTTTGATAGCGACCATCGGTTCGTTCGTTTTTAGCTCGTTTGAAATTTCAGCCAGCTCGCTTCTAAAACCGCGAGCCAAATTTAGCGCGGCACGCGAACAGACCGCCTCGATACGGCGCACGCCCGCACTCACGCCGCTTTCTTTGGTGATGAAAAACGCGCCTATCTCGCTGACGTTTTTCACGTGCGTTCCGCCGCAAAGCTCTTTGCTCACATCACCAAGGCTTAGCACGCGCACTTTTTCGCTGTATTTCTCACCAAAGAGCGCGATCGCACCGCTATTTTTGGCAGCTTCGACGTCCATTATTTCAGTCTTTGCCGCCGCGCCGCTTGCCACGGCGTCATTCACAAATTTTTCTATCATTTCTAGCTCCTCGCTCGTTAGCGCCTTTGGATGCGAGAAGTCAAATCTAAGCCTGTCTGCTTCGACGTTCGAGCCAGCTTGCGCCACATGCGTGCCTAAAATTTTACGCAGCGCAGCGTGCAATAAATGTGTCGCCGAGTGGTGGCGCGCTATCTCGGCTCTTGCGTCGCTGACCTTTAAATTTAACACATCGTCCGTTTTTATCTGCTTGCCTACCTCGACTTGGGATAAATTTAGCCCGTGAAATTTTTGCGTATCCAGCACTTCACCTACGCCCACTATCTCGCCCGTATCGCCCGTCTGACCGCCACTTTGCGCGTAAAATGGCGTAACGTCAAACATCACCCAGCCGCTCTCACCCGCGCGTAAATTTTGCACTCGTTTAAAATCATTATCAAGCAGGGCTAAAATTTTGCTTTGTCTTTCTAGCTCGTCGTAGCCGCTAAATTTATTTTCGCCAAATTCTTCAAGAAGCTCTTTAAAATCGCCCTTTGAGCTCTTGTCGCCGCTGCCTTTCCATGCAGCCTTTGCGCGCGCTTTTTGCTCGCTCATGAGCTCGTCAAATTTAGCCTCATCGACTTTTAGTCCCTTTTCGCGCAGCATATCGGCGGTGAGATCAAGCGGAAAGCCGTAGGTGTCGTAAAGCTTAAACGCCGTTTCGCCGCTAAAAATTTCTTTGGTTTTGGCTAGCTCTTCGTTAAATAGCTCCAAGCCCGATGCGATCGTCGCTAGAAACCTCTCCTCTTCCAGGCGCACCTGCTCCTTGACCGCCGCTTTTTTCTCGTTTAGATAGGTGTAGTGCCCGCCCATCATCTCGCAGACCTTATCCACGAGCTTATACATAAAGGGCTCCTTGATGCCTAGCAGATAGCCATGGCGGATCGCGCGGCGCAAGATGCGGCGAAGCACGTATCCACGACCTTCTTTGTCAAATGTTGTGCCCTGAGCGAGTAGGAACGTGACCGAGCGGATATGATCGCTGATGACGCGGTAGCTAGCCCCACTATCGTAGCTGTAAGGCTTGCCGCAAAGCTTCGCGACCTCGTCGATGAGCGGCATGAAAAGCGAGCTGTCGTAGTTGCTAAATTTGCCCTCCATTATCGCCGTGACGCGCTCTAAGCCCATGCCCGTGTCGATACTTGGCTTTGGTAGCGGGCTTAGTTTGCCGTCCGCCGAGCGTTCGTATTGCATGAAGACTAAATTCCAAATTTCAAGGAAACGGTCGCCATCGCCGCCCATGTAGTCCTCGGGCGTATTAAAATGCTCGCCGCCTTGATCGTAAAAGATTTCAGAACATGGTCCGCAAGGTCCAGTATCGCCCATTTGCCAGAAGTTATCGTGGTCGCCAAAGCGGTAAATCCTGTCTCTTGCGATGTGCTGCGCCCAAAGCTCGAATGCTTCGTCATCGCTCTCATGCACGGTCACGTAAAGGCGGTCAATTGGCAGTTTTAGCACCTGCGTTACAAATTCCCACGCGTATGCGATCGCGTCTTTTTTGAAATATTCGCCGAAACTGAAATTTCCAAGCATCTCAAAAAACGTGTGATGGCGCGCGGTGTAGCCGACGTTGTCAAGGTCGTTGTGCTTACCGCCGGCGCGTATGCAGGTCTGACAGCTGGTGCGGATCGGTGGGGTAGGGCGCGGTACTTCGCCTGTGAAAATGCTCTTAAACGGCACCATGCCGGCGTTTGTGAAAAGTAGCGTCGCGTCGTTTGGCACGAGCGGTGCGGAGGGGATGATCTCATGTCCTTTTGATTTAAAAAAATTCAGATAAGCTTCTCTTACGTCTAAATTTTGCATATTTTTTCCTATAAATTTTAAAATTTCGCTTGATTTTACCTAAAAATCGTTTTGAAATTTATAAAAAATCTAAAATTTCGCCAGGTTTGGGCGCTCTTTAAATTTATCTGTTTAAAAGTGAGATGTAAATATAATTGGTTCTGTTATATTAAAGTATTGATACTTACTTCGCTTCTGCTTTGCAGTTGCGAACGAAGTGAAGCAAAAACCTTGCTCGCTCCGCAAAGCGCCGAACGTATAGCACGATTTACGCGGTCAGCTACCGCTTCCCTGTAAATCGGCGGCGATAGCGTCGCTTCACAAGGTTTGATTTCGCTATTGAGAGTTAAAAATCAATACTTTGTCAGAATAGAGCCATATAATTATTAAAAATTTCTAAAATTTTAAAGGGCGCAAATGAAGCTAAAGATCGGTATCGTTGGCTATTCGGATGTTGGCAAAAGGCACTACGCAGAGCTTAGGCGTTCTGATAAATTTGAAGTTTGCGGCGTCTTTGACAAACAAAATACCGATACCTTTTGCAGGGCTGAATTTTTTACCGATTTCAAGCGCTTCATAGAAGTAGCCAAACCCCAAGCCATCGTGCTTTGTCTGCCGCATCAAGAGACGATGGATGCGTTTTGTCAGAGCGTGAAATACTGTCAAAATATCCTGATCTCTCGCCCGATCTTTAAAAACGCCAGTGAGCTTAAAGAGATAAAATACGCTGCGGGCGTGAATAAAGCGCGAGTTTGCACGGGAGTTGATGAGAGGTTTAACCCCACGGTCGTATCGCTGAAAAGAGCGCTTGCTAGAGAAGAGGAAGTATATAGCGTAAATATCGCTCATTTTAAGCCCTCGCACGAGGGAAACATCATAAATGAGCTCTCTTTGTGCGACATCGATCTGGCAAAGACCCTACTGGAGAGTGAAATTTGCGAATTTTCCTGCATGCAGACAAATAAAACCAACACCAGATCCTCTGACAACGCCATCATAAATTTCAAAAGCAAAAACCAAATTTTAGTAAGTATCACCGACTCTTTTTGCGGATCGTTCGAGCGCTTTGGCATCGAAGTGAATGCAAAAAGCGGCGTGTATTTCGGCGATCTTATACATTACAGACTTCATCAGCTCACCGAGGACGGGCAGATAAATTTAAAGATAGACGCGCAGATGAACGAGCTAAGAGCGCAATACGACGCCTTTTACGATCTTTGTCAAAGCGGCGATAGCGACGAGCTCTCAAGCGTGGATGACGCTATAAAGATCAAAGAGCTTTTTGCATGAAAAAACTTATATTGCTCCTAAATATGGGCGGCCCTAGCAAGCCCGAAGAGATCGAGATCTTTTTAAAAAATATGTTCAACGACCCCTGTATCCTGGGGATAAAAAACAAAATTTTGCGAAAATTCGTAGCGATGATGATAACCAAAGGACGACTCAAGACCGCGCAACGAAACTACGCCAAAATAGGAGGCAAGTCTCCGATATGCGAGCTCATTCAAGCGCTTTGCGATAAAATTTCAAACTACCAAGATGAATACGCAGTAGATTTTGCGATGAACTACACGCCGCCATTTACAAAAGATGTGCTCGCAAGATATCAAAATTTTGACGAAGTGATCGTTTTGCCGCTGTATCCGCATCACTCGGTGACTACGGTGGTCTCTAGCCTAAATGACCTTGAAAAAGCCTGTAAAAAGCTAAATTTTAAGGGCGAGATACGCGTGCTAAAGCCATTTTATGATGAGCAAAGCTACAACGAGCTCATCATAAAGAGCATAAAAAATAAAATTTTAGGCGTTGATATCAGCGATATGAGTTTGATATTTTCGGCTCACTCTTTGCCTCAAAAGATCATCGATAACGGCGATATATACGAGGCTCACGTCAAAGAGCATGTAAAAATACTCTCAAAAATGCTAAACGATGAGGGTTTAAAATTTAAAGAGATCAAGCTAGCCTATCAGTCCAGACTAGGACCGGTTAAATGGCTGGAGCCGCCATTAAACGAGGCTTTGAAGGTTTGTGAGAGCAAAAAAGCGCTCATCTATCCGATCTCATTTTGCATCGACAACTCGGAGACGATCTTCGAGCTTGTCATAGAATATAAGCGTGTTGCCGATGAGCTTGGCTTTAGCTTTTACGATGTCGTGGAGTGCCCTAACTTTAGCGATGAATTTGTAAATTTCATCTTGCGATACGCAGTGGAATAAAATTTGCTTGCGTAAAGTATCTCATCTTAAAGGAGATACATGAGAGTCGAGAACAACGATATTGTTGATTATCTGCTTCAACGCGGTAAGGCTAACGGCAAAAACAAAAGCAATAGTTTTGATGAAATTTTGAACCTTTCGCTCAAAAAAGTAGCTAGCGAGTCTAAAATTTCAGGTAGCGTCGAGGAATTCAAGCGCAAACTCACCGAGCTTGGCGCCTACGGATATCTCACGCAGCTAAACGCCGACAAGATAGAGCAGAAGATCCAGCAAAAGAAAAAGGAGCTCACCGAGCTTTTGGGGCTCAATGACGCGAGCAAAACGGATAGCCAAAGGGCTGAGCTCGCAAAGGTCGTGGACGAACTGCTAAGCGAGTATCGCAAGGAGCTAAACGCCGCCATGACGAGCTCGACTTTGCTTGAGAGGCAAAAGAAGCTAGCCGGCACTTCAAGCTCGTCTGTCGATCTAAATTCCGTCCTTTCGGAGTTTGGACTATTGTAGGCAATGGCCTGAATTTGGACGTCGCCAAACGATAGCGTCCAAATTTTCAGTCTAAAATTTGCTTTTGCGGCTTTGCTTTCTCGTCTTTTTGCTTCTCTTTTTTAGCTTCAAATTCAGCTATGACCTGTTGATCGGGTACGAGATATCCCTCTTCTATCATCAGATCGATCGCTTTTTTAAAGGTCGGTAGCGCACTTTGCGCACCAAAGTAATAATACGGCTTTTTAGGGTCGCGCGCTAGTACGCCGATGGTGTAGCTGTTGCCTTTGGTGTCGTTTGCGAAGCCAAAAAACGAGCCATTATAAGTGTTGCTGTATCCGCCTTTGCCGGAGGCTATGTGCGCCGTTCCCGTTTTGCCGCCCACTTCAAGACCCGGTGTCATCGCCTTTAGACCGGTTCCCTTTTCTACGGTTTTGATGAGTATCCTTTTCATGATCTTAGCTGTTTCTTGGCTGATGACTTGCTGGGGTTCAGGCTTTGGCAGCTCGAAGCGCTTGCCGTTTTTCTCCAGGAATTCGACTATATGAGGCGTGACCTCGACGCCTTTGTTGTTGAAGGTGTTGTAGGCTTTTAAAAGCTGCATAAATGTCGCTTGTAGGCCGTATCCATAGCTCACGGTCGCTTTGTAGGTGGAGGAATTTAGCTTATTTACCGTCGGCATCATGCCTACTTGCTCGTATGGCATATCGATGCCACTCTTTCTTGAAAAGCCGAAGTTTAAAAGCCCTTGATAAATTTGTGGACCGTTTAGGCGCTCTACTAGCTGTATCATGCCGATATTTGAGCTATGCACGATGACATCCTCCGCGCTCATGAAGGGCTCTGGGTGCGTGTCTTTGATGATGCGCTTGCCAAGCTGATAGCGGCCGTTGTAGGTATTTACGAGTTCAAAAGGATTTACCTTTTTTTCTTGAAGCAAGAGGGCGAAGACAAAGGGCTTGAATACCGAGCCAGCCTCGTATGCGTATTCTGTCGCGGTAGAATTTAGCGCACCGTAGTCTTGCTTTTTGATATTTGAGGGATCGTATCTGGAGCTTGAGGCGAGGGCTAAAATTTCGCCGTTTTTGCTGTTCATTATACAAATGACAAGCTCCTTGGCGTCTAAAAATTCTCGCCTATCGTCTAATATCTGCTCGATCTTGGTTTGAAATTTCAGCGGTATGGAGAGCACAGCGTTGTAGCCGTCCACTCTGTTTGCCAGATTTGAGTCGCTTGTTAGGATTATGTTGTTGCCTATGTCTCTAGGGCCTAAAATTTTGGCGTTTTGTATCGGTGCCAGATAGTCCTCGTAGTATTTTTCGAGCCCTTTTACGCCTTTACTTTTAGTGAGTGCGTCGCTCTCGGTTTTATTGACGTATCCGATGACCGGTGTCAGCGCACTTTTTGACATGAAAAGCCTGTTTTGCCCGCTTTCCATTATACGCATACCTTGAAAGGAAGCCAGTCCTGTCTTTGGGTCTTGATAGGAGATCAAGATGCTTTTTCTATTTAGCTTTCTTGAGAGCTCTTGAAGATATGTAGCACCCTTTGCATCGATACTGTAAGATAGTGTGACAAGCCCTTTGGTGGCGTTTATTATCTTTCTTACTTTGTCAGGATCGTCGCCGCTGTAAAGCGAATAAAGCTTGATAAACATCTCTTTTTTGTTAGGATCGATGTTTCTGGTGTCTAGCATGACTTTATAGAGCTTTTGGCTGGAGGATACGCTAAAGCCGTCTTTTGTTACGATATTGCCGCGAAGTGCGGTGTTTATCTCGCTAGTTTGGAGTTTAGGCAGTCTGCGTTCGATCGTCGCTCGGTAAAATACTACCGCGACAAAGATGATGATCCCAAATGTGATAAATAAAAAAAGTATGGTTATTTTTGATTTTTTGGGATTCATAAAGCTTTAAATTTGGGTTCTTGAAATTTCTTTATATGCGCTGAGCGCTTTGTTACGGATTTCAAGCATGAGCTTCATGCTAGTCTCTGCTTTGCCGATGGCTAGAGCCGCTTGGTGCAGGTCTTTTACCTCGCCGGTAGCTAGATCGGCGATGGCTTTATCGGCATTTTCTTGGACTTTATTGAGTTCTTTTAGCGAGTCGTTTAGCATGCTGGCAAAGTCGCTGCCATCTGCTGCCGGAGCTATCTTTTTGCTATTTTGAGAGCCGGATACGCCATTTAGTTTTTCGATATTATTTATCATGATAATTGTCCTGATAGAAGTGTGATAGCACTTTGAGCTATCGTTTTTGCGCTTTGAAAAGCGGCTACGTTTGCTTGATAAGCCCTGGTCGCCTCGACAAGATCGGCCATCTCGATGACCGGATTTATATTTGGAAATGCGACATATCCGTTTGCATTCGCATCCGGGTGGCTAGGATCGTATTTTAGCATAAAATCCTTATCGTCGCGCACTACTTTATCCACTACGACGCTCATTAGCGACGGATGCGCATTTTTGGGCGAGCTTGGATCGTCAAGCGGATTTTCGTATTCTAGTAAGCCGCCCGAGTTTTTCATCTCTTCGTTTAAAATTTTATCAAAGTCAAACGCCTTAAAAACGACCTCTTGCCTTCTATACGGTCCACCCTCGGCGGTGCGGGTAGTTTGAGCGTTTGCGATATTCGAGCTTATCACATTCATCCTGAAGCGTTGCGCGCTAAGTCCGTATCCGCTTATGTCAAAATCATTTAAGTATGACATCCTATCTCCTAAATTTTGCTGCTTGCGTCGATGACGCTTTTAAAGATATTGCCTTGAGTCTTATACGCTCCGTCGATCGCACTTACCATGATGTTGTTTTTGCTAAGCTCGGTCGTTTCTACGTCAAGATCGACCGTATTTGCGTCGTTCCTAGCCATATGTCCGTCGCGTAAAAATACCTGCGCGCTATCGTTTTTAGGAAAATCGACCGCCGCAAAATGCGCTTCGTCGGTCTTTGCAAGCTCAAGCTTTTTTGAGCTTTTGGCATTATAAATTTCGTCCGCTTTTTGCCTTAAAACGCTTTCAAAATTTATATCTCTGGCTTTATAAAAAGGAGTATCGATGTTTGCGATATTGCCCGATATCAGCTTTTGGCGCATTTCGCGAGCCGCCATCGCAGCTTCTACCAAGGGGCGTGATTTTGAGGTTTGCACTACAAACATTGCTAGATCCTTTCTAAAATTTCAAATTTCTAAGCAAAATACGTTCCAAAACGGCTTAAATTTTAGTTTGAGCCATATATTCTTTGCAGATCTTGCCTCATTCTGGATACTTTTATGCCGCCAAGATAGTATTTGACGCCAAATTCTCCGCTGTCTACGTCGGTGAGAATTTGATATTCGCCGTCTTTTATCACGACTTTAAAGGGTAGGGCGATCTCGTGTTTGTAACCTATGTCGCGCACTATTTGCTCGCTTAGACGGTCGTTTATGGACTGATCGTTGGTTATGAAGTAATAAGCGTTATATTTTTGCACGAATTCTTTCAAGACGTAATCATCCGTAACGTTTTCAAAATGCGTCAAGCCTATAATGGTGAATTTACCGCTGTTTTCCAGCTGATATTTGGTAAGCTCGGCCGCCTCTTTTTGACAAGGCGGGCAAAATGTCCCGAATATATCTATCATTAAAATTTTACTCTCGTCGCCTTTTATGACAAAAGCGCCGTTTTTACGCACTAAAGTTATCGTTTTACCGTTTACGTCTTTTAGCGCGATCTCCTCGTTTAGTGAAAATTCTTTGAAGCTCGCCGCTTGATTTTTCTCCTCTGTGCCACAACCGGCAAAAACAAACAGTGCAAATATCAAAGCTATCAAATTTTTCATTTTTTTCCTTTTATATAAATTTTTTCATCGCCGCACGTGCTTCCAGGTCGGCCTCGCGCTTTTTGAGAGTTTCGCGTTTATCGTGTAGGTTTTTACCCTTTGCCAGAGCCACGCGGGCTTTGATAATGTTTTTGTCATTTAGATAAAGTGCGAGCACAACCATCGTTAGTCCGTCTTTGGTGACCGAGCCAAAGAGCTTGTCGATCTGCTTACGGTGCATGAGGAGCTTCCTAGGGGCGCGCTCGTCCGGGCGAAAGTGAGAATTTGTAGTGTCTAGATGACTGATGTGCGCGTTTAGTAAAAAAATTTCGCCCTTGATGATACGCACGAAGCTGTCTTTTAAATTTGCCCGTCCTGCACGCAGGGCCTTGACTTCGCTACCTTTTAGCACCACGCCCGCCTCAAAGGTCTCAAGGATGCTAAAATCATGTAGGGCTTTTTTATTTTTTGCCAGATCTTTCATCGTTTCACCTCAAATGTTGTGCTCCCGCTACCGCTTAGGAATTTATCTCTGTAAATTTTAAGCTGCGGATATAGCGCAAAGCAGGGCGCATAAAGGTCGTTTAGCTCGTAGTTTTTAAAATTTTCCAAAAGCTCGCGCGAGCTTAAATTTATAAATTCATTTGCCATTTTGACATTGATGTTTTGCATGAAGTCGCTTCTAAATTTCTTATAAACCTCGGGCGTCGAGCAAAAAACATCCGGAGTGAAAATTTCAAGACTTGGCACGTCGTCGTCAAATTCTTCTACCTTTTCGCCGATGCCGCTCACGTTCGCAGCCTTGAAGCCATGGATAAAAAATGCCACATCGGCGCCTATTTTCGCGCCTATCTTACAAAGCTCCTCGCGTGAGAACTTTAAATTTAGGCTCTCGTTCGCCATCATTAAAAAGCTGGCTGCATTCGAGCTGCCACCTCCTAGCCCTGCGCCCATCGGGATATTTTTACGAAGCGTGATCTTGTGCGAGCTGAAAAACTCGTCTATCTCGTTTGCAAATCCCGCACGCGCCAGCTCATCTTTGGCCTTTAAAATGATGTTGTTTTCGATATTCACGTTGCTTTCGAGGTTAAATTTAGACGCTTTTTCAAAATTTATCTCATCAAAAATCTCGTCCAAAAGCACGAAACGCGATAAAATTTCGTGATAATCGCCGCGCGTGCCGACGATCTTTAAAAAGATATTTATCTTTGCGTAGCTTTTCATTTGCCGATTTTCTTTGCGAGTTCCTCGATGTCCGCGCTTGATGCGATCTTGCTGGCCTCGGCGTTCTCTTTTTTTATGTCGCTAGCGAGCTCGCTGCGAAGTATCATCATATTTTTAGGAGCTTCTATGCCAAGCTTCACTCCACTTTTTGAAACGCCGACTACGACGATCTTTATGTCATTCCCGAGTAAAATTTCCTCGTTCTCTTTTCGTGCTAGTATTAACATTTTTCAACCTTATTTAAGCAATAGCTAATTGTATCGTTTTTAATCTCGATTATGCTTAGGAATTTATCGTATTCAAGCAGATAAGTCCCATCCTTTTGCGTGGTAAAGTCGCTTGGTTTCAGACTCTTACCGTCCATTATATCGGCAACATCGCCTAAATATTTATTGCGCGGCAAATTTAAAATTTCACAGATATCTAGAAATTTCTCGTTCTCAAAGCGAAATTTCCCCTCGCTTATTCGTTTAAGCTCGCTTAGACATACGTCATATCCAAGTCTTTTGCCAAAAAGCTGCGCATAAGAGCGCACGTATCCTCCCTCGCTTAGGCTGATGCGAAAGGTGAGGAATGGGTGGCAGTAGCTTAAAATTTCGCAGCCAAACACTTCCATCTCCTGCTCTTTTAGGCTAAATTCCTCTCCTGTGCGAGCCAGCTTGTAAGCGCGCGTGCCGTTTATGTTTTTGGCGCTAAATTTTGGCGGGATGTATTTTAGCCGTCCAAGTAGGCTTTTGCGCGCTATTTCCAGGCTCTCGTCGGCAAAGGGCTTTAAAATTTTGACATCCGTGATGTTTTCATTATCGCCGCTTGGGCTGCTCGCGCCTATCCACATCGTAGCTTCGTAAATTTTAGGCGTTTTGTCTAAAAATCTAAAAAATTTCGTGTAGCTACCAAAAGCCACGATGAGGCAGCCGCTGGCAAAGGGATCGAGCGTCCCCGAAAAGCCTGCTTTCTTGACGCCGTATTTTCGCTTTAGGTGACTTAGAAATTGATTGGAGCTAAGGCCTGCCGGTTTATTTGCGACAAAGATCGCGTTCATACCGCTTTTTCCACGAAGCTTGACATTATCTCGCGCACATTGCCTGCAAAATTTATAGTGAGTTTGAACTCTTTTTTGACCTTGCTTACGGCCGTCACGCGCCCGATACCGAAAATTTTGTGTTTTACTAGGTCGCCTTTTTTAAATTCATTGCTCTCTTCGATGACGAGCGAGCCTTGCGTCGTACCGCTCTCGCTTAAAAATCTGCTCTTATTTAGGCGCGTCCTTTGGCCTTTATAAAAGCGCGAATTCGCAAAGCTTAGAGTGAGTAGCTTTTTAGCGCGCGTGATAGCCACGTATGCCAGTCGTCGCTCCTCCTCGATGTCGCTACCATCGCCTATGAGTGGGAAAAATCCCTCCTCAAGCCCGATCACGAAAAGATACTCAAACTCAAGTCCCTTGCTAGCATGCACGCTCATTATGCTGATAGCCTCCGAGCTTATGTTGTCCTGTTCGCTGACAAGAGCCAGCTCGTTTAGGAATTCCTCCAGCTCAAAGCTTGGATTTTGTTTGATTTGATCTTTTAACATGGCATAAAATTCGTCGATGTTGGCTGCGCGCTCGTTGCCGTCAGGTAGGCTCTCGTAATATTTTTTTATGCCGAATTTCGCCTCCATTTTATCGATGAGCTCGTAAAGCGAGTCCGTCTCTTGCAACTCTTTTAAAATCTGCGTAAATTCCACGAGCGCCGTTTTTATCTTTTTGCTGAAAGCCTCGTCTTTGTCATCGATATTTAATATCGCATCAAACATCGAGGTCTTGCCCTCGTAGGCCATTTTTTCCAGTTTATCGAGGCTGACCTTGCCAAGGCCGCGTTTTGGGCGGTTGATTATACGTTTTAGTGAAAAATCATCGTTTTGATTTATTATGAGGCGCAGGTAGCTTATGACGTCTTTTACCTCGGCTCTTTCGTAGAATTTCACTCCGCCGACCATTTTATAAGGGATGCGCTCCTTTGTCAGGCCGTCTTCTAGTGAGCGAGAGAGGGCGTTTATGCGGTAAAGTATCGCTATGTCTTTGGCTTGCGCCCCCTTTTTTAGGAGCTCTTTTATGCTTTTTGCTATCTTGCCGGCCTCTACGCTCTCATCGAGGCTTTCTAGTAAATTTACGCCTTCGCCTTCGCCTTTTACGCTAAGTAGCTTTTTGCCAAGGCGGTTGCGGTTGTGATCGATGAGCTCGTTTGCAGCCTTCAATATCGGTGTCGTCGAGCGGTAGTTTTGCTCTAGGCGTATGATCTTGGTGTCTTTGAACTGATCCTTGAAATTTAGGATATTTTCTATCTTCGCACCGCGCCAGCCGTAGATGCTTTGATCGTCATCGCCTACGACGCAGATGTTTTCGTGTGCAAGGCAAAGCTTTCGCAACAGCTTATACTGAAGGTCGTTGGTGTCTTGATACTCATCTACCATTATGTATCGGTATCTGTTTGAAATTTCACGCGCCAGATCCTCGTTCTCGTCTAAAATTTTATACGTCAGCACGAGTAGATCGTCAAAATCGACCAGGTTATTTGCCCGTAGATACTCTTCGTATTTGTCGTATATCGCGGCGGCTTTTTGATAGAAATTTTCCTTGCCTTTTTCGTTCGTGAGGAAATTTGCGTTTTTATAGACCTCCTCGACGCTTAGCAAAGAATTTTTGTAGTTTGAAATTTCGCTTGAAAGTATTGCCGTGGAGATCGGGCTCTCAAAGCTTTTTATGATGCGCTTTTTATCATCGGTGTCGATAATGATGAAGTTGTTTTTGCGCCCGAGTCTGTCGATATAAAATTTCAAAAACAAAAGCCCGAATTTATGAAACGTGCAAAGTAGCGGCGTGCAAGCTTTGCCGGATTGATTTAGCATGGCAAGCGCGCGCGTTCGCATCTCGTTTGCGGCTTTGTTCGTAAAGGTGAGCGTGAGCGTGTTTGCGGGATCGATACCGACCTCGCCTATGAGGTAGGCAAGGCGCGTGGTTATCGTCTTTGTTTTGCCGCTTCCAGCACCTGCTAAGATCAGCATAGGACCGTCTATGTGCCGCGCGGCCTCACGTTGAGCGTCGTTTAGGTTGTCTAGTAAATTTTCCATTTGCCACTTTTTAAATTTTCTTTTGATTTTAGCTAAAAATACTTAAAAATGGCGAATAAGGCTATTTTTTCTTTTTAAAGATATCCTTGTTTTGCGGGTTTGACATAAACGCGGATATCGATTTTTCAGTGTGATCTTTGTGAGCCGTTTTTGATTTATGTATCGAGAAATTTACCAAGATCGGGCTATTTTCGACCAAGATCTGCACTATCGCGCCAAGCGGCAAAGATACCAGCGAGGCGTAGTCCTGAGCGCCAAATCCGGCCTCAAAGCTGATGCTGTCCTCGGACAATCTCGTACTCTCAAAGGTATAGCCCGCAAGCGTAAAGATGATGACTGGCATATTAAAACCGGCCTTTATCTCGGCAGGAAGCTCCGGCTCGAAGCTAACTAGCGGTAAATTCGCCATGATCGAAAAATTTATATTTCTTTGCAGTAAAAAGTCGATACATTCATACACGTGCATCTTCATCAAAAGCGCAAATTTTTCATCGTCTAAAATTTCCTCTATCATTTCAACCCCTCAAATTCATCGACTAGCTTCTTGACCTCGTTTATGCCGATCTGCCAAAATTTGGCGTCCTCGATGTCAAAGCCAAATTTCGCCACCAGCTCTTTTGGCGAGCGACTTCCGCCAAGGCTCAAAAACTCAGTGTAAATTTGCACGAAATTTTCGCATTTACCGCTTTTAAACAGCCCAAAGATCGCCAGCACCAAAAGCTGCGCGTAAGAGTAGGCGTAGCAGTAAAATGGCGTATGGATGAAGTGCGGGATGTAGCTCCACCAAATTTTATAATAGTCATTTAGCACGACGCTGTCGCCAAACATTTTCGCGCTCTCTTGCTGCCAGATCTTATTTATCTCATCAAGCGAAATTTCGCCCTCATATGCGTGGATACGGCGCTCAAAGGTCGTGAAATTTATCTGGCGATAAAGCGTAGCGAAGATGTCCTCGATCTTGCCCGCAAGAAGCGATATCTTTTCCTTGCCTTTGAGGGTGTTTTTGACGTAGTCAAAGACTAACATCTCGCAAAACACCGACGCCGTCTCGGCCGTGGTGAGCGGTGTCTCGGCGTTTAAAAAGCCCACGCCGTAGGATAGATTTTGATGTATCGCATGTCCTAGCTCATGCGCGAGCGTGAAGAGATCGCGCCTACCGTCGGTGTGATTTAGCAGTACGTAAGGGTGCGCATCCGGCGAGCCCGAGTGACTAAACGCACCGCCTCTTTTGTTCGGTGTAGGATAGACATCGATCCAGCCCTCATCGAAGGCTCTTTGCGCGATAGTGCCGAATTCAGGGCTAAAGTCTTTAAACGCTTTTAAAACTATATTTTTGCATTTTTGAAATTTATACTCGCTCTCTCCCTCTAGCGGAGCGTATCTGTCGTAGTCGTAGAGCTTTTTGAGCCCTAAAATTTTGCGCTTTTTATCATAAAATTTAGAGACCAGGTCAAAATTCGCCTCGGTGGCTTTTATCAGTGCATCGACGCTTTTTTTACTGGTTTGGTTTTCAAGATGCCTTGGCTCTTCGGGAAGCTTGAAATTTCGTAGCTCACAGCTCGTTTTTAGACTCGTTTTTATCATATTGTAGATGTAGCCAAGCAGGTGCTGATTTTTTGCGAGTATGTCGCTAAGGCTCTTTGCAGCGAGCTTTCGGACGTTTCTGTCTTTATCGTGAAGCTTGCTTAAAATTTCCTCCTCGCCGAGCCACTCGCCTTTAAATTTAAATTTCATCGCGCTCATCGTCTCGTCAAAAAGCCGTGCAAAGCCGTCACTACCGGTATTTGCAGTGCGAAGCAAGATCTGTTCCTCTTTGACGCTTAGCTGATGAGCCTTTGCCTTGGCGACGTTGCTTAAATAGTATCCGTGCGTTTTCGAGGCTTTGATGATATTTTGCTGCTTAGCGTCGTCAAATTCGTTGAACATTATCTCAAAAAAGAGCAGATTTTCTTGAGCTTTGGTGCAAATATCCTCAAATTTTGCGTAAAACGCCCCTTTGCTAGTGTCTTTTGCAAAGACTAAAAAAGCGTATGTCGAGACCTTTGATATCTGCAGAAGCAGGCTTTCGTATATATCAAAGGCCTTTAAAAACTCGTCCGTTTTTAAATTTAGAAAATTTTTCTCATATGAATTTTTAAAATTTTGGCATTTTGTTTGTAGCTCAAGAGCCGTTTTTTCAAGCTCTTTTTCGTTTTTAAATAATGCAGTCAGATCCCAAGTCGTCATGTAAAATCCTAAATTTTTCTTGACATTTTACATAAAATTTAATTTTAAATTTATAAAGAGATAAATTTAGGGCGAAATGGCCCTAAATTTTAGTTTGAAGTTTCGGATGCGATAGCAGTGAATAAGACGTCTGAGGAGCTATTGAGCGCGGTTTCTACAGAGTCTTGGATGACACCGATGATAAATCCTACCGCGACCACTTGCATCGCGATATCGTTGTTTATGCCAAAAAGTGCGCACGCAAGAGGTATAAGAAGCAGCGAACCTCCGGCCACACCAGACGCTCCGCACGCACCGATAGCGGCTATGAAGCTAAGAAGCAGCGCATCGCCAAAAGTCACCGTGATAGACGGGATGGAATTTATCGCTGCAAGCGTCATTATGCCGATCGTCACGGCTGCACCGCCCATATTTATAGTAGCGCCTAAGGGTATCGAGATGGAGTAAAGCTCCTCTTTTAGCCCGAGCTTTTTACAAAGTGCCATATTTACGGGGATGTTCGCGGCCGAACTTCTAGTGAAAAACGCCGTGATCGCGCTCTCTCTTAAACACGTCATTACGAGAGGATACGGGTTTTTCTTTGTTATCAAAAATGCCATCAAAGGATAAATGACGAAAGCTACCGTGAGCATCGCCGATACAAGTATGCAGATGAGTTTGATGTAGCTTTTTAAAGCGTCAAATCCGGTCTCGTGTATGCTTATGGCAACTATACCAAAAATACCAAAAGGAGCGAGACGAATGACAAATTTTACGATCTTTGTAAGGCCGTCGCTGATGTCGCTGAATATCTTTTTGGTTTCTGGCGAACAGCCTCTCATAGCTATACCGCCGCCCACAGCCCAAGTGATGATACCTATGTAATTTCCGGAGCCAAGAGCCGATATTGGATTTTCTACCATTTTAAAGATAAGATCTTTTAGTACAGTTACGACATTTTGTGGAGCGCCCATACTGGCTTTTTCAACGCCTTTTAATAGTATTTCGGTAGGAAAAAGAAAGCTAAATATCACCGCCACGACAGACGCCAGGAAAGTACCGACTAGATATAGGCAGATGACTTTTTGCATGCCCTTTGTATGTCCGAATTCTTTCGTGATGATGGATGTTGCGACTAGGGCAAAAACCAGGACAGGAGCCACGGCCTTTAATGCACCTACAAAGAGGTTGCCAAGTATCGCTATGCCGTTTGCTATGCTATTTGCCATTTGGGCTGCACCTTTAACGGCGTCTAATTGTACGGCATCGGTCACGCCGTTTTTGATGAGCTCGTTGAAAGGGGCTACCATTTGGTGCGTCCAAAAGCCTACGATTATGCCTAAGACTATGCCGACGAGAATTTGGACTATCAAATTCCCATCAGCATAACGTTTGGTTAGTTTGCTTATCATCATTTACGCCTTGTTTTAAATTTATTGGCTCAAAGTATAGCCAAAAAAGCTGAAAGTTTTAAAATTCATACTTGATTAATCTGAATTTTATTATGAAATGTTACAATCACGAGATTAATTATCGAAAAAAGGAAAATTTTATGTATTTATTTACCTCAGAAGTAGTTAGCCCAGGTCACCCCGATAAATGCGCGGATATCATCGCAGACAGTATCGTCGATACGATTTTGACGCAAGATCCAAACGGACGCGTCGCGAGCGAGGTCTTTGTCGCGGGTAAAAACATCATCATCGGTGGCGAGATAAACTCAAAGGTCAAGCTTGCCTTTCACGACTACGAGCATATCGTAAAAGAGGCACTTGCGCACATCGGCTACGACGGTAAGTCAAATTTCACAAAAGAGCAGTGCCTACACCCCGACGACATCGAGGTCAAGGTCTGCATCAATCAGCAAAGTAGCGATATAAATCAAGGCGTGGATCAAAGTGGCGGCGAGATCGGCGCGGGAGATCAAGGCATTATGTTTGGCTTTGCAAGCTGCGAGGCGAAGGAATTTATGCCGGCTGCGATCACGTATGCGAGGATGCTTTGCGATAAAGTTTATAAATTTGCCAAAGCAAATCCCGACAAACTGGGCGTGGATATAAAAACGCAGGTCACGATCGATTATGGCACGAAGGACAACTTTGAAAATTGCCGCCCGCAGCGCATCCACACGATCGTGGTCTCCGCTCCTTGCGTCGAGACGATGAAGATCGAAGAACTAAGAGCGCTGGTGCAAAATTTGATCGACGAAGCAGGCTTGCCAAAGGAGCTTTATGACAAGCAAAATACGCTCATCTACATCAACCCGACAGGTCGCTACGTAAATCACAGCTCGCTTCACGACAGCGGTCTAACTGGACGCAAACTCATCGTCGATAGCTTTGGCGGATACGCTCCTATAGGTGGGGGCGCGCAGTCTAGCAAGGACTACACAAAGGTCGATCGTAGCGGACTTTACGCGGCTCGCTGGATAGCAAAAAATATCGTCGCAGCAGGGCTTGCTAAAAAGTGCATCGTCCAGCTAAGCTACGCTATCGGCGTGGCAAAGCCGACATCTGTTAGCGTCGATACTATGGGCACTCACGTAGCGGGCGTGGATGATGATAAGCTGTCAAAATTTGTAAGCGAGACATTCCCGCTCACGCCACGCTGGATAACTGATAAATTTGGGCTTGATAAGCCCGGCAAAGATACATTTTTATACGCCAAAGTTGCAGCCAAAGGACAGGTTGGAAACGCCAAATATCCGTGGGAAAAGCTTGATGCGGTCGATACCTTTAAGGCTCTTATTTGAAAACGCATAAGTATAAATTTAAGGTTGATTACGTAGAGGACAAAGAGGGCAACGCGCAGGATAAAAGCATAAATTTCGATATGCAAACGCACGATGAAATTTTTACCGTCATCGAAAAAATGGGTGCGAAATTTGAGCTTGACGGCGAGGTGGCAAAGCGTGCATTTACCGCACTAAAACTCTTTGGTGAGACGATGGATGCAAACAGCGATCATCCGTTTTTTAAAGCGGTAAAGCCACATTTCATGCAGATAAGAAAGATCGTCAAAGGCGGGGTGGAGTGAAACTCCTCCGCCTAAATTTAGCTGATAAAATTTAGTGATTTAAATTTTGTAAATTTTGGCTTTGTTGTAATATTTTATTGATTTTTAGCTTTCAAGGCAGGAGAATGCGATCAGCATCCCTGTAAAAACCTTGTGAAGCGACGCTATCACCGCCGATTTTTACTTCGTGCTATGCACTCGTAACGAGACTTCACTACGAGGACAGGGAAGCGGTAGCTGACCGCGGTCTGCTCGCAGTTGCGGGTGTAACGAAGCAAAAAATCGTGCTATGTTCGGCGCTTTGCGGAGCGAACAGGGTTTTTGCTTCATTTCGTTTGCAACTTTAAAGCAGAAGCGAAATGGGTATCAATGATTTATTATAACAGAGTCTAAATTTTATAGGGGGCGGACAAGGGTTCTGTTTATGGGAAAATGCGACAAGTATTCAAGTATCGCTACCTACTCCACCTTACTATTTTTCGCTCGTGTAGCAAATGCTGTTCGCATTTGCAAACACACTCGCTCACTACATGACAGGCTTAAATTTACTTCTTTAAAATTTATCAAACACCGAAATTTTAGGCGTTATGATTTCAGATGGCGAGCCATTTACGCTGTGGTATATCGCTTTGGCGTATTTGGTGGCGTAGTATTTTAGTAGCAGGCGTTGCAGCGTAGGCTCGGTGCTAGGCACGAACCAGCCGTTGTTTGTGATAGCGATCATCGCGTCAAATTCTCCGCTAAAAAGCTCATCTCGCGTCGCCTCGTAGCAGATCGCGTTGCGGATCTTCGCACCTGCTAGCTCGTAGTCGCTCACTGAGCTAGCCGTGGCAAAGTCGCTCGCGCCGCTGAAAAAAAGCCGATTTATCGTATCTTTTATAAATTTTGGTAGCGGGATCTCCTCACCAAAAGGCACGAGGATAAATTTATCCAGCCGCGTCATCTGCCCGCCTGCAAAGACAAAGGTCGAGTTGTAGCTAAGCTTGTTTTCGTATGCCAGCGCGCCCGCGATTATCGTGATTTGGCGCGATTTTTCTTTCAGCTCGGCTACTAAATTTTTCTCATGCGTCATAAAAAGAGGAAACGCGCTCTCGGGCAGCACGACAGCGGTAAAATTTTCATCTATGGCACGCTCAATCAGGGCTAAATTTTCATTTATAAATTCGTTTTTCATCTCCTTTTGCCATTTTAAATCTTGCGAAATTTGCGTGTTTTCAAGCTTGATTTTAAAGGACAAGCTCTTGTAATCTGGCGTGTGAAACTGCAAAGCACAAACTAGGCAGGCAAAAGCGGCTATAAATTTGTAAAATTTTGGCAAACATGCCAGAGCGATCGCCGCTAAAAATACAAAGATAAGTCCGCGCACGCTAGGCTCGAAAATACCTAAAACAAGGGTCGCTTCGAGGTTTAGCCAGTTAAAGCCAAACGGATGGATGTAACTAACCAAAAAGAGCATCACGGCGCGCAGGGCAACGAAGCTCGGAAAGCTTGCCAGCCAAAAAATCAGCCCGTAAATCAGCCCGATAAAAAGGATCACAAAAGGTATCAAAAAGCTTAACTCATAGTAAATAAAACTAAAACTGATCCAATAAAACCACAAAATCCCTGTGAAAAATCCAGCTGCAAAAAAGCCAGCGCGTGGCAAATTTATGATGATATAAATGCCAACTAGTGTGAGAAACGGCGAGCAAAAATCCGCAATAGAATTTTCAAATAGGCTTAAAAAAATAAAATTTGCGAGCAAAAATGCACCGACAAAGGCTTTTATTATAATTTTAGTGCTAAAATGTCTGTTTAAAAATTTTAAACACAAGGAACACCATGCAAGAAGGAAATTTCGTAGCTTCATTACTGCCTCTAATCGTGCTTTTCGCGATATTTTATTTTTTGGTCATCAGGCCTCAGCAAAAACAGCAAAAAGCGCACGCCAAAATGCTCTCCGAGCTTGAAAAAGGCGATAAGATCATCACAAACGGCGGACTGATATGCGAGGTGATAAAACCAGAAGAGGATTTTATCAAAGTTAAGCTTAACGACGATGTAATCGTGCGCGTCTCACGAGAATTTATCGCAAGAAAGATCGAAGTCTCAAATGCGTAGTGCAAGGGTGACTTATAGGCTGATCATACTTTTGATCGCCTTAGTTTTTGGCTTTGGCTTTTCGATGCCATCTTTTTTGCAAACTCAAAGCGGAGCTAAAATTTCGCTTGGTCTTGACTTGCAAGGCGGTCTTCATATGCTCCTTGGCGTAGAGACCGACGAAGCGATCCACTCCAAGATCAAATCAATCGCCGGCAGCATCAACTACTACGCAAAAAAAGAAGAAGTGCTCATCGATAAATTTAAAATAAAAGAAGATAGCGTGGAATTTGCGCTCCTTGACAATGACGAGGTGTCTAAAGTAGATGCGGCTCTAAAAGAGATAAACGGTATCAACGTCGAAAAAAACGGGCTTTCTTATACGATCACCCTTACGGATAAAGAGCGCGCCGATACGATAGAATACGCCATCTCTCAAGCAGTAGAGACTATACGAAACAGGCTCGATCAGTTTGGCCTCGCAGAGCCGACCGTAGCTAGGCAGGGCAAAGACAACATCCTAGTCGAGCTTCCAGGTATCAAAACGGCTGATGACGAGCAGCGCGCGCGCGATCTCATCGCAAAAGCCGCGCACCTTCAGCTGATGGCTGTCGATGACAAGAGGCAGGATCAAGCTAGGACTATGAGCCCTGCCGAGGCCGAGAGCTACGGCGATATCATATATCCGGACGCAAAAGACGATCACATAAAATACGTGCTTAAAAACATCCCCGTGTTAGACGGGGCGATGCTCACCGACGCTAAGGTCGCATTTTCTCAGCAAAATAACCTGCCTATCATAAATTTCACTCTAAATTCCGAAGGAGCTAGGATATTTGGCGATTTTACCGGGGCAAATGTCGGTAAACGCCTTGCTATCGTGCTTGATGGTAAGGTGTATTCAGCCCCTGTGATAAACGAGCGAATAGGCGGCGGTAGCGGTCAGATAAGCGGTGGTTTCACGCTTGATGAGGCTCACGACGTAGCGATCGCACTTAGAAGCGGTGCGTTATTAGCCCCTGTAAAGATGCTGGAAAAACGCAGTATCGGCCCGTCTTTGGGGCAGGAGAGCATAAATCAAAGCATGATGGCGCTAGCGGCAGGATCGATAGCAGTCGTGCTTTTCATGCTTGTTTATTATGGGATTTCAGGCGTTTTTGCAAACATCGCTTTGATCGCTGACGTCGTGATACTTGTCGCTGTGATGGCACTTTTTGGTGCGACGCTCACACTGCCTGGAATGGCCGGTATAGTGCTTACTATTGGTATGGCGGTGGACGCTAACGTCATCATAAACGAGCGTATCAGGGAGCTGCTGCGCGACGGTGCCAGCGTCAAAACGGCCGTGCAAAAGGGCTATGAACATGCGATGAGCGCGATCATAGATGCGAATTTAACGACTATCATAACCGTCGCCGTTCTTTACGCTTACGGCACTGGGCCGGTAAAGGGCTTTGCCGTCACGATGAGTATCGGCATCATCGCTTCGATGATCACGGCGATATTAGGCACTCACGGTATGTTTGACGCCTTTATGGAAAAGATCGAAAAAAGCGGAAACACAAGCCTTTGGTTTGGTTATAAAAGGAGCTAGGGATGCAAATTTTTACAAAGGCTAGAGTTTATGATTTTATGAGATTTAGGTTCGTCTCGGTCGTATTTTGCCTCATTTTGTTTGTCGGTTCGATATTTTTACTGGCTACTAAGGGGCTAAACTACGGTATCGACTTTTCGGGCGGCACGCTCATTCAGCTAAAATACGACACCAAAGCGCCGCTTGATAAAATTCGCGAGGCTTTTGCGTCAAATGAAATTTTAAAAAATGCTTCCGTTACGGAGTTTGGTGCGACAGATGAGGTCGTAGTGCGATTTTCAGGCTCCAGCTCAAATTTAGGCTCTGATATAGGAGTGACCGTAAAAGAGCTTTTGAAAGATACCGGAAACGTCGAGGTGCGCCGCGTGGATATCGTCGGACCTAAAGTAGGCGACGAGCTGCGCGAAAAAGGCCTAATGGCGATCCTGATATCGTTTGGTGCGGTGCTCATTTATATCGCATTTCGTTTCGAGTGGCGTTTCGCTCTTGCGGCGATCGCGACTGAGATACATGACATCATCATCACCATGGGAGCGATCTCGCTTTTTGATATAGATGTAAATTTAGACACCCTGGCCGCGATACTGACCGTGCTTGGCTACTCGCTAAACGATACGATCATCATTTTTGACCGTATACGAGAGGGCATAAAAAGTAGCAAGAGGACAGATATCGAGGGCGTGATAAACGAGTCCGTCTCGGCAACGCTTTCAAGGACTATTTTGACCTCAGCGACTACCATGATGACGGTTTTGGTGTTATTTTTGTTTGGTGGAGACATGATACATGGATTTTCTTTCGTTTTGATCGTAGGCATCGTCATAGGAACGATAAGCTCAATCTATATCTCTTCGCCTTTGCTTATTTGGTTTAAATTTAGCATCGAGCATTTTAGAGCTAAAGAGGCGCAAAAGCAAAAGGATAAAAAAGAACGCGATAGAGAGCGGGCCATGTTTGAAAAAGGTGTTGTGTAAGGAGCTAAGATGAACTGGGGAAAAGTCATATACATATTTTTTGCTTTGATGAGCCTTACGACGGCGGTGGAATTTTTATACGATAAAAACGAGATCGCACTGTTTGTCGCGGCCAGTATAAATTTAGTCTCGACACTGCTTAAGATCGGTGTTAAAAATTTGCTCTCGGCCGAGCTTTTTGCCAGCTCGCTTGTGGCTGATTTGCACCTGATACCGGCCTTTGTGATACTGCAAGTATCGGGCAATGCGGTGCTTTGCTACTCGCTTGTCATCGGTGCCGTGATCGCAAATATCTTTTCGCTTGTGCTCGTTTTGATAGAATCAGCCAAGACACAAGAGGAATTTTAGGAGATAAAATGGCTCAAAATTCAAAATACGAAGCCGCGAAAATCGAGAAAAAATGGCAGGAAATTTGGCATAAAAACGGTGAATTCGAGCCAAAAGACGATTACACTTTGCCAAAAAAATATATCCTTTCGATGTTTCCTTATCCTAGCGGACGCATACACATGGGACACGTGAGAAACTACTCTATCGGCGACGCTTTGGCGCGTTATTACCGCAAAAACGGCTTTAACGTGCTTCATCCCATAGGCTTTGACAGCTTTGGCATGCCTGCTGAAAATGCTGCGATAAAGCACAAGATCCATCCTAAAAAATGGACGTATGAAAATATCGACTATATGAAAAAAGAGCTTTCCAGTCTTGGCTTTTCATTTTCCGATAGAAGGATGCTCGCTACTTCGGATCCGCTTTATACCAAGTGGGAGCAGAGCTTTTTTATAAAGATGTTTGAAAAAGGGCTGATTTATAGGAAAAGTGCGATCGTAAACTGGTGCGAGCATGATCAAACCGTGCTCGCAAACGAGCAAGTAGAGGACGGATGCTGCTGGAGATGTGGCAACGAGGTCGTCCAGCGCGAATTCCCGGGGTATTATTTCAAGATCACGCAATACGCCGAGGAGCTTTTGAACGATCTTAAAACGCTTGAGGGAAAATGGCCTAATCAAGTCATTGCGATGCAGGAAAACTGGATCGGCAAGAGCTCGGGCCTTGAGTTTAAATTTTACCTTGATGATGCTTCGAGCCGTGCTTTGGGCGGTAAATTCGACGGATTTGAAGTGTTTACTACGCGCCCGGATACGATCTACGGCGTGAGCTACGTCGCACTGGCACCAGAGCATAAGGTAGTTAGGGCTTTGCTGGGTAGCGAAATTTTAGACGATACAAAGAAAGCCAAGATAAGATCGATCCTCAATCAAAGCCCGCGCGAACGCCAAGCTAGCGACAAGGACGGCGTATTTTTGGATATTTATGTGCTTCATCCGCTCACAAACGAGCCAGTACCCGTTTGGGTGGCGAATTTCATCTTGGCTGATTACGGTAGCGGCGCGATAATGGCCGTTCCGGCGCATGATCAGCGAGATTATGAGTTTGCGAGTAAATTTGGCTTGCCGATAAAGCAGGTCGTCATGCCAAAAGAGGGCAAATTTGACACGGACAAAGCAAACGCCGAGTATGGAATTTCCATAAATTCGCCGCTTATAAACGGACTTGAAACCAAGCAAGCCAAGCAAACGATAATAGAAAAATTCGAAAAAGACGGGCTTGGCAAAAGGATAACAAACTATAAGCTACGTGACTGGGGGATCTCACGCCAGAGGTATTGGGGTGCGCCGATACCGATAGTGCATTGCCCGCAGTGCGGAGTAGTGCCTGAAAATGAGCAAAATTTACCTATCGCGCTACCTGATGATGTGGTGATAACTGGTGAGGGCAACCCACTGGACAAACATCCTACTTGGAAATACACAAAATGCCCAAAATGCGGACACGATGCCGTGAGAGAGACCGATACGATGGATACTTTCGTCGAGAGCAGCTGGTATTTTGCTAGATTTGCAAGCGACGAAAAGACTTGGCAGGAGACGGCTTTTGATAAAAAGAGCGTTGATTACTGGATGAGCGTGGATCAATACATCGGCGGCATCGAGCATGCGATCTTGCACCTTTTGTACGCGAGATTTTTTCAAAAAGTGCTTAGAGATTTAGGGTATTTAAGGGACGATGAGCCTTTTAGCAACCTTTTGACTCAAGGGATGGTGCTAAAAGACGGTAAAAAAATGAGCAAAAGCAAAGGCAACGTAGTAGATCCCGATGATATCATAAACAGATACGGAGCCGATACGGCGCGCCTTTTCATACTTTTCGCCGCTCCTCCGCAAAAGGAGCTCGAGTGGAACGATAGTGCGGTCGAGGGGGTGTATCGCTTTTTAAACAGGCTTTGGGACAAGGCCAAAACCATCAAAAAAAGTGAAATTTTGCCTGCTATCGAGCATGCGAATTTAAGCAAAGACGAAAAATATGCGCGCATGAAGGTCTATGAGGCGCTTAAAAAATCAAGCGAGGTGTTTAACGAAACGTTTGCGTTTAATACCTTGATCGCTGCTTGCATGGAGGCGCTAAACGCTCTAAATGCTCAGGACAACGACGATGTCGATACCGAGGGCTTTTTTATTATTTTAAATTTGCTTGAGCCTATAGTCCCGCATATCGCAAATGAGCTTAGCGAGGAGCTTTTTGGACGCAAGAATTTTACAAAGCTTGAAATTTTAGACGAAGTGTTTGTGAAAGATGCGATAAATTTAGCCGTCACCGTAAACGGTAAAAAAAGAGCTGAATTTGAGATAAGCGCCGATGCTAGCGAGGCTGATGTATTAAAGGCCGCTAAAGCCAGCGTTGCAAAATGGATAGAAGGTAAAGAGATAATAAAAGAAATTTACATCAAAGGAAAGCTTGTAAATTTAGTCGTCAAAGGATAAATTTTGAGGTATATTTTAGGAATTTTCATAGCTTTACTCATCGCAGGATGCGGGTATAAGCCCGTTTCAAAAATCACGCAAGACATCATGGGTGAGAGCGTATATGTCGATGTCATCATAAGTAAAACCGAGCCTAAAAACAGCGTGTGGATAAAAGACGCTGTAAAAGAGGGCATGGTCGCTAGGCTAAACAGATCCCTAAGCGACGATAAAAACGCGGACACATCGATAATCGTATCTATAAAATCGCTAAGCTACGAAGCTACGGTTTATGACGAAAAGGGCTATATCACATCGTATAAGGCTATTTTAAATCTCAACTACAAGACGAAATTCAAAGACGGAAGAGTGGTAGATATACCTGCTAGCGGCGAATACGACTTTAGCGTCGCACGCCGTCAAAAAAGCATGCGATACGCAGATAGTGTCATCAGTGATACAGATAAATACGAGGCTATAAAAGAGGCCTCCAAAGAGGCGTTTGATGAATACATCGCAAATTTAGCAGTAAAAGGATACAAAAATGGCAGCCATAACCGTTAGTCAGATCGTAAAAGAGGCGCTTGGCGAGATAAAAAACCGCCATTTGATGCTGACACCTGAAAACTACACCGATATATTCAATGAAATTTCAAAAAAACACGGCTTTACCACCGAAGAGAGCCAGAAAATAGAAAAATACATCTCCAGACTAAGCGGCGAATACAAAAACCAAGCCTTGGGACTAAATATCAAAACGATCGATGAATTCGTCGCGTTCATGATAGCTAGGCTTTGTAGGAACGCCTCGCAAAGCGCTCCAAATTCCGCCGAGGATAAAAAGACGACTCAGGCGCTAAACTCGTTTGCCAGAAAAATTTTACAAGCCATATCCATACTGCATAATAAAAAAGCCAAGGCTCTAGCGGAGCAAGGTATGCAGCTTTTGGCGAAAAAATACGATGAAAAGACGCTTGAAGCCATGTGCGAGAAGTGGTTTGAATTCATCAGCTCATATAATGACGAATTTCTTGATTTTATGAAATATTACGGCGTCAATGACTTTGATGACCTTGAGACGATGAGCGCCGAGCTTGAGAAATTTTTGATGATAAAAGACGAGGGTTGTGAGGCGGCTAAACTAGCCGAGCTCATAATGTTTTCACTAGAGCCTTCTATCACCAAAGAGCTTGCAGGCGAGCTTCACTCGTTAAAAGATATCATAAAGCAAAATCCGGCCAGTCTAAACTGCACTGAATTTCAAGACAAGATAAAAAACTTCGTCGATCGCAGGATAGAAGAGGACAGGGCCGAGATAATAGAAAAAGTAGGCTCGCTAAATAGCGTCCTGCAAAGCATAGGCGAGAAGATCTCAGAGATCGCCGTTAGCTCGCAGACAAATTCCATAAAAGTGCAAACCATCAAAAATGACCTAAAAGGCATAAATCTAAACTCAAGCAGCATAGATCAGGTCAAAAATATGCTCATCGAGATCGCCGGTGCGCTAGAGATAGAAAGCCGCGAGCTTGGCGTCGAGATGAACAGCAAACAAGCGACCATCTCGCAGCTGCAAGATAGGGTCAATACCCTCGAAATAGAGCTCGCCGCAGCCAAGCTTGAAAGTAAAGAGGACTTTTTGACCAAGGTAGCGACTAAACGTGCGCTGATGAGCGAGATACAAAAGATAGAGGAAGCCTACAAGCGTTATGGGACGGACTACTCCATTTGCTTTGTGGATATCGACTTTTTTAAAAAGATCAACGACACCTACGGACACGAGGCCGGGGACGTCATCCTCTCTTCCGTCGCACAGGTGCTCAAAAAACACGCCAGAAAGATAGACTTTATCGGCAGATACGGTGGGGAGGAATTCGTGATCTTGCTTCCTAGCACGAGCCTTAATGACGGAGTGAAATTTGCTGATAAGCTTCGCTTGATGATAGAAAATTTCAAATTTATTTATAAAACGGAGACGATAAAGGTCAGCATAAGCTCCGGCGTGGCAACCAGAAGTGCGAATTTAAGCGATACGATGACGCTTGAAAATGCCGATAAGATGCTATACGCCGCAAAACAAGGCGGTCGCAACCAAGTCATGCCAAAGATAATCGGCTAGGTTTTAAATTTTATGCAGCTTCAGAAATTCCTAGAGGGCAAGCCTCTATTTTACAAAGAGATCGACTATACCCGCATGCCACGCGCTTTTCGTAGTATCAAAGGCGCGCTAAAGCCCTTTAAGATCATTCACGTCATCGGCACGAACGGCAAAGGCTCGACAGGGCGCTTTTTGGCTCAAATTTTAAGAAGTACGGGCGCTAGCGTCGGGCATTACACCAGTCCTCATATTTTTAAATTTAACGAGCGATTTTGGCTAAACGGCTGCGTGGCGAGCGATGAAATTTTAGAGGCGGCGCATGAGAGATTGCAAAATTTATTAAGCGACGAATTTAAGATAAAAACGAGCTACTTTGAATACGCTACCTTGCTTGCTGCGGTGCTCTTTGAGGGGTGCGATTATTTCGTATGCGAGGCGGGTATGGGCGGAGAATTCGACGCTACGAACGTGTATGATAAAATTTTGAGCCTTTTTACGCCGATCGGGCTTGATCACATGGCGATGCTAGGAGATACGATAGAGCGGATATCGCTCACGAAATTTAACGCCATGAGCGATACAAATATCCTAAACGATACGATGAACGAGACTAGCCTGAAAGTGGCGCTTGATATCGCCCGCACTAGGCGTGCAAAGCTAAATTTCGCCTCTGAAATTTTAAACCTTGATGAAAAAAATGAAATTTTAGACTACGCGCAAAGGTTTGATCTGCCTGATTTTTTGATCTCGAATTTGACTCTGGCGGCTGCAGCGGCGAGACAGCTTGGAGTAAAATTTGATATGAAAAATTTAGGCGCGTTAGATCTTGGCGGAAGGTGCGAGAGGGTGGCGCGAAATTTATACGCTGATGTCGGACATAACGAGCTTGGCGCGCAGGCTATCGCTAGGAATTTCAAAGGTAAGAAGCTCACGCTCATTTACAACTCCTTTTTAGACAAGGACTTTAGAGCGGTCCTAAGTGCGCTAAAGCCCGTCGTATCAAGCGTTTTGGTGTATGATTACAAAAGCGAGGAGAGAGAGCTTGGCGGCGAGCACATAAAAAAGGCCTTGACGCAGCTAAATTTGCCTTATCGTGACTTTGCCAGAAGCGATATGACTGAAATTTTAGCCGCAAGAAACGGCAAAACCTACCTCGCTTTTGGCTCGTTTTATCTCGTGGAGGCCTTTTTGAGGGATTATTATGCAAGCAAGGGTCTATGAATATCTTTTAAAAAACGACGCTCAAATTTTGATCTGCGAGGACGACAAAGAGGCGAGCCTATGCGCCGATGCGGCGGAATTTGCCGGCTTTAAAGCATTTAGACTACCTGATTTTAGAGCGCATTTTGGCGACGATCTGCGAAGCTTCAGCGAGGAGCTTTTTGAAATTTCAAGCGTGCTTAGCGCTTATTATAAATTTAACGGCAAAAAGCTCATAATTAGCCCCTTTCACACCCTGCTAAACCGCCTGCCAAAGGCAAAACACCTACAAAGCAGGACGATAAATTTCGGTCAAAAGCTGAATTTAAACGAGCTTGCAGACGAGCTCATGCGCTTTGGCTACGAGGCCGTTGATATCGTCGAAGGTGCGGGAGAATTTAGCCTTAGAGGCGAGATCATCGACATTTACGGCGTAAATATGAACGAGCCGGTCAGAATTTTGCTCTTTGGCGATGAGGTCGAGAGTATCAGAAACTACTCCACCGCCACGCAAATAAGCTCGAAAACGGAGCTAGAAAGCGTGGAGATAACGCCGTTTATCGCGAATTTAAGCAAGGCTGAGTTTGAAGACGTGAGCCAAAAGATAGAGCGGATGCAAACGGACGCTTTGGTGAACGATCTAAATTCGCTGGGTTTTTGGGCGATAGATGATTTTGGCGATTATCTGGCCGAATTTGAGTGCAAACTCGTTAAAAAGATCGATCTTAGCGAGCTTGCAGACGATGCAAAGAGGCTTGAAAAATTTAAAATTTTACCCGAGGCCAAAGTCTATAAAGACCTGGTCGTTACGTTAAACGATGATTTTTTCGAGCTCAATCAAAACAAAAAGATCAGCGTCCTGGCGCGCAACGAAGGGCTTTTTAGCCAGTTTGATCTAAGGCGCTTTAAAAACGTGCAGTTCGTGCAAAGCCCGCTCGTTTTAAATTTGACCTCGAACGAGCAGATCATCGTTTCGCTCAATAAATTTGAGAAAAAAAGACGCGTAAAGCGTGCCAGCCTTGTAGTGGACGAGCTAAAGATAAACGACTACGTAGTGCACGAGGACTACGGCATAGGCAGGTTTTTAGGACTTGAAAAGATAACCGTTTTGGGTGCAACGAAAGAATTCGTCGTGATCGCTTATCAAAACGACGATAAGCTGCTGCTACCGGTAGAGCATCTAAACCTGATCGATCGTTACATCGCGCAAAACGGCTCGGTCGCGGTGCTGGACCGTCTAGGAAAGGCAAGCTTTGCAAAGATAAAAGAGAAGGTGCGCGAGAAGCTTTTCGTCATCGCCTCAAAGATCGTCGCTATGGCTGCAAAGCGCGAGCTCATAGCTGGCAAAGTGATAGAAAAAAACGATCTTGAATATCTAAAATTCGTGCAAAACGCAGGATTTGACTACACTACCGATCAGCAAAAAGCGGTCGAGGAGATAATGAGCGATCTAAAAAGCGCGCGAGTCATGGATAGGCTTTTAAGCGGGGATGTTGGCTTTGGAAAGACGGAGGTCGCGATGAGCGCGATATTTGCCTGCGTCAAATCAGGCTTTAGCGCGCTCTTTTTCGTGCCGACCACGCTTCTTAGCGCGCAGCATTATAAGAGCCTAAAGGAGCGGTTCGCGGACTTTGGCGTCAAAATTTTCAGGCTCGATAGATTTACATCCGCTAAGGAAAAATCAGCGATGTTAAAGGCGCTAAAAGACAACGAACCTTGCGTGTGCGTCGGTACTCACGCGCTTTTAGGCGTAAAGGCGAACAACGTCGGGCTCATCGTCATCGATGAGGAGCATAAATTTGGCGTCAAACAAAAAGAGCAGCTAAAAGAGGTCTCGGCAAATTCTCATATCCTGAGCATGAGCGCCACACCGATCCCTAGGAGCCTGAATATGGCGCTTAGCAAGATAAAAAGCTACTCGGTCTTAGCCACTGCGCCAAGCTCTAGGCTCGATGTGCGAACGAGCGTGAGAGAGTGGGACGAAAAGGTCGTTAAAGAGGCCCTCATGCGTGAGATGAGACGCGGTGGACAGGCATTTTATATCCACAACCATATCGCAGACATAGAGCAGACCGCGCAAAATTTACGTAAAATTTTACCTAAAATCCGCATCCTCGTGCTTCACTCCAAGATAAACGCCAAAACCACCGAGGACGAGATGATGAAATTCGAGCGTGGCGAATACGACGTGCTGCTTTGCACGAGCATAGTAGAAAGCGGCATCCACCTGCCAAACGCAAACACCATCATCATCGAAAATGCAAATAAATTTGGCATGGCCGACTTGCATCAGCTGCGTGGACGCGTCGGTAGGAGCGACAAACAGGCGTATTGTTACTTTTTAGTCGAGGACAAGGACGCGCTGGGAGGCGATGCGCTGAAGCGTCTATTGGCACTTGAGAGCAACTCGTTTTTGGGCTCCGGCTCGCTACTAGCCTATCATGACCTTGAGATCAGAGGTGGCGGCAATATCGTAGGCGAGGCGCAGAGCGGACACATCGAGGCTATCGGCTACTCGCTTTATCTAAAGATGCTTGAAGACGAGATAAACAAGCTTTTAAACAACGACAGCGCAAAGCTTGACAAGATCGATCTAAAGCTAAGCATAAACGCCTTTTTAAACCAAGACTTCATCCGCGAGGATCGCCTCAGGCTTGAAATTTACAGGCGTCTTAGCAAATGCGAGAGCGTGGGCGCGGTCTACGAGATAGCAAATGAGCTTGAGGATAGATTTGGCAAGATGGACGTTTATACAAAGCAGTTTTTAGACCTCATAGCGATCAAAATTTTAGCTCTAAAATGCGGCTACAAGGCGATCTCAAACAGCGAGCAAAATATCGTTTTGACGCGCAAAAACGATGAAAAAGTGCGCCTAAGATCTCGCAGCAAAGACGATGACGACGTGATAGATGAAATTTTGATCCATCTAAGAAAGGAGGCCAAATGATAGACTGGAAGAAGCAAAAAGCAGCCGTTTTTAGAGCCGGCAAGGGCGCGCTGGTGGCTGTTAGCGATATTGATTTCGTAGATATGGGCAGTCTGCTTGGTATCGAGGCTCAAAAGAGACAAATTTTAGAAAATACGCAAAATTTTTTAGACGGCAAAGGGGCAAATCACGCGCTTCTTTGGGGTGAGAGAGGATGTGGCAAATCAAGTCTGGTAAAGGCTGTTTTCACTAAATTTTGCGAACACGGGCTTCGTATCATCGAGCTTGGCTCTGAGGATCTTAGATTTTTAGCCGACATCATCGACGAAGTGCGCGAAAGCGAGTTTAAATTCATCATTTTTTGCGACGATCTTAGCTTTGAAGATGGAAACAAGGAGTATAAATTTTTAAAGCCACTCATGGAGGGCTCGATACAAAAAGCCCCGAGCAACGTGCTGTTTTACGCTACTTCAAACCGCAGACATCTGATGAGCGAGAGCAAAAGCGATAATGAAAACACGCTGATCTCTCAAGGCGAGATACATCACGGCGACGCGGTACAAGAGAAAATTTCGCTTGCCGATCGCTTCGGACTTTGGATAAGTTTTTACCAAGGCAGCTTTGATGAATATCTGCGTATCGTAGACTTTTATTTTAAAGATCATCGCTGCGATAAAAACAAGCTTCACGAGCTCGCCAAAAACTATGCGACGCTTCGTGCCAGCCGTAGCGGACGAACGGCGAAGCAGTTTTATCTAGCCTTTAAGGAAAATTTAAAATGACGACGACCGAGCTTTTTGTGGCGCTGCTAAATTCTATGAAAGAGCGAAATTTTAAGGAGCTAAAATGGCCTAATGAGGGGACGTTTGAAGTCGTCGTGGGCGCTGTGCTGGTGCAAAATACAAACTGGCGGAACGTAGAAAAAGCGCTTGAAAATTTAAAAAATGCAGGCAAGATGAGCCTGTCTGCGATCTGTGAGCTTGACACCCCAAGCCTTGCAAACCTGATCAAGCCAAGCGGCTTTTACAATACCAAGGCAAAGAGGCTTCGCGCACTGTGCCTAGCCATGCGAGAGAGCTTTGATGATTTTGAAAATTTTAAAGAAAATGCAAGCAGGGAGTGGCTACTTGGCGTAAAGGGCGTGGGGGCCGAGACTTGTGACGCGATCTTGGCGTATGCGTGCGGTAGGGCAGTCATGGTCGTGGACGCGTATGTGCTTAGGATATTAGGTTTTTTGGGGTATGAATTTGATAGCTACGACGAGGCACAGGAGTGGCTAAGCGGGCTTGAATACTCTAAAATTTATGAGATTTTAGACGATGAAATTTATGATGATGTTGAAATTTTAAAGCTCTATCACATTTTGGTGTTGGAATTTTGCAAGCAAAATTTCAAAGGTAAAATTTTAAGTGAACGAGGTAGGGCGATACTTGGCGAAGCTGGTTAGGCTCGTTGTATTTTGGTTGTAAAATTTACGATAAATTTACAAACTAAATACCTAATATTAAAGGAGGGTAAGATGATTTACCAAAATATCGCGCAAACGATCGGCAAAACGCCTGTCGTCAAGCTAAAAACCGGTGCCGATGAGGCTGAAATTTACGCCAAGCTCGAGTTTTTCAACCCGGGTGGATCGGTCAAAGATCGTATAGCTTTAAATATGATAGAAAAAATGCAAGCTGACGGCACTCTTAAAAAGGGCGATACGATAGTCGAGCCTACTAGCGGGAACACCGGCATCGGTATCGCGATGGTGGCGGCATCTTTGGGCTATAAAGTGGTGCTTTGCATGCCTGAGAGCATGAGTATCGAAAGGCGTAAGATAGTCGCAGCTTACGGCGCTCGTCTGGAGCTCACGCCTGCGGCAAACGGTATGAAAGGCGCGATCGCAAAGGCTCACGAGCTAGCTAGCCAGCCAAATCACGTGATGCTAAGCCAGTTTGAAAACAAATACAACCCGCAAGCGCATGAGCTGACGACAGGCGAAGAGGTGGCGGCCGATTTTACCAGCCTAGATGCTTTCGTAGCCGGAGTAGGCACGGGTGGGACGATAAGCGGAGTCGCAAAAGCGCTCAAAGCAAAGGGCTATGCTACGAAATTTATCGCAGTAGAGCCTGAGGCGTCGCCGGTTCTAAGTGGCGGCAATCCTGGACCTCATAAGATCCAAGGCCTAGCGCCCGGATTTATCCCGGCGACGATGGATATGAGTATCGTTGATGGTATCGAAAAGATCAGCAACGAAGATGCGATGTCCGGCTCGCGCGCGCTGGCAAAGAGCGACGGTATAATGCTTGGTATCAGCGGCGGTGCGGCTTACGTAGCGGCAAAAAGGGTCGCAAAGGCGCTGGGAGCCGGCAAAAAAGTTCTGTTCGTAGCTCCGGATAACGGCGAGCGCTACCTAAGCACAGAGCTTTACGGAGCGTAAAATTTATGTGGGATGGTCTAAAAGAGCTAGTCAGCGTCGTTCGCGAGAAAGATCCGTCGGTCAAAAATTGTTGTTTTGCAGCGATCTTGATAAATACGCCGGGCATTCACGCGGTCGCTTTTCATAAAATTTCACATTTTTTATATCTGCGAAGACACTTTTTTCTGGCTAGATTTATCTCACAGATGGCTAGATTTTTGACCGGGATCGAGATACATCCCGGTGCCAAGATCGGCAAAAGATTTTTCATAGATCACGGCATGGGCGTCGTCATCGGTGAGACTGCCGAGATAGGCGATGACGTGATGATGTATCATCAAGTCACGCTGGGAGGGACGGGCAAGGAGACCGGCAAGCGCCATCCGACCGTCAAAAATGGCGTGACTATCGCTGCCGGAGCTAAAATTTTAGGCGCTATCACGATAGGTGAAAACACCAAGATCGGAGCGAATTCCGTCGTGCTAAAAGATGTCCCATCTAACGCCACGGTGGTTGGCATCCCGGCTCGCATCGTGCGCGTGAACGGTGCTAAATTTGAACCGGAATTTATCATATAAAAGCTCTTTTGTCATTTAAATTTGGCTCTATACCTTCAAGCTACTTTTACTCCTTCACTTCTGCTAGCGGTTGCGAGTGGAGCGTTGTGAAAAATCAGTATCACGTTTTTTACTCGGTCGCTTCGCCTCCCTGTAAATCGGTGGCGATAGAGTCGCTTCATAAGATTTTTACAGGGATGCTGTTCGCATTCTCCTGCTTTGAAATCTGGAAATCAATGAAATATTGTAACGAAGCCTTAAAATTTTGAAAATTAATACTTTTAAAAATAGCGTCTAATAAAATAAAGTGGAATTTAGCGCCTCCCGCAAAAGAAGGCGCTTTAGTTAGAGGGTCTCTTTGTATTTTAATACCGCAGCGTAAATTTCGTCTTTTAGCCTGAGTTTTTCTTTTTTCATGGTGTCAAGCTCGGCACCGTCAGGCACGTCTTTGCTGTCTATGCGCTTGTTTAGTTCATCGTGTTTGGCGCATAGTGCGGCGAAACGAGCGTCTTTCGGCTTTAGCTCGTTGATGAGATCTGTGTATTCGTGTAACATCAAAGCTCCTTTGAAAAATTTCAAAAATTTTAACAAAGAAGTGTAAATGCTTGACTAAGAGCGGTAGTCCGCGTTTATACTAACGTATTTGTGTCCCAGATCGCAGCCGTAAGCGCTAAATTTAGCCTTTGCGATGCCAAGATCGCAGCTTATTTTGTAGCTTGGCTTTTGCATCACGGCGTGTGCGGCTTGCTCGCGGATCTTGTCAAGCTCCTTGTGTGTGGCGTCATAAACCAGCACATCGTCATAGTAGATGACTAGCTTTTCTTCGTCGCACTCTACGCCGCTAGCGCCGATAGTCGAGGCTATGCGCCCCCAGTTTGGATCCTCGCCAAAGATCGCAGTCTTTACTAAAAGCGAATTTGAGAGCGCCTTTGCTGCGTGCATGGCTTGTTGGGCGTCCAGTGCGCCTTTTACTTCAAATTCCACTACCTTGCTCGCTCCTTCGCCGTCGCGTACCAGCATGAGCGATAGCTCTTTGGTTATCAGATTTAAGATATTTGCAAACGCGGCTTTATCGTAGGCATCGCTCTTTCTTGAGGTAAGCAGCATCACCGTGTCGTTTGTCGAGGTGTCGCCATCGACGCTTACCGCATTAAAGCTTTTTTCGCAGGCGATACCTAGTAGCTCGTCCATGTCGGCTTTCGGGATATTTGCGTCAGTCAAGATGAAGCAAAGCATGGTCGCCAGGCAGGGATTTATCATGCCGGCACCCTTGCAAATGGCTGCGATGCTAAATTTTGATCCGTCCTCGAGCGTGACCTCGTAGGCGACTTGCTTTTTGAAGCTGTCAGTCGTCATTATGGCGCTTACTACGGCATCGCTGTCGCGTGAGCTAAAGTCAAATTTACTAAAGGCGGCCGCTATTTTCGCCGTATCCAGCCTATAGCCGATGACGCCAGTCGAGCTCATGATCGGATCAACAAGGCTGAATTTCACGTTTTTTTCGAGCTCTTTAAATAAAAAATTTATATCCTCAACGCCGGACTCACCGGTCATAGCGTTTGCGTTTTTGGAATTTAGCAAGATGAAATTCGTTTTGAAATTTTGAGGATATTTTAAAAAATGTCTGATCGGTGCAGCTTTAAATTTGTTTGACGTAAATTTAGCGCTGACATCGACCGGCTCGTCGCTTCGTATGAATCCAAGGTCGTTTGCGTCCTTTTTAAAGCCGGAATTTACCCCGCCAAAATAAAATCCCTCGACATTTTCAAGTCCGTTTTCAAGAGGCGTTATCTTAAACATATTTAAATTCCTCCGGTTTATGCTTGCTTTTTATGACGCGCTTTGTTAGCCTTATGCCATCGACAGTACCGATGACTAAAAGCTTCGTGCCTGTGCCTATGAGCGTATCGCCGTTTGGCATCGGGATAAATTTGTTATTCATATCGCGGATACCGACGACATCGGCGTTTGTGATATTTCGCAGATGCGTCTCTTTTAGGCGCTTAAAACGCACCCAAGAGTAGTCAGGCACCGAGATCTCCTCGATGTCGATAGGAGAGTTTTTCTTATATAAAAACTGCTCGAGCATATTTTCCATGTCGGGGCGCACGCTCATCGCACTTAGTCGCTGAGCGACCAGACGAGAGGGGCTCACGACGTTGTCCGCACCTAGTTTTTTTAGACGCTGAGTATCGTCCTCGCTATCTGAATTCGTGATGATGTGATATGGCTTTCGTCTTGAAATTTCCTTTTCATAAAGGCGCACGGATGCGATCAGGGCGATATTATCAGCGATATTTGGACTAAGCGTGATGAGGCCTTTCGCGCTTGAGAGGTGAGTCTTTAAAAATGCGACCTGGGTGTGGGGCTGGGCTTTGATGAAATAAGGATATTTATAAATTTGTGCGATCTCCGCCAAGTCCTCTCGGTCGTCCACGACCACAAAAGGGATGTGATTTTCGCGAAATTCCGCGCTTAGCTCGATGGTGTAGAGGTTGTGGTAACAGATGACGAAATGGTTTTTTAACCTTGCGATCTTATAAAGCATGCGTCTTTCCTTTAAAATATTTATTAGCGTGCCTCTTTTCAAGACCTCGATTACGACGCCGATAGATAGCGTGAAGATCATAAAGCCGATCAAAATGAATGTGATGGTGAATATCCTGCCCTTTGGCGTTATAGGTGCGACCTCGGTAAAGCCGACTGTCGTAAATGTCATGCCCGCTTGATAAAAGGCGTCTATCAGGGAGAAATTGTCTATAAAGACATATCCGAGCGAGCCAAAAAGTAGCAAAAGCACAACGGCTATCAGAGGAAATCTAAAAGGTTTTAACTGTTCGTAAAGTTGGGTATCGAGGCTTATTTCGGGTTTAGAGGAGCTTGACCAGTTGAGGAATTTTAAAAGCCTTGTAAGAAAAGACATAAATTCCTCTTGTTTTGCATGTTAGTTTGATTGCTTTTTCATCGTTCTTAGAGTAGAAGCGGCGACTTTTATCTTTCTAGTCGTGCCATCTTCCAGCGTAACGCGGATAGTTCTAAGATTTGGCAAAAATCTTCTTTTGGTCTTATTGTTAGCGTGACTTACGTTGTTGCCAACCATAGGACCTTTGCCTGTTATAGCGCATCTTCTTGACATATTTTTTCCTTATAAACAAAAATTTCTGCTGATTGTATCTAAAATAAACAAAAGCGACGCTTAAAGAGTATTTTTCAAACGATAAATTTTCTTGTCGCTTTTTTAAGAAAATAATAGATAAAATACGCGTAAATTTTAATTAAATAACCGAGTTTGTGATGATCCCTCAAGAACAGATCGATAAAATTTTAGAAAATATATTCAACGTTCACGAAACCAGCGATAGATGCGAGGAACTACTAAGCATCGGCGATATATCCGCCGTAATTGAAAATTTCAGCGCCGACAAGACCTTTAGAGCCTATTTTTTGACGCTTGTTAGAGCGGCCGATTTTGGCGTAGATACGCAGGATAAAGACATAGTGGCGATCTCTCATTTGCTCGGTGTAGACGTGCTTAGGATGATTATTTACTCTTACTTCGTCTTTTTAAAGACCCCCAAACAATGGAAGGTCTTTGATATAAGCACTTTGCAGCTTGCTGAATTTAACGCTAAATTCCTATCTGATTGGAACAAGCTCCTTGGCTATTTGCAGCTAAAAAATCAGCGAAATTTGACCATAGCCTCTTATATGCTCATCAATATAATACTTTGCGAGCTCGTATTTTCAAGCTATTCGTATAGCTTTGACGAGATCATATCCCTCACCGATACCAGCTACGATAAAATTTTACAAAGAGGCTACGACATCAGCCTTTTTGATACCGCTTGTAAGGCGGCGGGCTGGGATATGCAAAAGCTTACTATGAAGGAAATAGAGGTGATGGGATATCTTAAAATTTTGCTTGCTTACGAGTTTTGCCAACCTGAATTTTACGACTTTGGTTTCAACAAAATTTTAGACGTCAGCATCCATGCGAGTGCGGAGATGACGATCGCGCTCAAAAAGGCTTTGCAGCGATGAAACTCACATTTAACGGCTCTTTGGCGATCATCCGCCCGTTTGGATTTTTAGAGGGGAATTTCCTCGGCAAGCATCCGAGTAAAAAAGATATCGAGCTTATCGAGGCCAGAAATACGACATGTGTCCTGCTTTCTTTAAAAGATGTGACGTTTTTTAGCCCTCTTTGTCTAGCGAGCATGATAGGCAAGCTGGTTGAAATTTCAAAGCAAACCGGCGCTCGTATAGGCATTTGCGACTATGACGAGGGCTTTTTCGAGCTGATGATGAAGACCAGCTCGAAGATCATAAATTTCTCGCTTTTTGAGACCGAAGATATAGCGAGCCTGTTTTTTAACAAGATCGCGATGAACGCAGATGAGAAGATAGTCGTTTTCAACGAAAACGAAGAGCATCGCGCCTTTATAGCTCAAAGGCTCGCCCAGCGCGGCTATAAGCCAAGGGTCGCCGGACATTTGAGAGAATTTTTAAGAGTTAGTAAAAATAGACCTTACGCCATAAGCGCACGCACTCACCTCGTCTCGCCCAGAAAATTTATACAATCTTTCGTAAAAGACGATGTCGTGATCTACCGCATAGAGGGCATAATGGACTCTGATTTCGTGGAGGAATTCGACGTAGAATATCATCAAAATATGCTAAAGATCGGCTTTAAATTTTTTATATTTTGGGTAAATATAACGAGTGCGCTAAACGTCAGAGGCGGCGAATTTTTGATAAAGCTATCTCAAAGCAGCTCCCAGTTTGGCGCTTTGCTTGGTATCTGCGGGCTAAATCAAAACAATACCTCTATTGATCTTGTAAATAGACTAAAGTCTGCAAACATGCTTTTATACAAGAGCTTGCAGGAGTTTTTCGACGATGACTCGACCGTGTATCTTAAAAAGCGGATATTTGAGATCGCCCCGTCTCACATCACTAAAAATATCGTTGAAATTTTGCCTTTCATCATCTCATCTACGATCGATACGTTGCTGCCGCTTACGAACGCTCAGATAGTTTGCGCCGATACCAAGGTGCAAACCTACGACGTGAGCAACGAAAACGATTTCGTGCGTGCGTGCGTGCTGTTTTACGGTGATTTTGAGATGAGGTTCATTTTGGGGCTAAAAAAGGACAAAGCCGAGAAAATTTGTAAAATTTTAGCGCCGAAAGACTTAGAAAATGGCTATTTGAGCGGTTACTCTCAGGTCTTTAGCATCATAGTAAATAAAATTTTATCCTCTCTTTTGCAAAAAGAGCCAGGCGTCAAGGTCACGATGCCTAAAATCCTCATAAACGAGAGATTTTTCGATCGTGTCAGCAAGGGCGCTTTGGCAAAACTACATGTCAAAGACGAGGAATTTGGCATGATATTCGTGAGTAAATAAGGAGCTAAAATGTATGTAGCGCCAAGTATTTTGTCAGCTGATTTTGGAAATTTAAAGGCCGAGATAGAAGCGATCTGCGAAGCGGGCTGTGACCTCATTCATGTAGACGTGATGGACGGGCATTTCGTGCCAAATTTGACGATAGGGCCTGTCGTCGTAAATGCCGTCGCAAAGGCCGCTACAAAGCCACTTGACATACACTTGATGGTCGAAAATAATACATTTTTTGCAGATCTTTTTTTGCCGCTTAAGCCTAAATTTCTCACCTTTCATATCGAGGAGGAGAAGCACCCGCTACGCCTCATAGACCATATCAGAAAAAACGGCGTGAATCCTGGCATCGTGCTAAATCCGCATACGCCGATAAATTCGCTCGAATACATCATAAACGAGGTCGATATGGTGCTTTTGATGAGTGTAAATCCTGGCTTTGGCGGGCAAAGCTTCATGCCGCAAGTAATAGAAAAAACCCGCGCTCTTCGCGAGATGATCGATAAAAAAAACGCAAAATGCCTCATCGAAGTAGACGGCGGTATAAACGGGCTGAACGCCCCAGACCTCGAGGAGGCCGGCGCTGATATCCTGGTCGCCGGCAACTATATATTTTCGTCAAATTCCTACGAACAAGCGATTCGTGCGATAAAGCTTGAGTTTTGAAACCGCAAAAGCAGCGCCTGGAAAATTTACTCAACATTTTAGCCGCTCATAGCATGAGCTATCATGAGTTCGTATCGAAATTTTCAGATATAGAGGAGCTTGTCGGCGTCATAGACGTGAAAAACATCGAGCTTTGGCGCACTTTAGGGCTTGATATCGTTAGAAACGAGCAAAATGAGATCGAGCTGCAAACTAGATTTAGAGATATAACGCAGCAGGAATTTTGTGTCGTGGATATCGAAGCCAGCGGTGGCATAACCAGCGGTCAGATCATCGAAATAGGCGCGCTAAAGATAAAAAACGGCGCAGAGATCGGGCGTTTTGAAAGCTTTGTCGATGCACCTTTCGTTCCTGAAAACATCACGCAGCTAACCGGCATCAGCCAAAGCGATCTAATGGGTGCACCGTCACTTAAAAGCGTACTCGAGCGGTTTAAAATTTTCCTTGGTACGAGCGTTTTTGTCGCGCATAATGTAAATTTTGACTATGGATTTATCTCGCAGAGCCTAAGCAACATCGGGCTTGGGATGCTTTTAAACCGCAAGCTTTGCACGATCGATCTTTCGCGCAGAACAATAGCCTCACAAAAATACGGGCTTGGCTCGCTAAAAGAGCTGCTTGGCATAAACAATACTCATCACAGAGCCCTAAATGACGCCGTTGCAGCGACTGAAATTTTAAAGATCTGCATCTCTAGGCTGCCTTTTAGCGTCCAAAGCGTAGAGGATCTCATAAATTTTAGTAAGACCGCTCCTAGCATGAAGCTAAAACCAGAGCCAAGCTTGCAAAATAGCGACGCTATTGCCGACGAAAATTAGGGAAGCCCGCAGGGGCTGAGTAGTTTTTTGCGAAGCAAAAAGATTTCCTTGAAACGCTGCCCGCGTCTACGCTAGGTCGCTCCTGGAGCGTATAAGATTTGTGAAGTATTTGCTGCCACAAAGGGCCGAATTTAGCTCTCTTTTAATAACTTCGTCGCGATGAGATCGGCCTTTGCCTTGTCGGTATCTTTCTTGAGCGATCTATAAATTTTAGCGATATAGTTTTCTAGGACATCGTGGCTGTTTATGACCTTTGCATCGCTGCTGCGGCCCACTTTTTCATATTCGCCGTCGCTTTTTAGCTCAAAGGCAAGCTCGTTGTCGCTTAGCTGAAGCTCTAAAATTTCAAGCATTCTCTCTTGTAGTCTCGCGTCATAAATCGGCGTCATCAGCTCCAAGCGGCGCTCTAAATTTCGTGGCATCCAGTCTGCACTCGAGATGTAAATTTTAGGATCGCTGTGTTTAAAATATAAAATTCTAGCGTGCTCGAGGTATTTACCGATGATCGAGCGCACGTGGATATTTTCGCTTTTACCATTTATACCGGGGCGCAGTCCGCACACTCCGCGCACGATGAGATCGATCTTCACGCCGGCGTTTGAAGCCAGACTTAGCTCCTCTATCACGTCCGTGTCGATAAGGGCGTTCATTTTTGCGATTATGCGCCCTTGAGCGCCTTTGGACGCCTCGATCTTTATCTTTTCTATGATACGCTCTTTTATCTGAAACGGCGACATACTGAGCGTTTTTAGGCGGCGGTTTTTATTGTAGCCAGAGAGGATGTGAAAGAACGTCGTCGTATCGTTGCTAAATTCCTCGCGGCTAGTAAAGAGGCTCACATCGGTGTAAATTTTAGCCGAGCTGCCGTTGTAGTTGCCCGTACCAAAATGCATGTAAAATTTCAGCTTATCGCCGATCTGGCGGATGACCTGAGAGACTTTGGCATGCACTTTAAAGCCTGTAATGCCGTATATCACGTGTGCGCCGGCGTCTTCTAGAGCCTTTGCCCAGTGCAGGTTATTCTCCTCGTCAAAGCGCGCCTTTAGCTCGACCATGACGGTCACTTGTTTGCCATCGCTGGCAGCGTCTATGAGAGACTGGATGATAGGCGAGTTTTTATCCACGCGGTAAAGCGTCATGCGTATGGAGATGACTTTGGGATCTTTGCTCGCCTCTTTGATGAAGCTAACGACCGGATCAAAGCTCTCGTAAGGATGCATGATCGCGATGTCCTCTTTGTCGATAGCATCAAATATCGAGATACCTTCGCCAAACGGCGGCAAGGTCTTTGGTGCGTAAGGAGGATTTGCCAGGTGGCTAAAGTCCTTATTTGAGGCGATCTGCCAAAGTGAGCTGAGCGTGAGCGGGACATTTGAGAAAAAGATATCTTTATGGAAAATTTTCATATGAGAATTTAAAAACTCAAGTATGTCCTTATCCGCGTCCTTTTCTATCTGCATGCGCACGAAAGCGCCTTTTCTACGTAGTTTTAGCCCTTGCTCCAGTATCATCATAAAGTCATCCGCCTCTTCCTCTTCTATGACGATGTCGGCGTTTCTGGTGACTCTAAACGCACACGAGCTAAGCAGCTTGTAGCCGGGGAAAATTTCCTCAGCATGGCGGTGGACGATGGTTTCGATGGGCACATAGACCTTTTCGCTAGGCTGAGTGAAACGCGGCAAGACGCGAGAGATACGGATCATGCCGTATTTTAAAATTTCAGGATGCTCGATGTCGGCTAGTTTTACGGCGAGCGAGAAGCTGAGGTTGTTTAGGTGAGGAAAGGGGTGCGTCGTATCCACCGCGATAGGCACGATGACCGGCAGGATATTTGAGAAAAAATATTCGTCGCATTTCGCCTTCAGCTCGTCATCAAGTTCGTCATAGTTTTTGATGAGAAGACCCTCTTTTGCCAGTGCGTCTTTAGTCTTGTTGTAGTGTGCCTCGACTAGCTTTTGCTCCTCTTGCAAGTATTTTCTGATCTCACGAAGCTGATCTAGCGGGCTCATGCCGTCGCTTCCGCTAGTCACCACACCGGCGGCAAAAAGCTGCTTTAGCCCGGCGATCCTGATCATGTAAAATTCGTCTAAATTCGTCGTATAGATGGCTATGAATTTTAGCTTTTCAAGCAGCGGTATGTTCTTTTCACATTGGGCTAAGACGCGCGAGTTGAAGCGTAGCCAACTAAGCTCGCGATTTATAAAAAGGCTCTCGTTCTCACTCATAAATTTCCTTTGATTTTGGCGGTATTTTATGATATTTAGAGTTATAAGATACTTAGCGACTATATTTTTTGCAGTCTTTTTAAAAATCTGTTACAATAGCGCAAATAAATAAAAGGTTGGTAGGATGTCTGATTACGTTATTCTTGTCGGAATTTTCTTGGCTTTTGTGATTTTATTTGCGATCTTAAAAAAGATATCTTTTTGACGCGTTAGGCTACGATGTAGCCTAATTTGCACTTGATTTTAAATTCTCATAAGCCTGACAGCCTTTGTCGTTTCCCATTTGACAAGCTTTTTGTGATAAATTTTTGGCCTTTTCAAGATCTTTTGCCACGCCTTCACCGACGTAATAAGCCTCCGCAAGCTTCAAACAACCCTTATCGTCGTTAAGCTCGCATGAAATTTTAAAATATTCTACCGCTTTTTCAAAATTTTTAGCGTTTAGATTGTATTCGCCAAGTGCGAAACAGCCGTAAGGCAGCTTGCCGTTACATGAAATTTCGTAGTATTTGATCGCGTTTTGCTCGCTCTTTACGACGCCGCGACCCTCTTTGTAGAAGTTGGCGAGATTATAGCAGTTATACATATTGCCTTTTTCGCAGCTTTGTTTGAAAATTTTAGCCGATTTTTCATACTCTTTGTCGAGCACGACCTCGGAGCTTGGCTTTACGTTGCCGGTCAGGTTTGCATCGCCCATGCCAAAGGCAAAGGCCGATAAGACTGCTAGAAATAGGATTTGTTTCATATTTACCTCCAAATTTTGATTTTGTTAATTTAGCATCCATGCGTAAAAAATAAATAAATTTAGGCTTTGCAAATTTCGCTCTCTTCAGTAGCGACTACGATCGCGGACACAAACGGCGTCTGTGTTGGAGCAAATAGCCGAGCAAAGCTACAACGATAGGCTTGCTAATAAGATTTGACTACGCTAAAATATTTAAAATTTTGGTTCTTTTCTGATAAAGCGTTGATAAATTTAAAAGCTTCGCAAATAAGATGAGCTTGCGACAGAGTGCCTAACGTGTAGCACGTTCTGTTCGCAGTTGCGAGAAGAAATCGAAGCAAAAAATCGCGGTCAGCCTTACGGCTTTCCTGATTTTCGGAGGGTAATGTCGCCGCTCATCCTATTTGGCTACGCTTAAATTTCAATAAATCAATACTTTAGTCAGAAAAGAGCCAAAATTTTAAAAATCGACACTTTTTAAAATCCTAAATTTAAACGCCTTTAAATTTCTCCCACCACAAAAAGGCAAAAAGTAGGCCAAAGCCCTTTACTTTGCTCTCGTCAAAGATGAAATTTTGCATATCTTGACGCTTTATGAAGACTAGCTCGATATCCTCGCCGTCTATCCCGCCGCCGCTACTTACGCGCATGCTCTCGTTTATAGGCGCATAAAACATCGTTTGAGTGTTGCCGCCAAAGCCAAACGCTCCGTATGTCATCGTGATACGCTCTATGCCATCAAGCTTGTATCCGACCTCTTCGACAGCCTCCTCGCGGATAGTCTGCTCCTCGCTTAGCCCCTTATCCATGAGCCCTGCGCAAAGCTCATAAGTATAGCCTCGCTCATTTGTTTTTATATTTTCTTTGCCTTGCGAGTACCAGACCGCCGGACGAAACTGCTTGACAAATAAAAATGCGTTGCGCTGCTCGTGATAAAGAAAGACCGAGACGCTGTTCATCACCTTTACGCAGTCCCAGTTGCGCGTGAGTCCGTTTTGTTTAAATTCCAGCCTGAAAGGCTTTAAGTATTTGGACTCTTCAAGGGGTAGAATTTTAAGATCCGTTATATGAGTATCCATTTTGCAAGTCCTAAAAAGCTGAAAAATCCGATCGCATCGGTGAAAGTAGTGAGTATGACCGCTGAGCCCACTGCAGGATCGATGTTTAGCCTTCTGAGCGTGAGCGGTATGATCGTGCCAAAAAAGCCGGCAAAAAATAAATTTATGATCATGCTAAGCCCGATGACTACGCCAAGCAGCCCTTTGTTGAACCAAACCGAGGCTATGACGCCCATAACGCAGCCAAAGATGATGCCGTTTATGAACGAGATGCTCACCTCGCGCTTTAAAACGCTCTTGGCGTCTTTAAATTCTATCTCGCCAAGGGCTAAACGGCGCACCGTGACGGCTAGTGCTTGTGTGCCGGTGTTGCCGCCCATCGAGGCTACTATCGGCATAAGCACGGCCAGCGCTACGTAGGCTGCTATCGTTTGGTCAAAAAGTCCGATGATGAACGAGCTAAAGATGGCTGTCATCAAATTTACACTCAGCCAAATGGCGCGCGCCTTTCCCGCCTTTACGAGAGTGTCGTCCTCCTCGGCCTCGTCGTCGACACCGGCTAGGTTATATATCTGCTCCGTCGCACTCTCTTGTATGATGTCGTGGATATCGTCTGTCGTGATACGACCCAGCAAAACGCCTTTGCTATCGACTACCGGTATGACGCTTAGGTCGTAGTCTTGGACTACGCTTACGACGTCTTTTATGTTATCGCTATCAAGTGCGGTGTGGGGCTTATAATGCTCGGAATCCGTGCTTTGTATATTTTCTGCCAGCCTTTTTGAGAAGTCAAATAGTATCAGATCCTCAAGCGGGATAGCGTATTGCAAGACGCCGGCGTTGTTTATGACAAAAAGTTGCGATACGTTTTCAAGCTCGCCGTCTTGTTTTAGCTGTCTTAGCCTGGCTACCGCATCTCCTAGCTTTTCATAAAGCTTGGCCGAAAAGAGCTCGGTTTGCATATACGCGCCTGCTTCGTCCTCGTCGTAGCTTCTAAGGCGTAAAATTTCATCTTGATTTTCTCTGTCCAGCCCGTCAAAAAGCTCTTTGGCCTTTTCCTCGTCGATTTCCTCGATGTATTGCAAAAGGTCGGTCGCGTCGTCGCTTTCGAGCTCCTCGAGCGCCTCGACGATCTTTTCTGAAGGAAGCGTATCGATCACGTCTTTTAGCATGTGATCTGGCATCTCGATAGCCACATCACCTAACACTTCAGGATCTAGCTTGCTTAGATACTCGGTAAATAGCTCTTCATCGTGTTTTTTGAGCGTTTTTAGATGCTGGGCCAGCTCGGACGGCGTTAGATCGCTATTTTCTTTTTCCTCGTCTAGGTGCTGGTCTATGAGCTCTTTTGCTTCCTCTAGTTCTGGATTCATCTTTTATCTTTGATTTAAAATTCTATGACATTTGGAAAAAATTCCGCTTTTGGCGGCAGCGTATCGTCAGCCATCGCCTTTTTTATCAAAGCGTCTTTTTCAGAGACGACGGCTTTAAATTTTGCCGCTTCTTTTTTATCCTCTATGCTTTTTACGACCTTGATGGCGCTTTCCGGATTCATCGGTTTGTTGTTTAGATAAAGGCCAAAATGCAGGTGCGGGCCGGTGCTCATGCCGCTCGTGCCTACGTAGGCTATGAGAGTGCCTTGTTTGACGCTCATTCCGGATCTTATACCCTTAGCAAAGCCATTTAGGTGCGCGTAAAGTGTTTCATAGCCGCCCGGATGTCTGATGATGAGCACTTGGCCGTAGCCGCTTTTAGTCCCCATAAATTTCACCGTCCCGTCGCCTGCAGCTCGTATAGGCGTGCCGCGCGGAGCTCCATAGTCTACGCCAAGGTGCGCGCGATATCTGCGAAGTATCGGATGCCATCTTTTAAGCGTGAATGCCGATGTTATGCGAGCGTTCAATAGCGGACGCACGAGCAAGAATTTATCGTTTTTCTTGCCGTTTCTGTCGTAAAATTTATCCTCAAATTTATACATCACGTAGCGTTTATTTTTAGTCTCAAGCAGTGCGGCGTAAATTTCAGGAGTGCCAAAAGAGCGTCCCATACGCTTTTTTTGATTATAAACGATAACGATGCGATCGCCTTTGTTTATCTTTTTAAAGTCGATATTCGAGCCCTTAAATACGTCCTTAAAGCCAAGTGCCAGCGTGCCGGAGCCCGTGTAGTCGAATATGTCTTCCGAGACCGATTTTTCGACCTTTAGGCTTAGCACCTTGTCTTCGCTTTGATAAGAGATCGGGATGTATTCGAGTTTGAAGTTGTCGTTATCGTCTCTGAAAATATGCATCTGAAGCTCGTCACTCACAGGGATCAGCACTTGAAGCGTATTACCGTCGTTGTCTTTTAAAATTTGGTATTTCGTGCCTGCTATTATCTCTGCGGCCAGCTCTTGATCCTCGCTTGATAGGTTGTAGTAAAGAGATAATGGGATTTTGTTGTTTTCCAAGAAATTTAAAAAATGGCTGCCGTTTGGCCAGCTTAGTTCTTTGACGGTAGGTTCAAGCGCGTATAAATTTAAAAATAAAAAAGAAAAAATAATAAGAGCGCGCAGCATCTATGTCCTTTTACAGAATTTCGGCTTGATTTTACTCAAAACTTGCTTTAATTTTGCAAAAAATAAAGCATTTTTAGGCTATAATCACCCAAAAATTTCAAACACAGGAGATGATTTTTGAAACGTTTCGCTTTGATTTTATTGCTATTTTTAAACTATGCATTTGCTGCAGAATTTCATTTAAACGAGTATAGAGCGCCTATCATAAGCATAGACGATGACGGCACTGCTACTATCGTCGACAGTCCTGAAATTTTAGTCGGCTCAAGCGGCGTCGTGCTTCATAAATTTAAGACCGAAAGCTCGATAATCGCGCGCGTTAGCGTCATTTCAAAAAGTGGAGGCTTTGCAAAGCTAAGATTTGAAGTATTTGACACCCTGGCTCAGCCCGCACTCCCGCTACCGGGCGTCGCACCCGCAGTCGGCGATACGGCAGTCTTAAACTACCTTTACAACCGCTCTGTCATCGTAGTGCCGAACAAAGAGATATATGAAGAGGTGCTTGCGGCGTTTCCAAATATGATATTCATCCACCCGGACATCGTCGGAGCCTATCTTAGTTATGAATACAAGCCAAACCCGAACCGCGACGATTTTCGCAAGATGTGCTCGCAAAGCGCGGCGGGACTCATCTTTGTCGCGATGGACGGACGCAGCGTATTTGCCGACTGTCAAAGCTTTAAAATTTTGAAAGAATTCAAAACCGGCGAGGTTGAATACTATCAACTGCCGTTTTATACTCGTGTGAGCGACATAGACACGGTCTTTTGGAAATTTAACAGCGAACACATAAACAACTACGACGCTCACTACGAGAGGCTGTTTGAAGAGGACGAATAATGCGTCAAAACGCTAAATTTCACAGCCTAAAGCCAAGCGGACCCGAGAAATGACGAGCCTGGCTAAATTTAAACGAGATATCAAAACAGCTTTAAATTTAGCCGGCAAACCTCAAGACAAGAATACCGCCAAACGCCCTTTAAAGCTTAGCTCTTATGCCATCATAGTCGCTAAATCTACGATGCTTTTGGAGGGCTTTAAAGGACGCAAATGACGAAAGATAAATTTGACGCTATCAAACAAACGCTGAAAATTTGGCTATCAGCAGCCGTCAAGATCAAGGACAAAGAGCTGCTGCACTACGCTTCAAGCCTCAGCTTTCACACGATGCTTTCTATCATCCCGGTGCTGCTCATCTCGCTCTCGCTTTTCACGCAGATGCCTAGTTTTAGCGTCTATTACACAAAGATCAAGGAGTTTATTTTCGCGCAGCTGCTGCCGTCAAATCAAGAAGCGATCTCAAATTACATCGAGACCTTTTTGCAAAATAGCTCGAGCCTTGGTATCCTCGGACTTGGCGCGATCATTTTTACTTCCATTATGTTTTTTGCCGATTACGAATACGTCATAAACCGCATCATGCACACGAGCGGGCGCAAATTTTGGAACTCCCTTAGCGCCTACTGGACGCTCATCACGCTCGCACCATTAGGGCTTGGACTTAGTTTTTATCTTTCAAATTTATTTCAGGATATGCTAAACGCGAGCACCTACACGAAGTGGATAAATTTTTTGAGCATATTTCCGTATCTCATCATCTGGGCGATATTTTGCGTGACATATCTCATCTCGATAAACCGCTCATTAGCCCTAAAAAACGTGCTTTTTAGCTCCTTTGTCGCCTCACTCATCTGGTATCTGGGAAAGAGCATTTTCGTATTTTACGCAGTAAATAACAAGACCTATCTTAGCATTTACGGCTCATTTTCGGTCGTTTTGCTCTTTTTTGTGTGGATCTACGTCTCGTGGATCATCTTTCTTTACGGAGTGAAGCTGTGCGCGTATCTGGAAAAGGTCGGTGAAAAGGAAATTTAACGTCGCAAAAACTATAAATAAAGGAGAAAAAATGCAAAAAACTATCGGTATAATAGGAAGCGGTATGATCGGCAAGCAAGTAGCAAAACTCGCGCTGAATGCGGGCTACAAAGTCGCCATTTGCAACAGCAGAGCGCCCGAAACGCTGGCTGAATTCATCACTTCGTTAAAAGGCGACATAAGAGCTTTAAATTTAGAAGGTGTGGCAAATTTTACCGATATGCTAGTCGTCGCCATCCCGTTTGAAGCATACACGAAGCTGCCAACCAGGCTTTTGGCGGGCAAGATCGTCATAAACACGATGAATTATTACCCGCAAAGAGACGGCGTGATGCAGGAAGTGCGAACGGACGTCATCACGACAAGCGAGCTCGTGCAGCGCCATTTGGTAAATTCTCGCGTCGTGCGCGCTTTAAATAACGTTGATTTCGTGCGGCTACTAAGTCTGGCCAGGGCTACTGGCTCAAAGAAGCGAAGCGCGCTGCCCGTGACGGCTGACGATGAGGGTGCAAAGGCAGCGGTAGTGAAATTTTTAGACGACATCGGCTACGACGCGGTCGATATGGGTGGGCTAAAAGATAGCTGGCGCAGCGAACCGACGACACCCGTTTATGTATCGCCTTACTGGGGTGTGGATAAAAACAAGCCGCTCACCGCCGAGCAGATAGAGGGCTTCATGAGTGCGCCCGGATGCGTAACGGATAAAAGCGAGGTGCGTAGGCTGCTAGCGGCAGCTATCAGGCACGATAAGATGTTTGGCATGCTGGGGCAATACGACACCCGCTCAAAGAGGAAATAAATTTAAAAATTCAACACAAATTTAAGCCAGCATCCCAAAGCAGAGTAAATTTAAGGGAACCAAAATGGTGGCTAAATTTTGCTTTTGATGCCGGCTAGTATAGGTCAAAAACAGCCACGACGAAGCAGCCAGCGCCGATGATAGGCGGCAACAGGACTAAAATTTTAAACCTTACGGCCAAAAGCGAGATTAGATTGTAGCTTAAAAACAGAGCAAGCGGGATATGTAGCTGCGTGGAAGCGAGCCTGAAATTTAAGAATTTCACCAGCCACTCATCAAAGATCGAGCCTAAATTTAGTGCGTGAAGTAGAGCGCTAAGCGGGTAAAAGACCGTAAAAACGTAGCTAAGCGGTATCACGCCAAACTGCTGGAGGCTGATAAGCGGGAAAAAGTAAAGGACGATGACCTCCATCGCGAAAAACACGTATAAATTTAAGAGCAACGAGTGTGCGAGCAGGCCGAATTTATCCTTAAAATAATGCAGATACAAAAATATATAAAACACTCCGGCGCATGAAAAATAAAAGCCCACATTAAGCGCCAAGGACGGAGACATCGCCACGCAAAAGCAGATCACGATAAAAAGTGTGGGAAAGCTCAAAATTTTGATGCCGCGGCAAAGCATATAAAAGCCAAATGCGCTCATCACAAAGGCCCGTAGGAAGCTTGGCACGAAGCCGATCAGATAAAAATAAAACGCCAAGACGCCAAATGCGAGCAAGCTTATGTCGAATTTGTAACTTCTAAAAGGGAAAAATCTCGCGCAAAGCACCATATAAAGGGGCGCAGCGAGCAAAAACAAAGCGCTTACTATGACGCCTAGATGATAGCCCGAGATCGCCACAAGGTGCGCGACGCCCCAGTATGCGACATCCTCTCGTAGCTCGCCGGATACCGCTGTCGCCAGAAACAGCGCGCTATAAAGCTGTGAAATTTTGGCGTTTTCGTGCTGAGCTTGGATAAAATTTAAAATTTTATCTCGAAGTGGTAAGGTGTTCGGCTCGCTTGTCGGCTCGTTTAAAATTTTCCTCTCGCTTGAGCGCATATAAAACATGCCGCTAAGATAGTCTTTAAAGCTCACGTCGATGTTTTGCACGACCAGAGTGATCTTGTCACCGACTCTAAATTCATCGCTCTTTGCGGCTATGGTGTAGAATTTAAACTCGCCTGTATCCAGGCGTAAAATTCTGTATTTTTTGCCTTTTTCGTTCGTCTTTACGTAGTCTAGTTCGACTTTGGCGACGAGCTCTTGCTCGCCCTTATCCATAAAATTTTGAAATTTAGCGTAGCAAACGGCTAAATTTAGCCCCAGCAGGGCTAAGCAAAACAGCGCGAAAAAAATGTAATGAACGCGCCTCGTAAAAAGCGGCATCAGCCCTGGAATTCAGCCGTGTGTGCCGCGCCAAAAGGCTTGTCGGCAAAGCGCGAGTGCTGCTTGTGAAAGAGCACGTCGATAGAGCCCGTCTCGCCGTTTCTATTTTTGCCCACGATGATCTCGGCGCTTTCTTGTAGCTTGTTAAAGACGACCTCGCTTTTATACTCTTTGCCCTCGGCTCTGGCGCGCTTTTCCTTCTCTTTTTCCTCTTGTTCGAGATAGACCTCGTCGCGATAAACGAACAATATGATGTCCGCATCTTGCTCGATGGCGCCCGACTCGCGCAGGTCGCTTAGCATAGGGCGTTTGTTCGCGCGAGACTCGAGGCTTCTGTTTAGCTGGCTCAGGGCGATTATAGGCATGTCTAGCTCACGTGCGAGCAGCTTTAGCCCGCGTGAAATTTCGGCGATTTGTATGTGGCGTTCGGCGAAGTTGTTCGTGCTCATCATGAGGCCGATGTAGTCGATGACGCAGAGTGAAATTTCAGGATGGGTCGCCTTTAACTTTCGCATTTGCGTGCGTATTTGATGGATATTCACGTAGCCGCTGTCATGCACGAAGAGCTTGCTCGCGGCAAAGTCGTTGCAAGCGTGGCTGAGGCGTGCATACTCCTCGTCGTCCATCTTGGCTGTCATCAAATTCTGAAGCGGTATCGAGGTCTTGTCGGCCAGCATCCTCATCATTATCTGTTCTGCGGGCATCTCGAGCGAGAAAAATACCACGCCTTTGCCGATGCGAAGCGTATGGCTGATGAAATTTAGACAAAGTGTCGTCTTTCCCATGCCGGGGCGCGCCGCGATGATGATGAGATCGCCGTTTTTAAAGCCTTTTATCATCTCGTTTAGCTGCCTAAAGCCCGTATCTAGCCCCACGATGTCCTTGTCCTCGAGCTCGGACTGCTTTTTAAGGTGTTCTAACATCAAGGAGATGATCTCTTTGCTCTGCTTTATCGTGCCGGCGTTGCCGCCCTCGACGAGCGAGTAAAATTCTTGACTCAGCTCATCGATCATGTCGCGACTGGCTTTATCCTCGCTCACTTTGCCCGGGATCTCGTGGGCTATTTTTATGAGGTTTCGCTTGATTGATTTTTCGCGTAGTTCGGTCGCGTATTTCTCGATATCTATGACCGAGTTTGTAGCCAGGATATCGGCGATGAGATTTTCGTCGAATTTATCTCCCAGCTTGTTTTTTAAAAACGATGTCGCGATAGGAACGTCGGAATTTAGGCACTCTATCATCGCGCTGTAAATTTCGGCGTGTCCTTTTAGATAAAAGTCATTTGGCTTTATGATGTCAAAGATTTCGCTTAAAGCATCGTTGTTTAGCAGTATCGAGCTTAATATCGCTCGCTCCATGTCAAGGTCGTAAAGGTTGTGAAAATCCACGTCGTTAAATTTATTTTTTGCCACTTTCGCTCCGTTTAAATTTTAATATCCGGCTTCATTTAGCTTTTTGTAGTCGTCGCAGCCAAACTGATCGCCCAGATCGCATGCTTTGCCAAAATACTCTTTGGCTGTTTTGAAATTTTGCTCCACGCCTTTTGCATCAAGATATAAAGAAGCGACATCGTAGCAAGCATCAGCGCCCCCTAGATCGCAGGCCTTTTGATAAAGCTCCATTGCCTTTTTGTAGTCTTGCTTCACAGCTTTGCCGCTCTTGTATGCAAAACCAAGCTGAGCGCAGCCGACGGCGTCTTTTTTGTCGCATGTCATTTGCCAAATCTCCATCGCCTTTTTATAGTCTTGCCTCACGCCCTCACCGTTGTAATAACTGATACCAAGGAAAGAGCACCCATTGATACTTCCTTTATCGCAAGCGCTCTCAAAGTGCTTTGCCGCTCTTGCCAAGTCTTGATAATAAGATGCCTCCAATCCATATTCAAGCTCTTTTTGCGCCGATAATTCAAAGGCAAAGGCAAAATTTAACGAAACAGCCAAAGTCATTACCGCAAAAATAAATTTTCTCACCATTGATCCTTTAAATTTTTATTGATATTTTGATCCGCATCGGTTAAAAAGCTTTCAAATTTATTCTCTTGATTTTATTTCATCGTCGATCTCGGCGAGGAAGCGATCGACCAGCTCGCTCTCTTTTAGCCTTGCGACGACTTCGCCGCGGCGCATTATTAGTCCGCTTTCTTTGCCAAAGGCGATAGCCACGTCAGCGCCCTTTGCCTCGCCGATCGCATTTACCACGCAGCCCATTACGGAGACGTTTAGCGGCTCTTTTATGTGCCTCGTCTTTTCCTCGACGATCTTGATCGCTTTCATCAGGTCGCTTTGCAAACGCCCGCAAGTAGGGCAGGAGATGATATTTAGCCCCTCACGCTGCCGCCCGCTATCCTTTAAGATCGCCTTTGCGACCTTGATCTCTTCTTCCAGTTCGCCTGTGATGCTGACTCTCATCGTGTCGCCGATGCCCTCCAGCAGCAGTCCACCAAGTGCGATCGCGGACTTTATCGTCGCGTGAAAGCTAGTCCCTGCCTCCGTCACGCCTAGATGAAAGGGGTAGGGCACCTTTGGACGAAGCGTGCGGTAGGCCTGCATAGTGCGCTCCACGTCGCTTGATTTGAGCGAAATTTTGATGTCGGTAAAGTCAAAGTCCTCGAGCAAATTTATGTTATACATCGCGGACGCTACCATCGCTTCGACACTGCGCCCGTATCGCTCCTCAAACTGCTTTTCGAGCGAGCCGGAATTTACACCGATCCTGATAGGGATCTTGCGCTGCTTGCACGCGTCTACGACCGCTTTTATCCGCTCTTTTGAGCCGATATTTCCGGGGTTGATACGTATGGCATCGACGTATTCGCTCACCATTATGGCGTAGATGTGATTAAAATGAATGTCCGCGACAATCGGCAACGGGCTTTTAGCCACGATCTCACGCAGGGCCTTGGCATCCTCCTTATCAAGCACGGCGCAGCGCACTATATCGCAGCCCGCAAAATAAAGGCGCTGAATTTGCGCGAGCGTGCCTTTAATGTCTTTGGTCTTTGAAAATGTCATCGACTGCACCGGGATAGGCGCGTCCCCGCCGATAGCGACGTCGCGAATTTTGATCTGTTTGGTTGGGTATCTTTGCACGTTTTGCCTCGTAAATTTTTAAGCGATTATATAAAATTTAAGGTTTTAAAAGGTTGAAATTTAGTTTTTTGTTTGGCCCTGTTTTAAAAAAGAAAGTATTCTTTTAAATTTCAAGAGCAGGAGAATGCGAACAGCATCCCTGTAAAAACCTTATTAGCGAGCTTATCGCCGCCGATTTTTACTTCGTGCTACGCACTCGTAACGAGACTTCGCTACGAGGACAGGGAAGTATTAACTGACCGCGCAAATCGTGCTATACGTTCGGCTACTCGCTCCCGCACAAAATCAGCATCGTGTTTTTTGCGAAGCAAAAAGATTTCCTTGAAACGCTGTTCGCGTCTGTGCTAGGTCGCTCCTGGAGTGAGCAGGGTTTTTGCTTCGCTTCGTTCGCAACTGCAAAGCAGAAGCGAAGCTGGTGTCAATACTTTACTATAATAGAGCCATAAAATTTTTTAGCTCTGTTTTTAAAAAGTGAATTCTAAATACTCTAGCGCAAGCGCTGAATTTAGCTGAAATTTACGGGGTCGATGTCGATATCCGTAAATTCGCTCGCGCAAAGATCCGCTGCCATCAAAAGCGGGACGTGAGAGCTGGCGCGCAGTAAAATTTCGTAGCGAAATTTCGATCCTAAGTATTCGATAGCGCATTTGCCGTATCCTACGACGCAAAGCTTTGTTTTTTGCTCTAAAATTTTGATCTTGGCGAGCGACTCGTTCATCGCGTTTTTCGCCGTAGCATCGTTTTTGTGAGAGATGACGATACGAAGTAGGCGCATAAACGGCGGGTAAAGCCCCTGCCTAAAAGGCATCTCGTCGCTTAAAAATTTATCGTAGTTTTCGATATAGCTTTCAAAAAATTCTCGCGTCCTACTTTGAACCAGCACGCGGCCGACGCCGTTTCTACCGGTCCTACCCGCCACTTGCATGGCCAGAGCCAAGGTCTTTTCGCGCGCCCTGAAGTCAGGGTAGTTCAAAAGCTCGTCCACACCCATTATCACGGCGAGCCCGACGCTGTGGTAGTCGTGGCCTTTGCTCAGCATCTGCGTGCCTACTAATATGTCGATCTTGCCGTCGTTAAATTCCTTGAGCGCTCGCACGAGCTTGTTTTGCGTCGTTATCTCGTCGCGGTCAAATTTTGCGATGCGTGCGTTTGCAAATTCGCCCTGAAGCTGCTCGAGAAGCTCGCTGGTGCCGATCTTTTTGGCTTCGATCATTTCGCTGCCGCATTTGTCGCAGGTTTTTGGCACGGGCATTTTATACTCGCAATATTGGCATTTTAAGACGTTTTGTTTTTTATAAAAGCTCATACCGACGCTACAAAACGGGCATTTTATCGTCTCGCCGCAGTTTTTGCAGACTAGGTATTTGAAATTTGCCCTTGTCGGCAGGCAGATGACTGCTTGCTTTTTGCTTGCCAGACAAAGCTCGATCTCGTGCTTTAGGCTTTGGCTAAGCCCGGTCTCGCTCTCGTCAAAGATGTATATCTTTTGGGATTTAAAAAACGTCCCCCTTAGGCGAAAGACGTCTTGTTTGTGAAAGCTCGTGAGGCTTGGCGTCGCACTTCCAAGCACCACGCCGATGTCAAATTTCGAGGACAAAAAGAGTGCCAGGTCTCTTGCGTTGTAATGCGGCCTAGAGCCCGTGTTTTTGTAGCTATCGTCGTGTTCCTCGTCGACTATGATCAGCTTTAGGCGCGTCAATGGCAAAAAGAGCGCCGAGCGCGCACCGGCTATTAGCAAGACCTTGCCGTTTGCGATATTTGCTAAAATTTCGCCCTTTTTTTTGGCGGTTATCTTTGAATGCCAGATCGCTACCGCCTCGCCAAAAAAGCCTTCCAAGCGCTTTTGCATCTGCGGCGTGAGTGAAATTTCAGGCATCAAAAATAGCGCTTGATCGCCGCTGTTTAAGACCTCTCGTATCTTACTTATATAAACCTCGCTTTTACCGCTTCCCGTGTCGCCAAAAAGCAGCCCCGTTTTGTGAGAATTTATAAAAGCAAGTGCGTTTTGCTGGGCTTCATTTAGCTGCGGGGCGGCTGTGAAATTCGCTGGATTTCGCTCTTTTTGCTCGCAAACGAGGCTCAAATCTTCAGGCTCGAAAAGCCCTAACGCCACGCCAAGCTCGCAGGTGTAGTAGTGCGCGATGAAATTTGCCATCTGGGCTTGTGCCGGAGTGAGCCTGATATCTAAAATTTCTAAAATTTCAAGTGTTTTGAAATTTGGCTTTTCGCACTCTTTTATCACGTAGCCGATCGCTTGCTTTTTGTTTAGCGGCACGCTGACGGCTCTAAAAATCTCGATCTTTTGGCTTGAATGATAGGTGAGGGGGGCTAAATTTAGCCCGTTAAAAGCGATCTCGTAATAAAACATACCTATTGCATTTTGTCGCACAGACTGCCGTCGGTGCAGTTAAATGCGCCGTTAGTAGGATCGTAGGTGAAATTTGCCGTTTCTCTGCCAAGAGTGAGCGTGTATGTGTTTCCGCCCGTTTTGTGCCAGCCGTTTTTGCCGGCTCCCGCGTCTCTTACGCCTAGGTTCGTGACTCCGACGAACAGGCTCGCGCCGTTATCTCCTAGGTTTGCGGGATAGCCCGGGTTTCCTGATAGCAAGCTGTCATTATACGCCAGTGAAATTCCGCTTTGAACGGCGATCATTTGGGCTCTTGCGTTTGCCAGACTCGCATCGTCTCTCGTAAAAAACAGCTTTGGCAGTGCGACTCCGGCTAAGATGCCCAGTATGACGATGACAAAAACCAGCTCTATCATCGTGAATGCGGCTTTTTTCATTATATTTTTCATTTTAAAGCTTTTTCGACGTCTTTTATGACGTTTTTTACTGCACGTTCGTTTGTGTGGCTTTCGTAGCATTTCTCGATGAAGGCGTTTAGAAGCTCCTTTGGCTCGATGAATTTACGTCCTCCCATAAATTTCTGCCAGTCACGCTCGAAAATTTCCGCAAAATCATCCTCTAAAGTGATAGTGTAGTCGCGAGATGAGATCGTAAGCGTGATTTGTTTCATTATTTTCCAAGCACTGCTTCGATTTTCTTAAGAACGTCGTCGGCTTCGCTATTTTTCTTGTCAAGGTCCTCTTCAAGGCGCATTATTTGGTTACTTTTGGCCTCATTTTGCGCTTTTAGCGTTACGATTTGATTGTGTAGCTCTTCGTTCGTTTTGCAAAGCTCTTCGTATTTTGCGATGAGGTCGTTTACCTTGCCTGTAAGGGTGCTTAAAACCGCGCTATCTTCTAACATTTTGATCCTTTAAATTTGGTAGTGAAGCCATATTTTAGCACGCACAGGCTAAATTCTTTTTAAAATTTCAAGGTTTGACAAAGGGGCGGCGTTTGATATAAAATTTAGCCATTAAATTTAAAGGTAAAATGTGAGTAAATTTGAAATTTCGTCTAAATTTAGCCCCAGCCCCGATCAGGCAAGGGCGATAGAAAATATCGTAAAAAGCATAAAAAGCGGCAACAAATATAACACCCTGCTTGGCGTCACGGGCAGCGGCAAGACCTTCACGATGGCAAACGTGATCCGTGAGCTAAACATGCCAACACTTATCATGACGCATAACAAATCCCTCGCCGCACAGCTTTATAGCGAGTTTAAGGGCTTTTTCCCGAGCAATCACGTGGAGTATTTCATCAGCTACTACGACTACTATCAGCCGGAGGCCTACATACCGCGCAGCGACCTATACATCGAAAAGGACAGCTCCGTAAATGAGGAGCTCGAGCGCATGCGACTAAGTGCGACGGCGAGCTTGCTTAGCTTTAACGACGTGATCTGCGTAGCCTCGGTGTCGGCAAACTACGGCTTAGGCAACCCGAGCGAATACCAAGGCATGGTCGCCTACCTAAACGTCGGCGAACGGCTAAATCAGCGAAATTTGCTTACAAAGCTCGTGGATATGGGCTACAAGCGAAACGACGCTTATTTTGACCGCGGCGACTTTCGCGTGAATGGCGACGTGGTCGATATTTATCCGGCGTATTACAACGACGAAGCCCTACGCATCGAGTTTTTTGGCGATGAAATCGAGGCGATGTATCATTTTGACGTGCTGGATAACAAAAAGCTAAAAGATGTCGGTAAATTTACGCTTTACGCCACGAGCCAGTTTATCGTGGGCGCGGATCGTCTAAAAGTCGCGATAAAGGACATCGAAAAGGAGCTGGACGAGCGACTGGTAGAATTTAACGCTATGGGCAAGCTAGTGGAGGCTCAGCGCCTAAAACAGCGCGTGGAATTTGATCTGGAAATGATGAGTAGCACGGGCATGTGTAAGGGTATCGAAAACTACGCGCGCCATCTCACGGGACAAAAGCCGGGCGAAACGCCCTATTCGATGTTTGATTATTTCGAGCTGCTTAATAGCGGCGAATACCTAGTCATCGTCGATGAGAGTCACGTTAGCTTGCCACAGTTTCGCGGCATGTATGCAGGTGATCGCAGCCGCAAGGAGGTGCTGGTTGAATACGGTTTTCGCCTGCCAAGCGCGCTTGATAACCGCCCGCTAAAATTTGATGAGTTTATAAACAAAAAGGCGAAATTTCTTTTTGTCTCGGCGACGCCAAACGAGCTTGAACTGAGGCTTTCAAAGGGGCATGTGTATGAGCAAATTTTGCGTCCGACAGGGCTACTTGATCCGCTCATCGAGATAAAAGACAGCGACAATCAGGTCGAAATTTTATTTGACGAGGCAAAAAAGGTCATCGAGCGAAACGAGCGCGTGCTGGTGACGGTGCTGACTAAGAAAATGGCGGAGGAGCTAAGTCGCTACTACACTGAGCTTGGCGTCAAGGTCAAATATATGCATTCCGATATCGACGCCATCGAGCGAAACGAGATCATCAGAGGGCTTCGCGGGGGCGACTTTGACATGCTCATCGGCATAAATTTACTACGCGAGGGGCTTGATATGCCAGAAGTCAGCCTCATAGCTATCATGGACGCTGACAAGGAGGGCTTTTTACGCTCCACGACGAGTCTCATACAAACGATGGGGCGGGCGGCCAGAAATGTCAATGGTCGCGTGCTGATGTTTGCCAAAAAGATCACAAAATCTATGCAAGAGGCGATGGATACGACAAATGCGCGCCGTAAGCTGCAAGATGAATACAACAAAGCCAACGGCATAACGCCGCGCTCAGCCAGCAGAAATATCGAAGAGAGCCTGCATATCGAGGATGAAGGCGAGACCTACCGTAAGGCGAAAAATTTAGAAAAAATTCCGACCACCGAACGCGCTAAAATCATAAAAGAGCTGCGAAAACAGATGCTCGAAGCCGCTGCGCAGCTAGAATTCGAAAAGGCTGCGGCGCTAAGGGATGAGATAGCCAAGATTAGGAAGTTGTGAATTAGTTAAAATTTACAGTAGGATGATGCTCTAGCGTTTTGCTGATGGATAAAAAGAAAAATAATAAATCATTGACACTTACTTCGCAAACCTTGTTCGCTCCGCAAAACGCCGAACATATAGCACGATTTACGCGGTCAGCTACCGCTTCCCTGTAAATCGGCGGCGATAGCGTCGCTTCACAAGGTTTGACTTCGCTTTAAAATCTAAAAACCAGTGAAATATTGTAACAGAGCCAAAGAAAATATAGCCAAAATTGAAGTGTAGTGGAGCGGCGCTGTCCGGCTAACGGCTATATCGATCTTTACCTAAAGTGTCGTATCGCAATATGTATATTCGAGTGTTTCCATATCTTTTTTCTTTAAATACGGAAACTGTTATTCTAGCCGTCCGCCAACCCGTCAACAGTAAATCCCATTTCTTTAAGCGCGGCAGCTTTTTCCCTTTGAGCCTCGATAATACCGCTTTTTAACCACGCCTCCTCTAAAATATAACTTTCAGGATAGCCGTCGTAATAACATCCTAAAAAGTTCGGAATATGTTCGTGCCTGTTAAAAATATGCTCTATCATACCAGCTTTTACCAAAGCGATAAAATGTTCTTTGCCGCATTCATATATTCCCGTCTTGCCTAAAAATTCTATGCTGCCGTAAAAACAATGCCGGATTAAAGTTTGCATAGTTTGCTCTTTCGGGAGCCTGCCATCGCTTGGTATCTTTGGGAGCAGGCGAAGGCAATACCTTTTCCCAAATACCGCGCTTTACAGGAAAGCTATTGCAAACGATATAGAGGCGATAGGGTGTTTTTTCTAAAACCTGCTCGCTTGGATTTTCCTCAAAGGGAGCGTAAATACCGTAACAATCTTTTCCGACGAGCCGTGCATAATATGTTTTATTGCTGCCTTCTATTTTATACACTGCACCTAATTCATATCTCGCCATAAAAATTCTCCTTAAAACCGAACGAACCTTATTTATTGTTTATATTTTCATAAAATTTTGCAGGACTACTGATTTTCTCATCGGGTCTAAATAATTGCCCAATCGCCCTACGAGCACTGCCAAATTCGATGATAAATTTCTAAATTTAGACGACTGACTTCCTATCAAGGTCGAAAATATCCGTTTCACGCTCCTCAAGCAGCGTTTCCAGCGCGTCAAGTCCAAATTTAGCTTTATACTCAAGCTCATTTTGCGCGATCGGCACGGCGAGCACAAATTAGACCGCTTCGCCGCCCGCTGTAAAGCCGTGCAGCTTATCCTCCCACAAATAAGGTTCGGTGAATAAAATGTGCTTCATCTCCTTGCTCGGGTGATACATCTGCACTAACGTATCAAAGGTATTTCCGCAAGCGCACTTCCAGCCGTCCTTTATCACGAAAAAGGCGCAGGTGCTTAGGATATTGGGCACGAAGTCAAATTCGCGCCGTCCGCTCATCAATATCTCATACCGCCTGCCATCTATTTCGCGCTCCGATAGCCCGATCGTGGAGTAAAACATCACTTCGGCGTCTGTGGGGTCGGGGCAGCTTAAAATGTCGATGCTGTTTTTGCCCTCGTCATCGCCGTATCCCACAACGCGCGTATCTATGCCAAGTATCGGCGCAAGCTTTTTAAAAAGCTCCTTTTGTCTGCTTGTCGGCGCCATATTTGCTCCTTTATTTTGTGATATCGCCCCAAGAGACGTAATAATTGAGAAAAACAAGCTCGCTGGCATAGCTTAAAGTATCATATCGGTGTCATATTTGCCGCCGTTTATGATCGACATTTTCTCATCGGTAGTTTTCATTTCTCACTCCGTATCCACCACGCCGTCAAATAAAAATTTATCGGCGTTTGCCTTGATATAGCTTAGCATTTTGGGATAAATTTCAAGCTTGTAAAATTCATCATTAAGCGCGTCTATTTTCTCCCACGCCTCGTCGCTTATGTTTTCCATCTCCACCCAGCGCGTCTTGCGATCAAGCGAGGAAAACACGCCGTAGCACTCTATGACGCGCTCTATCACACTGACCGCATCATCGCAATCCATCTGCTTCAAACCCTCCAAAGCATCTTTTAAAACGATGCCAGTCGAGTTGTCAAAAAACTGCTCGAAGCCGCCGTTGCTAACCTCCGCTATCAGCCACTCCGTAGTAAAGACGTATCGCTGCTCGCGCGAAAAAGGCTGCAATGTGCGCTCGTAAATCTCGTAACTATCATAAATATCGACACTGAACCAAAGTGGCTCTATCACGTCAAAATAGTTATCCTCGTTTAAATTTTCTATCGTCTTTTTCGTGATGACGATGTGTTTTTGCACCATTTTCGCTCCTTTTGTCGCATCTGTTTTCAAAATAAATTTTTAAGTAGCCCTTTTACCGCGTCTTTCGTACTGTTTGTGGAGTTGCTGTCACCGCCCAGCTTTTTGTCTAAAAATCTACCGATCTCCTTTTCCACTTTGCCTTTTAGATAGTTCGAGCTGACCGAGTATTTGGGGTCCCCAGCAGTGCCGGTGACATCGATCTTGGCGTCAGTTTTTTCATATCTGAAATCGATCGGGATATTTATAGCTGAATTTGCCGTGTTATAGGTGCCTTTTGTCACGTTTATATCGCTTCTTTGTGCACTCATTTTGGCTGCGAAATTTATCATATTTTTATCTATCGTGCCGTTTATCACGCCGTTTTTGTAAATTTCAGTCGTAATATCGCGCCCACTTAGCGTTTTTATGGTATTCGTGAAATTTGAAGCGACCAGCCTGCCTTCGTTGATATCGATGTTAAATTTTCCTTGCTGGGAGGCGATGTTATAGTCCAGCTTTCCGTCGCCCACTCCGTCATAGACATGGTCGATGCCCAGCATTTGGCTGAGTCCTTTAAATGTGAAATTTTGTAAAACAGCGTTTAGGTCGTTGTTTTTTAGCTTGGCGTCAAATTTGCCGTTCATCAAATTTTGCGAGGTTATCTCGGCGGTCAAATTTTCGCCTTGTTTGGCAGCCGTCACGTTTGCGTTTAAAGCGCCGTGTAGCTGTCTGCCGGTGGCAAAGGCGAGTTTTTTAAGATCGGGCACGTTCGCGTCAAATTTTACGTTTGCCGCGCTGCTACTCATGTCAAAATTTCCTTTTATATTTTTTAGATCGGCCAGGCTCGAGGCTAGTTCACCGGTGAAATTTGCCACACTTTGTGCGATCTTTATATCGGAATTTAGCTCAAATTTCGTGCCTGTTGGGAAGTCTTTACCAAAGATCTGGCTCATAGCTTTTTCATAAATTTCGCCACCGCTTAGCTTCACGCTCGCATCGCCGTTTAAATTTTTCGTATCAAGTGAGCTTAAATTTGCGCTAATATCGATGTTTGCGTTTGCTAACGGCTTTTGACCGACTAATGAGAACAGATCCTTTAGCATGCCGTTTTTAAGATTAGCATTTAGCTTTTCATCTTTTAGCTTTGCGCTGAGATTACCGCCAAGTGCCGTTCCGGCGATATTTAGCTCGCTTAGTTTGTCATTTACGGCTTTAACGTCGCCACTTAAATTTACCGCTCCATTTAGCTTTTGTCCCACTATGCTTTCTAGCTTGCCAAGATCGTCGATATTTACGTTAAAGTCGCTTTCAAGCGATTTTTTTCTTATATCGTAGATAGTTTTGTTTGCGCTGACAGTCGCGACGGACGAGACAAAAAGACTCTTTGCGGTCGCTGTGAGGCCGTCGATATCGGCCGTCGTCGCACCCTTAAAGGTAAAATTTTTAGGCAAGGTGACGTTGAAGTCCTTTGCTATCAAGGCGTCATTCGCGGCTCCGTCGTAGATCAAAATTTCAGCCGTTCCCTTAGGCTTGCCATTTTGTTCTTTGACATTTGCGACTATATCGACCTTGCCGCTTGCATAGGCTGGCTTTGCAAGTAGCGCCAAAGCCTCGTTTATATCTAAATTTTTGGCATTTAGCTCGATGGTCGTAGGATTTTGATCCTTTAAATTCGCTATGAAATTTATATTTGAGCCAAGCGCTTTGCCCGCGCCGTTTGCGTCAAAGTCGCTGAATTTACCCTTTATCTGACCGCTTAGATCGATAGGCTGACGTAAATTTAGGTTTGCCGATTTTAGATCGTTTGCGGTTATGTTATAGATAAGGTCTAAATTTTGCGTGAATATCGAGAGTCCACCGGAGATATTTGCCACGATCTCGCCATTTATCTTTGCGCTTATATCGACGCTCGTAAGACCGAGCTTAAATTTAGTGAATTCAAGTTTGACACCTTTTTCGAGAGCAATTTTTTGTGCGTAGGAGGCGATCATATCGTTACCAAAGCCGCTAAAAATGAACCCGGTGGCACAAATAGCCAGTATAAGCAGAACTCCGAGCGCGTAAGCTAAAATTTTCATATTGTCTCCTTTAAATTTAGTTTTATTTGTCATATAACTTGAGTATGATATACTAAAGTTTTTAATAAATTTTATATAAATTATTGACTTTTATATAAAAAGATGCTAATATTTCATCACTCAAAAATAAAGAGTGCTAAAAAATGAAAATCAAACCAAAAGGATGAACAATGAATTTTCAACCATTAGGCAAGCGCGTTCTAGTCGAGCGTGTGGAAGAGACAAAAACCACAGCATCAGGCATCATTATACCTGACAATGCAAAAGAAAAACCTTTAAGCGGCGAAGTAAAAGCAGTCGGCCCTGAGGTAGAGGGCGTAAAAACCGGCGATAAAGTCGTTTTTGCAAAATACGGCGGGACCGAGATAAATCTTGACGATAAAACATATCTTGTTTTAAACATTGACGATGTTTTGGGTGTGATAAAATAATTTAAATTTAAAAGGAAAAGACGATGGCAAAAGAAATTTTTTATTCAGACGACGCTAGAAATCGCCTATATGAGGGCGTAAGAAAGCTAAACGATGCAGTCAAAGTAACTATGGGGCCAAGAGGAAGGAACGTCCTGATCCAAAAAAGCTTTGGCGCTCCTAGTATAACAAAAGACGGTGTTAGCGTGGCAAAAGAAGTCGAGCTAAAAGATACTATCGAAAACATGGGCGCAAGCCTGGTCCGCGAAGTGGCAAGCAAGACTAACGATCAAGCCGGTGACGGCACTACGACTGCGACTGTTTTGGCTCATGCGATATTTAAAGAGGGGCTTAGAAACGTTACCGCAGGTGCAAATCCGATCGAAGTAAAACGCGGCATGGATAAAGAGGTCGCGGCGTTGATAGACGAGCTAAAAAATATCTCTAAGAAGGTCTCAGGCTCAAAAGAGATCGCGCAGATCGCTACTATCTCGGCAAATTCTGACGAGAGCATCGGTAAGCTGATAGCTGATGCGATGGAGAAAGTCGGTAAAGACGGCGTAATCACCGTAGAAGAGGCTAAATCTATCGAGGATGAGCTAAATGTTGTCGAGGGCATGCAGTTTGACCGCGGATATTTGAGTCCATATTTCATCACAAACGCCGAGAAAATGCAGGTCGAGCTAAGCAATCCATTTATATTGCTTTTTGATAAGAAGATCACAAATTTAAAAGACCTGCTCCCCGTACTAGAGCAAATTCAAAAGACCGGCAAACCGCTTTTGATAGTCGCTGAGGACATCGAGGGCGAGGCTCTTGCTACTTTGGTGGTAAATAAACTTCGCGGCGTGTTAAACATCTCTGCCGTTAAAGCTCCTGGTTTTGGCGACCGCAGAAAAGCTATGCTGGAAGATATAGCTATATTAACAGGTGGTGAAGTCATCAGCGAAGAGCTAGGCAGAACGCTAGAGAGCGCTACTTTAGAAGATCTCGGTCAAGCATCAAGCGTAGTGATCGATAAAGACAACACGACTATCGTAAACGGCGCGGGTGAAAAATCGGCAATTGATGCAAGGATCAATCAAATAAAAGCGCAAATCGCCGAAACTACGAGTGATTATGATAAAGAAAAGCTTCAAGAGCGTCTAGCAAAACTAAGTGGCGGCGTAGCTGTTATAAAAGTAGGTGCTGCGACAGAGACAGAAATGAAAGAGAAAAAAGACCGCGTAGATGACGCTCTAAGTGCGACTCGTGCAGCGGTAGAAGAGGGTATAGTCGTTGGCGGCGGTTCGGCGCTGATCCTTGCCTCAAAACGCGTAAAACTAGATCTAAGCGGTGACGAAGCGATAGGTGCCGAGATCGTCAGAAGGGCGTTACGCGCTCCACTTCGCCAAATCGCTGAAAACGCGGGATTTGACGCTGGTGTGGTAACAAATGCCGTAGAGGTGAGTAGCGATGTGAATTACGGATTTAACGCAGTTAGCGGCGAATATGTAAATATGTTTGAAGCTGGTATCATCGATCCGGTAAAAGTCGAGCGTGTAGCACTTCAAAATGCCGTATCTGTGGCAAGTTTACTATTAACGACAGAGGCTACCATCAGCGAACTAAAAGAAGACAAGCCAATGCCTGCAATGCCTGATATGGGCGGAATGGGTGGCATGGGTGGAATGATGTAATACGCCTAATCTAGCTCATCGCCCGGTGGGCTAGATTAAATTTTCTACAAAATTTTAAATTTACTCATTTTTAATACTTCTTTATGTATCATACACTTTATTTTTAGGACTTAAATCAATGAAATATGATGAAATTTTTAGAGAATATGATATACGTGGAATTTATGAAAAAGATCTGAACGAAACGAGCGTGAAGGCGATCGGTTTAGCGCTTGGTGAAAAAATGAAAGAGCGCGGCGTAAAGACACTAAGTATCGGCCATGATGCCAGACTAAGTGCCGGCGATCTTTTTAAATTTTTACTAAGCGGGTTAAATAAAGCTGGCGGGCTAAAGATTTACGATATAGGTCTACTGCCGACACCGGTCGGATATTTTAGCGTTTATGCCGATTATTTCGATGCAAACATAATGATAACTGGCTCTCATAATCCAAAAGAATACAATGGCTTTAAAATAACGATAAAAAAGGATAGTTTTTTTGGCCAAGATCTGCAGAAACTAAAATTTGATGTGAATGAAATAATCGCTAGCGAGGTAAAAATTTCAGATGATTTTAGTTGTGAAAAATTTGATATTTTAACACCTTACGTACAATTTTTTGTCAAAGAATTTAGCGAACTAAGAAATTTTAAGCAGCCTTTTATCATCGACTGTGCAAATGGCGCTATGGGCGTTAGCGTCGTGCCTATCATAAAGTCACTTGGACTAAACGCTAAAATTTTATACTCCGAGCCTGACGGGAATTTCCCAAATCACCACCCAGATCCTAGTGAAAAAGAAAATTTAAAAGATATTTTTGAATGCATAGAAAAAAAAGAGTGCAGTCTTGGTTTTGGCTTTGACGGAGACGGCGATAGGATCGCTGTGATCACCCCTAAGCGAAACATAAAAGGTGACGAGCTTGCATACTTGTATGCGCTAAATATGAAAAATCCGCGAGTACTGGGTGAGGTCAAATGCTCACAAAATATGTATGACGAGATCGCTAAGATCGGCGAGGTTTTCATGGGTAAAACTGGGCATAGCAATATAAAAAAGATGATGAAAGAGCTAAATGTCGATCTCGCCGCTGAAGTGAGCGGACATATATTTTTTAAGGAGCGATATTTTGGCTTTGATGATGCGCTTTATGCTATGATGCGTGTACTGGAGCTCGTGCATAAAGGCTTTAATCTAGACGGTGAGCTTGATAAAATGCCTCCGGTTTTTAGTACCGATGAGATAAAAATAAAAGTTAGTGAAGAAAATAAATTTAAGATAGTAGAAGAGCTAAAAAATCGCATAAAAAATGGCGAATGCGAGCTACCTAAAATTTTAAATATTATCGAGATAGACGGCATCAGGATACAGTTTGAAGATGGCTGGGCACTCGTGCGAGCCTCAAATACGACACCAGTGATCGTGACTAGGTTTGAGGCGAAGAGTGAGGAATTTTTAGTTCTAATTCAAAAAAATATTAATAATATTATAAAAAATTTAATCGGATAGTCTAAATGCCCAAAAAAGTTATGTTTATCTTCGGGACTCGTCCCGAAGCCATAAAAATGGCGCCGCTTATCAAAAAATTTGAGAAAAATTCGGACGCTTTTGATATAAAAATTTGTATCACCGCTCAGCACAGACAGATGCTAGATCAAATTTTAGAGCTTTTTGATATAAGCCCCGACTTCGATCTAAACGTGATGCAGCCGGGGCAAGATCTTTATGACATCACTTCTCGCGTGATACTGGGGCTTAGAGACGTTTTTAGTCGCTATCAGCCCGACATCGTGCTCGTGCATGGCGACACATCGACAAGCGCAGTCGCTGCGCTCGCGGCATTTTATGCGAAGATAAAAGTAGGACACGTCGAGGCGGGACTACGCACGCATGATATTTACTCTCCCTATCCGGAGGAGGCGAATAGGCAAATAGTCGGCGTGCTAGCGAATTTTCACTTCGCCCCGACGCAAAAGGCAAGGCAAAATTTACTCACAGAGGGTAAAAGCGAAAAAAATATCATCGTGACCGGCAACACCGTCATTGACGCGCTATTTTTGACACTCGAACGGATAAAGAACGACGAGCGAGTGAGAAATAAAATAGAAAAAAATATAAATTTGCAGTATAAATTTGATGGCAGTCGGGAATTTATATTGGTTACCGGGCACAGGAGGGAAAATTTCGGCGAAGGGCTTTTAAATATCTGCAAAGCGCTAAAAGCGATCGCCAAAAACTACCCGAACATCGACATCGTCTATCCCGTGCATCTAAATCCAAACGTCCAAAAGCCGGTAAATGAAATTTTATCAAACATCCCGAACATCCATCTCATAAAGCCGCTGGAATACGAAAGCTTTTTATATCTGATGAGCAGGGCTAAATTTATCATCACCGATAGCGGCGGCATCCAAGAAGAAGCCCCGAGCCTAGGCAAGCCGGTGCTGGTGATGAGAGAGACGACCGAGCGACCGGAAGCCTTCGAAGCTGGTGTGGTAAAGCTCGTGGGAACGAATTTTGAAAAGATAACAAGCGAGGCTAGGCAGTTACTGGACGACGAAAACGAATACCGCAAGATGTCCGTCTCGCAAAACCCCTACGGCGACGGCAAGGCGTCCGAGCGGATAGTAGAATTTTTAAAAGGAAATTTGTGATGAATAGAAAAATTTGCATTATCGGGCTTGGATATATCGGGCTTCCGACGGCTGCACTTTTGGCGAGTAAGGGTTATGATGTGCATGGCGTCGATGTTTCAAGCGAGGTCGTAGAGACGATAAACGGCGGCAGAATTCACATCGTCGAGCCCGAGCTTGATCTCTTTGTAAAGGCTGCCGTCACAAGCGGCAGGCTAAAAGCGGACACGAAGCCAAAATTTGCAGACATCTTCATCATCGCCGTGCCTACGCCTTTTAAAAATGACTATGAGCCGAATTTAGACTATGTTGAAGCGGCGGCAAAAAGCATAGCACCTTTTGTAAAGAGCGGAAATATCGTCATTTTAGAATCGACTTCGCCCGTGGGGACGACCGAGCTCGTCAAAAAAAGGGTAGAGGAGTGCGGCACGGATACGAGCGGGGTTTATTTCGCGCATTGTCCGGAGCGCGTGCTACCCGGTAAGATCATGAAAGAGCTCGTAAATAACGATAGGATCGTGGGCGGGCTTAGTGACGGAGCGACAAAAAAAACATCCGAGTTTTATAAAACTTTCGTAAATGGCGAGGTGCTGCAAACGGACGCCAGAACAGCCGAGATGTCAAAGCTGGTCGAAAATTCGTTTAGAGACGTAAATATCGCGTTTGCAAACGAGCTTAGCATGATATGCGATAAATTTAATATTGATGTTTGGGAGTTAATCAGGCTCGCCAATAGGCATCCGCGCGTAAATATTTTAAGCCCGGGATGTGGTGTGGGCGGGCACTGCATCGCAGTCGATCCGTGGTTTATCGTCCATGCGGCAAAGAACGAGGCGAGACTCATAAAAACTAGCCGCGAAGTAAATAATTACAAAACAAAATGGGCGATAGAAAAGATAAAAAATGCCGCACTAGAATTTGAAAATAAAAATCGCAAAAAGGCGAAAATCGCTTGTATGGGACTTGCATTTAAACCAAATATCGATGATTTACGTGAGTCACCCGCACTTTTTATTGCGAAGGAACTATCAAGTGCGGGCTTTGATGTGCTGGCGGTCGAGCCAAATATCAAAACGCACAAAGAACTGGAAATCGTAAATTTTAAAGACGCCGTAGTACAGGCTGATATAGTCGTGTTTTTAGTCGCGCATAAGGAATTTAAAGAAATTTATGCCTCAATAAAAGATCGATATGTAATTGACTTTGCTGGACTTATTAACGTATGAAAAATATAAAAATAAGACTAAGAAAAATTAAATTTTTGCTCCAATCGGTTTTTAAAAATTTTAGTAGTTTATTGCTATTTTTTAAATACATTAGAAATGAAGATATATATGAAAATAATAAACATATACTGTTGGCGGCAAATTGGCTATTAAAGGCTCAAGAGACTGGGGGCGATGATGGATATTCTCGGGGATTTTATCTTTATAAAAGTGGTTGGGATAAAAGCTATATAGAGACCACCGGCTATATTATTCCTACCATGCTTGAAGTATATGAAAAAACAAAAGATGAAAGATATTATGAATCTGCTTATAAGGCTGGTATATGGTTACTTGGCGTTCAAAAAGATAATGGCGCATTTACTGATATAGATAATGACATAGAGCTAGTTTTTGATACCGGTCAAGTTTTGTATGGGCTGATAGCGTTATATGAAAATGAAAAAATAGATAAGGATAGTAAGGAAAAATTTAAAATAGCTTCGTATAAGGCTTGCGAATGGTTATGCTCTGTGCAAGATATTGATGGGAGTTGGACTGCATATGGCTTTAATAAAATTCCGCATTCTTATTATTCGAGAGTGGCATCTATATTATACAAGGCAGGATGTGTATTTAAAAATGATGAATTTAAAAAATGTGCAGATAAAAATATATCATGGGTTTTATCTCGTCAAAAAGAAAATGGCTTTTTTGATAATTTAAAATTTCAAGCAGATGAAGAAAATGTATTACATACTATGATATACGTATTAGAGGGCTTGTTTGATTACTATACTTATACGCAAAGAGCCGATATATTAGACTCTTTACTGAAAAATACTAATGTATTAAAAGAAATAAATATAAACAAAGAACTTTTACTATCGTCTCAATATAATGATAAATTCGAATCTGTAAATAATGAGAGATGCATTACTGGGTTGGCGCAATGGGCAAATTTATCATTTAAACTATATGAACTAACCAAAGATGACGAGTATTTGTTATGTGCTAGGAAAACGCTTTATTATATTAAATCAAAACAGTTTAAAGAAGGCAATGATTTAATGGGATCTTTACCTGGTTCTGTGCCATTTTGGGGAGTTTATGCTCCATTTAGTGCAGTAAATTGGAGTGTTAAATTTTTTATAGATGCTCTTTTGCAGAGCAATAAATATAAATTTTCACTAATAGAAGACAGCAATCTATGGATAGGCGAATGTTTTAAATTTAATAATGATGTTGTAGATACAAAGCTTACCTATACTGCACAAAATTATATTAAAATTTTAAGCAAATACATAAAGGATAGTCACAATATACTAGACCTTGGCTGTGGTAAAGGAAAGTATATAAATATATTTAATAGTAAATTTGAAAATAAAAATATTGTCGGTATAGACCCGTACTACTATAATGATAAAAATATCTTTATTGGAGATACATATACTATCAATAGCAATATAAAATTTGATCTTATATACTGCATAGAAGTTTTACAACATGTCAAATATATAGATGTTGCAATAGATAATATCAAAAATAATCTAGTTGAAAAAAATGGAATGCTTATAATATGCGATCGAAATCCTATATCTGTGATTGGCTTTTTGAAGTCTATTTGGGAATTTAGAGGAAAGTGGATGTATTCGTTTGATAGTCCATTTATAGAGAAGTGGTATACGATCGATAGGTGGAAACAAATGCTTGCCAAGCACGACTTTACAGTGTATAAAACATATGCCTTCTGTTCTAGGGGTGGTATTAGGTCTATGATGAATAGATATAGCGTGATTATCGCAAGGAGAAAGTAATGAATAAAAAAGTTTATGTAGGAATGAGTGCAGATTTACTACATCCTGGTCATATAAATATATTAAAAATAGCATCAGGATACGGAGATGTGATAGTTGGGCTGCTGACAGATCAGGCTATAGCTAGTTATAAAAGACTTCCTTATATGACTTTTGAGCAAAGAAAATCAGTCGTAGAAAATATAAAAGGCGTTAAGGAGGTAATTGCGCAAGAGACGCTTGATTACAGGGCAAATTTAGAAAAGATTAAGCCAGATTTTGTAGTCCATGGAAATGACTGGAAAAATGGAGTGCAGTCTAAAACCAGGGAACAAGTTATCGAAACTATCTCGAAATGGGGAGGTGTGCTTATAGAGCCAGAATATACCGATGGCATATCATCTACACTTTTGAATAAAGCTTTAAAAGAGATTGGCACAACCCCAGATATTAGGCGAAAAGCATTAAGAAGGCTTATAGATGCTAGGCCGGTGGTTAGGATAATGGAAGCACATAGTGCTTTAAGTGGGTTGATAGTAGAAAATATAGTTGGTGATAATGGTGTATATTATGATGGGATGTGGAGTAGCTCTTTAACAGACTCTACATCAAAAGGTAAGCCAGATATAGAAGCTGTTGATATAACAAGCAGAACAAATACATTAAATGAAATTTTTGAGGTTACCACAAAGCCTATGATCTATGATGCAGATACTGGTGGTATAGCAGAGCATTTTGTTTATACGGTCAGGACATTAGAAAGACTGGGTGTTAGTGCTGTGATAATTGAAGACAAGATAGGATTAAAGAAAAATTCTCTTTTTGGAAATGATGTGGTTCAGTCGCAAGACAGCATTGAAAATTTCTCAGATAAAATACAAATGGGCAAAAGAGCAAAGATAACTGATGAGTTTATGATTATAGCAAGGATAGAAAGCTTAATCTTGGATAAGGGTATGGATGATGCGGTCAATAGGGCAAAGGCTTATATAAAGGCTGGTGCAGACGGCATTATGATACATTCAAGAAAAAAAGAACCTGATGAGATATTGCAGTTTTGTAAAATTTTAAGGGAGCATAATAACTCTATCCCGATAGTTGTAGTGCCAACATCCTTTAACCAAATAACCGCTACGCAGCTGAGCAAGGCCGGTGTAAATATAGTTATTTATGCAAATCATATGCTACGTGCTGCATATCCAGGCATGAAAAATGTTGCAAAATCTATCCTTGATAATGATAGAAGTTTAGAGACTGAAAAAGATCTGTTGTCTATAAAAGAGATATTAGATCTTATACCAGGTACTAGATGATGGCATTAGATACTAAGAATTTTATAAAATCTTTAATATTAAAAGATTATACGCACGTCTGTGTTGTGCCGTGTAGCTTTGCAAAATATCCAATAAACGAAGCTATAAATAATCCAAAAATAGAGTACCTCCCATGCGCTAGTGAAGCAGTGGCTTGCTCTGTAGCTGCTGGGCTTAAAATATCTGGTAAAAAGCCTATTGTTATAATCCAATCAAGTGGTTTAACAAACATGGGGAGCTGCATAACTAGCCTTTTAAAGCCATATAATATTGCTTTTCCTATATTGACTAGTTGGAGGACATATAAAGAGGGTGACAGTGAGATACAGCATCAACATTTAGCCAAAAAACTTCCAGATCTAATAAATGCGTATGGATATGATTATGTAGTGTTAGATCAAGATGATATTGATAGTGCTATTTCGCAAATAGAATTTTGCAATAACACACAAACTATATGTATAATAAAAAAGGATACATTTACTAAAATTTTATTAGATGAAGAATATAGATTAAGCCTAAACTATGCCCCTAGAAGTCAATTTTTGATAGTACTAAATGAAATGTTTGGGCATTCGGATATGATTTTTATAGGAACTACTGGGAATACTGCCAGAGAGATGTATAATATAATGAAAGATACTAAAAATTTTTATATGGTAGGAAATATGGGTGGTGCATTAAGTATCGGGCTTGGTGTTGCAAAAGCAGGTAAAAAGGCTATTGTATGTGGGGGAGATGCTGAATTTGTTATGCATATGGGTGGGCTAAGTACTACTGGAAGATATGCAAAAGAGATTGATTTAACTTATATTTTATTTGATAACGAACAAAATAAATCAACAGGTGGGCAAAATACATATCAAAAACATATTGATTATACTTTGATAGCAAAAGCATGCGGTTTTAATGTGCATCAAGAGGTTGTTTCGTCGGTTAAAAATTTTAGTCAAGCTATGCTTGAATTATCACAAAAATATGGACTAAATTTTTTACATGTAAAGTGCGGTGTTGATGATGAGATGCCAAGACCACCATATGAAGCTGTAAGGGTGAATAAAATTTATGAATAATTCTTTTTCATATTATATGCCGACAAAAATAGTATTTGGAATAAATAAATTTGATGATCTGCCAAGTTATATTAATAATGAAAGAGTAATAGTTGTAACATCAAATGGGTTTATCAAAAGAGGACTTAAAGATCGTCTTGAATCTTTAATAGGAGATAACGTAGTAAAAATTTTTACTGACGTAAAATCTCATCCAGAATTTAAAGATTTGGAAAAGATATATAATGAAATACATAAAAATGAATTTGATATGATTTTAGCTATTGGTGGCGGGAGTATTATTGATGCATCTAAATTTTTTAGTATTTACAACTATACAAAAGAGGCTAAATTTGTAACAAATTTAATTAAAAATAATAATAAAGCAGATGAATACTCGCATATCCCGCTAATTTGTATCCCGACTACGGCTGGTACTGGAAGTGAGATAACGCCATGGGCAACTATTTGGGATATGAATGAAAAGAAAAAGTATTCACTTCATTTGCCAGAGCTTTTTAGTAAAGTAGCTATATATGATCCGCTTTTAACTATAAGCGTTCCCAGAGATATCACAATACAAACCGGACTTGACGCCTTATCTCATTCTTTTGAGTCTATATGGAATAAAAACTCAAACGAGATAACTATCAACTACGCCATAAAAGCATCAAAACTAATCATGAAATATTTACCAAAACTAATAGATGATTTAGAAAATATAGAGTATAGAACTGAAATTTTAAAAGCTTGTATGTATGCTGGGCTTGCTTTTTCTAATACACAAACAGCCTTAGCTCATGCTATGAGTTACTATATAACCACTCATAAAGGCATTCCTCACGGTATAGCTTGCAGTTTCACTCTTCCTTATTTAGTTGATAAAGTGATAGGTAAATATAAATTTATAGATAATGCGTTAAAAGAGATTTTTGAAGAGTTGTCATCTGAGACACTAAGAAAGATGTTTCAAAAGCTTGGTATATCTGTAAAATTTGAGGATTACGGCATAGATGAAGTAGAAATGCAAGGCCTTTTGGATAATATAAAAAATAACCCGCGGGCATCCAACTCACTTATTTAGGATATAAAAATGCAAAAGCCAAAAAGAAGAAAATTTAGACAAGAAACAGTAATACATAGCTACATAGTAAGACCTCTTGCACAAGAATTTGTTATGGCGATATGGAATACAAATATAACGCCAAATCAAGTAACACTTTTTAGATCTATAATAGCAGTCTTTTATCTTTTGCTTTTTATGTATGGGTCGGCTATTTCTTTTATCGTTGCGATAGTCTTATTTGAAATTGCTGAAATTTTAGATCATGCAGATGGAATGCTTGCTAGACTTAAAAATCAATGTTCCAAGTTAGGACAATATTATGAATATATCACTGATGAGCTTTTTGCAGCGGAATACGGACCTCTTGGATTTAGTGTTGCATATGGTGCATTTGTTTTTTCTTCCGATGTTATTTTTATTTATTTAAGCATGGCTTGCATCATGCTCTACTATTTCGTAGAGTATTTTAGGAAAATAGCAAATAGTGTAGATAAAAAAATGGGGGGGGGTACAAAAGTGGTAACCACTGTGGAGCATGATCATGAGGATATGTTACGCATTATTGGTGTGCCTTTAAAGCAAGGGATAGTAAATTTAATAAAGACTATTTATATATGGAGAAATCAATTATTGTTTCTTGGGCTTTTTTACTTGATATTTTTTGGTAAATTTTTACTTATTCTTGTATTTTGTATATATATAATCTCTTATTTGCGTGAAATATTTAAGGCATTAAGGAGTGGTTATTTGATTTGGTCTAAAATTTAGGAGAGTATTGGTAGTGTGTGGGATTGTTGGAATTATAAATAAAAATAAAAAACCTGTTAAAAAATATATATTATTTAAAACCATAGAATGCATACGTTATAGGGGGCCAGATGATAGCTCATTGGTTGCTTTTTTGGATAATAAATTTACTTATTTAGATAGTGTATCGCAAGATGCGGAGGTAAAATTTGACTTTTTTATGGGGCATGCGAGGCTCAGCATACTTGATTTGTCTTCAAAGGGAAGACAGCCATTTACAGCTAATGATCTAAATGATAGATACTGGATAGTTTTTAATGGAGAAATTTATAACTATATAGAGTTAAGACAACAGCTTATTGATCTAGGCTTTGAATTTTACACAGATACAGATACAGAAGTTGTGCTAAAAGCCTATATAAAATGGGGAGAGGCTGTTTGGTCTATGCTTAATGGCATGTGGTCTATTGTTATATACGATATAAAGACAAAAAATATAGTTATTAGTAGAGATAGGATCGGGGAAAAACCACTTTATTATTTTGAGGATAATAATTTTATTATTTTTTCTTCTGAAATAAAGCAAATGTTGCCAGTAGTTGATTTAACAGAAAATACATTAGAAACTCATGCGATATTGCTTAATGATTCTAGCGGATATACAAAATATACTTCATTTAACAACGTCTTTAAATTTCCATCGTCTCATTTTATTGAGACAAATATTTATGATTTTAAATTTGATTTTAAGCGATACTGGGAATTAGGATATGACCATGAGCACGTTTATGATAGGGTTGATAATAAAAAACTGATGGAATATAGTCATGAATTTTATGATATTTTATATGATGCGGTGAAAATAAGGCTTAGAAGCGATGTTGATGTATCTATTACCTTGTCTGGTGGGCTAGATAGCAATACAATTTATCACATAATGAAAGAGCTACTTGGTGGCACAAAGCCTATTAATGTATTTAGTTCAGTTTTTGATGATAAAAATTTAAGCGACATAGATGAAAGTAAAGATATACAAGAAGCTCTAAAAAATACTAATTTTAATTACAATCCAATTATTACTGATTATAATGATTTAGATCTTTTTTTATCAGTTTATAGAGAAAAGACTTGGGCATATGATGCACCAGTTCCTAGTATCGGTTTTAGTGGATATAGCGTTTATAAAAGGATAAAAGAATCAAATATTAAAGTAGTGCTTGAAGGGCAGGGTGCTGATGAGCTTTTATCAGGATATACAGATAACTGGTTTAACTTTTTTAGAGTTTTTAAATTTTATAAGATTTTAGAAGCCCAAAGATACGTAAGTGGCGATATAAAGAAGTTAAAAACTATACTGAAAGGAGTGCTTTCAAATTCTATTTTGTCTAATTTTACATTTGAAACTCTATATAAAAAGATACTAAAAAAACATACAGATATGTTTAATATTGAACTATCAAATGAGCTTTTTGAATATATGTTGTATAGAAATAACTTTGAACGCAGATATAGAGCTAATCAAGAATATAATTTGAATGATGCTATTATTTATTCTTTACAAGATGGCTTACCATATTTGCTTTATACGGGTGATAGAGACTCTATGATGTTTTCTGTTGAGTCAAGATTGCCATACCTTGATTTTAGATTACTCGAATTTGTTGTTAATTTACCAGAAAATTATAAAATGCATAATGGTTTTACAAAATTTATATCCAGATATTCGTTTATTGGAAAGATACCTGATAAAATTTTATGGAATAAGAAAAAGTTACCATATCCGGATGCATCGTATTATTATGCTAGTACAAATAAAGAGCTTAACAAATTTATAATTAGCATACTACAAAACTATGACAGCAAGATGAATTATGGTCAAATAATCAAAAATGACTATAAAAGTGTTGAAAAGATATTGTCATATATATTTTTTAAAGAGCAATTTTTTAATGAAAGGGTCGATTTGTAAATTATGAGCGATAATCTTAAAAATTTATATACGATATATTTTAAGGATGCAAATTTAATATACGAAGAGTATGATACATTTGGAAAATATATCATAAATGTCGATAATGCTGTTTGTTTGGATAGTAGTAAAAAGATACCATTTGATGATAAAAAATATGCATTTGAGATTATAGTTGATCTATTTAATAGTACTGGCATAAATTTTTTTATAACACATGGGACTTGTTTGGGGGCTATTAGGGATAATAACTTTATAGAATATGATAATGATTTAGATTTTGGTATGTTTGAGTATGAGAGGTATAAACTTTTTTTATTCCTTGGGAAACTTGATAGAATAAATGGCTTTAAAATATATAAAATTTCAACAGATGAAAGTAGTGTTTCCATTAGATATAATAATTTAATAATAGATATAACTATATATAAAAATAATGAAAAATACTTTTTTGCCTCACGTTCATCATCAAACATGATTCCAAATAAATTTTTAAAATCGTTAGATAAAATTTATTTTATGGAACGTACAGTCAATATTCCTTGTAATACCAAAAAATTTTTAGAATTTTTGTATGGCAAAAACTGGATAATACCGATTAAAGACTTTGAGCACCATAAATATACACGCTATATTGGAGTTGATCTCTCAGATAAAATAGTAAAGACTAAAAAACTGATTAAAAAGAGTATAAAATATTGTTTAAATACGACATATGCTTTTAAAAATTTTGTATTAGCTGTAAAATTGAAAGTGCTTAATGAGTTTGATATTAAGGCAATAAAGTCCATTAAATTTGAAGAGATTGGAAATAGTTATTTTTTTGATTCATTTAAAGTAATTGCCGATGGATATTTCTTGCTAAAGATTTTTAATAAAAATAAATATGATATTTTCATGCGAAAAATTATTAGTAAAAATGTTGAGCCTATTTTTATCTTTAACCAGCAAGATATAGTTTTAATGCAGGTTAATAAATTTAATAAAGCAAATGACACTAGCAAGGCAAGAAACATTAATAACATGATCATAATCCCTACTGCACAAAATATTAAACCAATAAGTTTTTTTATCAACGATAATATTTTTTTTAATATTTTAAAGTGTACTATTTTAAAATATATGAAAATGGGAGTTTCTAGTGGAAATTTTTGTATAGATAATATTATGATAGATATAGATTGCCTTAGAAATCCAAATATTATCATATATAATTATGAATTTGTATTTAGTGATTATTTATCTAACGAAGAGCAGATCTATTTTGATATATTCTATCTATTTGCAAAAATGCAAACCAATTATAGAGATTTTTTTGATATAAATTTTATATATATTAAGGAGTTTGTAAATGCTATATTTAGCAAGGATGATAAAGAAAATATACTTTTAGTTTATAAAAAGACAAAGAAATTCTTTTACTATATAAATAGGTCAGATTATAGACTCTTTGATGATGCTGGATGTAGCTCGTGCTAAAAATTTCATTATTATTAAATTCTTCCGTTACCCTTTTGGCAATACTTATCAATTTTATATTTAAGATATATTTAACTAGGAAATTCCCAAGTAATGAGCTTGTGGTATATTATACCATTATTGATATTGTAACATTGGCAATGAGGTTTTTTATAGGATTTAAAGATGCCCTAGTAACAACTTACAATAAGATTATTGATACTTACAATAAAATTAGATTTTTAAATATTTTTACTATATTATTTACTATTTTTATTGCTTTTGTTGGCTTTTGTATAATTCCATTTTCTAGATATTTCCTAATGTTTGGAGATATAAATGGTTCGCAGATAAATTGGTTATATCTGTCTTTTTTGTTTATTATATTGAGCTTTAATAGCTATATTGATAATTTGCTACTGCTTAGAAAATACAACATAATGCTTTCCATACTTAGTATAGCCAAAGTGATACTATTTGTTTTGGTTATTTTTTTGGAAACTATTATAGTGAAAGATTATGCAAGATATAATGTACTTATAATCACTTTTATATCTGTTGAATTTATCATCTTTTTAATTGGATGTTTTACCATTTTTATAAAGCTAGATAAAAAGTATATAAAGATGGTTATTACATATTATAAATTTGACTTTAAAGAGCGCAATATTATAGAAAATATAAAAATGAGTTTTGTATCAAGTTTTGGTTTTTTTATTTATGGGGTTTTATTGTTTGCACCAGTTTTTATGATGACAAGAGAAGAAAATATCGCAGAACTTGGTAATTTCCAAGTTGTTGCAAGAAGTATATATTTTGCTTTAATATCAATTTGTTCTTGGCCATTAGGTAGATTTTTGTTCCCTCATATATCAAGACTAATTGGGTACAAGAATTTTATTGAAGTAAAAATAATCCAAAGAAAAATAATTATTTTGCTTATTATTTTTGGCGTAGCGTCTATAACTAGCTGTTGGCTGCTATCTAAAATGATTATTGGTTATATATTTCCAGAGCAGTATATAAACTCTTATGAAATGATAAACATTTTAATAGTTGCACTTCCATTTGTTATGTATGTAAATTTTTCGGATTCTATAATAAAATCATATGGATTATATAACATTATAATTGTTATACGCGCAGTTGGGCTATTGTCTTTTATTTTTATGTATTATATATTATATTTTATAGAAGTAGAGTATGCGTCTATTTACTCATTTGTGCTTTCAATGCTAAGCATTTTTGTCGTATCAGCATATTGTGAAAAACGTACATTAAGGGATAATATAAAATTATGAAGATATGGTATTTTACGAGATCTTTTTATCCATTTATAAAAACAGGTGGTGCTTTAATTAGAACAAGTCAAGTTAAAAATTTTAAGAAATTTGGCTGGAATATTGAAACCGTTACTCCAAACTATAATAGCAAAAAACTCGTTATAGAGAATGGCGTATACCATGTTCCGTTTTCGGCAATATACAATCAAAAGATTGCAAATATTTTTGAAAGACTTGGAATTTATGAAGATTACTTGGATGGATGGGTAAAGCAAGCTTTTGAAATTTTAAAAGATAAAATTGATAGTAGTGATATACTGTTTGCTACTAGTGGTGGCGAGCTTGGAATGATAAAGCTTGGAAGCCTACTAAAACAAAGGTATAACTGTAAACTTATTGTAAATTTCCATGATCCAATAGCATATTCTAAGGTTTGTGGATTAAAAATAGATAATAGATTTCACATTAGTAGAGAAAAATCCGAAAAAAAATATCTTGAGCAAACCGATATGATAATAACATCGTCACTTACAAATAGGCGGTCGTTGCAAAAAAAATACCCAAATCTTAAAGAAGTAATACATAATAATTATTTTGGATATATTGCTAAAACTACTATTTCAAAACGAAAGATTGTCGGCGATACGATTTGTATAGCATATGTTGGTGCGATGTCAAAATACCAAAGCCCAGAAATACTTTATGAGGTATATAAAAATTTAAAATATAAAGCTCGTATACAAATTTATTTTATAGGAAATTACTCTGCGTATAGACCGCTAATGAATATCAATGATCCAAATATTATTTTTATAGATTACCTAGATCATGAACATTTTATGAATTTTATGCTCGAAAATATTGATATTGGTTTCGTATCTTTATCAAATGATTATTTTGGAGCCTGCGTCCCATCAAAAATATATGAATATATAAATTTAGAGATTCCTATTTTGGGTGCTTTGCCTGATGGAGATGCGAAAGACATTATAGTAAAAAATAAATTTGGATTGGCGTTTGACTATAAAAATATCAAAGATATGGCTTATGCCATTGATGAATACATAAATATTGAATATATAGAAGATATTAGGAAAAATATAAAAATAAAAAAAGATGAGTGGTTTATGGATAATCAATTTAAAATAATGAATTCATTATTGAGAAATTTAAATGATATGGATAAGTAGGCTATGATAAAAATAATTAATGATTTAGATACAGAAATTGAATTGCCAATATTTGCTAAAAAGGAATTCTTGTCATCCAGATCAACCAAATTTGGTTGGTTTGTTGATAAAAATTTTATATTGCCATTTTATATAAATAAAAAACTAATCTTTTCTTATGTCGTACTACCATATCAGACAATATATAAAGACGAAACATTAACGATTATAGAGGAAAAGAATTTTTTAAATGATGTAGTGGGCATAGTAAAAAGTCAAATGAAATATGTTGATTTTATAGCACAACCTCCATCCAGTGTCGTTTTCGGAGTGTATCCAGATGGTTGTTTATACACGCGGTTTGGTTCATATCAAATACGATTAGACCAAAGTGAGCAAACTATTTTTTCAAATATACATACAAAACATCGTAATGCTATAAAAAAAGCCATAAAAGATGAAGTTTTTATAAAGGAGGGCTTAGATTTTAAAGAAATAGCCGTTTCTTTAATAAAAGACACAATGCTTAGACAAAATATGATGTCTCCTCAAAAAACAGTTTTATATAAGGAGCTTAATGCATTAAAGAATAATATTAAAATTTATGTAGCAGAAAAAAACGGGATATATCAAGGCTGTGCTATTGTTTATTATGATTGTTCTTGTGCTTATTATATATATGGTGGTAGCATATCTCATCCATATAGCGGCTCTTTAAATTTACTACATTGGCAAATTATAAAAGATATGAAATCTAAGGGCATTAAGATTTATGATTTCGTTGGTGCTAGAATAAATCCCATAAAAGGAGGCAAACTTGAAGGTATCCAGAGGTTTAAGTCAAGATTTGGTGGAAAAATGAAAGTTGGCTATCTTTGGAAATATCCTATAAAACCACTAAAATATAAGTTGTTTGAATATTTAAAATACTCTTATGCCTTTTTAAATGGCAACAAATATATTGGCGACATTATAGATCAAGAGATAAAAACTAAGACAATTCTTCTGACATTTGATTATGAGCTATTCTTTGGAGATGATAGCGGAACGCTAGAAAACTCTATTTTAAAGCCAACTAGTATTTTGCTTGATTCATTAAATAAAAGTGGAATTAAAGCTACCTTTTACATTGATACAATTTATATTGAAAGAATTTTAGATCTAAATCTTAAATTAGAATATAACCTTATAAAGAAACAAATACAAGATATGGTTAGGACGGGACATAGAGTAGAGCTACATATACACCCACATTGGTATGATGCAATTTATCAGGAAGGCTCTAAAAAATGGGTATTTCCAACCTATAAACATTATAAAATTCAATCATATACTGAAATAAAGGTTCAAAATATAATAAATAAATCAGTAAGAATTCTTTACGATATTATAAAAGAGGTAGATGACGAGTATAGGCTGCATTCTTATAGAGCTGGTGGATGGTGTATTCAACCATTTGATAAATTAAAAAAAGCCTTGTTGCAACACAAAATTTTAGTTGATACATCTGTTATGCAGGGTATTAAATCTAATAACAATATACACTATTTTGATTTTACAAAGCTTAAAAACATTGAGGCATATAGATTTACTGATGATGTTTTGATTGAAGATAAAAATGGTAAATTTATAGAAATGCCAATTGGTACATTTTGTGCCAGTATGTTTTTTAAAATAATTAATAAAATACTTTTAAAGCTGACTAATTCTAAAATATATGGAGACGGAAAAGGTATAAATATGGATAAAAAGTCCGTATTTGCCAAGTTGGGAAGTCGCAGAAGGCCATTAAGCATAGATAATATGTCTAGTTTTTTAATAAATATTGCAATAAATAAAAGTAGAAGTAGAAATATTATTTTTATATCACACCCTAAATCTATTTCTTTGGAATCTATAAAATGCCTAGATAAAATAATTAAGCGATACAATTTTAAAACTTTATATGATATGGAACATTGAGTTTATGATAGATATTAAAAATAATAATTTTGATTTTTTACGTTTATTTGCTGCATGTCAGATAATGTTTGGGCATACGGCATATTTTTTAAAAGTAGAAAATACGGAATTTTATGCTATTACTGAATTTTTTAGTAATTTTTACGGAGTAGCTATATTTTTCTTGATTAGTGGGTTTTTGATCAGTTATTCTTACGATAGAAATAAGGATATTTTTATCTATTTTAAAAATAGATTTTTAAGGATATTTCCGGCTTTATATGTGAATTTATTAATGGGCATATTTTTGTTAAACTATTTTTATCCTGTTAAATTTGACTATGAATTTTTAAAGTGGCTATGTACTCAGCTTACTTGTTTGCAGTTTTTTAATCTCAAAGCAAGTGAGGCATTTGGTACTGGTGAGATAAATGCTCCACTTTGGACAATATCGATTGAACTGTTCTTTTATGCTAGTTTGCCTGTAATATTTTGGATATTTAAAAAAAGTAAAAGTATCGTTTTTATCCTTTTTGTTATATCTTTAATATTCTTTGTATATAATCGTTTAAGTGATCACAATATTTTTATAAATAAGCTCATAAATGTCTCTCTTTTGCCTTATTTATTTATTTTTTTACTAGGTTTTTATTTTTATAGATATTTTAGCTTTTTGCATATATATATATATAATAATTTTTATATCTATTTACTTATTTTTTGCATATTCAAAATTTTCAATTACTATTTTCCGAGCATTGCTATGGATATAATGATTAATTGTATTATATTTTCTTTTTTAGTTTTTAGTTTCGCCTATAGTTTTGGTGGATTAAATAAAATTTTTAAAAATAATGACTTTACTTACGGAACATATATTTATCATATGTATTTTATAAATATATTTGTCGAGCTTGGATATACAAAAGAGCAAAAATACGCCTTTATGGTCATGTTGTTATCACTTTTGTGTGGCGTTATTAGTTGGTTTGTCGTAGAAAAACCGATTTTAGGACTAAAAACAAATAGTTTATATAATATAAGGCATAAAAATGTCTAAAAAAATACTTTGGTGTGGAAATTCGTATTATGGAACTCACTTAAAAGTTGGGTGCAATTATTATAGTGAGCTGCTTGCTAAAGATGGAAATAGTGTATTTTTTATATCGCCTCCTATTTCGCCATTTCATGAAAAAAGCGTAAATAAAATTAGATTTAAACAGGCTAAGAAAGGCGTATTTAAGGCATTTAAAAACTATTTTGTATATACGCCTTATACTATATTACCACCTATTAAAAAGCTACCACTTGCATTTTATTTTATTATAAAAATTTGGATTTTTTTTACTATTCCAAATTTAAAAAATATCTTGAAAAAATACTCTTTTTTAGATGTTGATATTTTGGTGATAGATAACTTTGCTTTTTTACCATTAGTTAATCTCATAAAATATAAAAAACTGATAGTGAGGGTAACAGATAGGCTTGATGGCTTTGGCGTCTCAAAGGCTGCATTAAAGGCAGAAAATGAGCTGATAAAGCTGGCAAATAAGGTTATCTACACTTCATCTACTTTACAAGAATACATAAAAAAATTAAACGGTAACTCGTTATATGTTCCAAACGGAGTTGATTTTTATAAATTTCAAGGTGATTTTGAAAAGCCTGATTTTTTTAACTCTATAAAAGTGCCAGTTGCAGTTTATGTCGGAGCTATCGAGAGATGGTTTGACTTTGAGCTACTTGAATTTTTAGCCAGTAAGCTAAAAGATATACATTTTTTGATAATAGGCGATGTAAGATATGAGCCTAAAAATTGTAGCAAGCTAAAAGATATGGAAAATATCACATTTTATGGCAAAGTAGATAACGCATTAGTGCCAAATTTTTTGAGATATTCATCGGTTGGCATTATCCCTTTTAGAACCGATATGAAGCTGATAGATGCCATCAGTCCATTGAAACTATATGAGTATATGGCGGCTGGACTGCCTGTTGTATCTGTAAAGTGGCAGGAGCTAGAGCATATAAATAGTCCAGCTTTTCTTGCTTCAAATTATAATAAATTTGCCTCTTTTTTACAAAAAGCTATAAGCGTTCAAGATAGACAAATTTATCTTGAATTTGCAAAAACAAACGGCTGGACTAGTAAAATAAAGCAGATAATAAAGGAATAAAATGAAGATTGTTGTAGATTTTCGTATGCATAACTTTTCTGGTATCGGAACATATATCAAAAATATAATACCTTTTTTAGTTGATGAGTTTGAAATTTTACTTCTTGGAAATAAAAACGAGATAGAAAAATACGGATGGGCTAAAAAGGTCAAAATCATAGAATGTGGCGCGAAAGTATATTCGATAAAAGAGCAGTTAGAGCTATTTTTAAAAGTGCCAAAATGTGATATTTTCTGGTCGCCTCACTACAATATTCCAGTCCTACCAATAAGGGCTAAAAAAAGAGTTGTAACGATACATGATGTTTTTCATTTAGCTTTTATTGATACTTTATCACTACCAAAACAGATATATGCTAGGTTTATGATAAAAGCGGCCACAAAAAAAAGTGATAGAATTTTAAGTGTATCTAATTTTGCATCAAAAGAAATAGAAGAATATACTAAAATTTGTAAGCAAATATATATTGTTTATAATGCAATTGATATTAATAAATTTAAAGTTATTAAAGAAAGACAAAATTTAAATTATATTTTTAAAAAATACAATTTGCCACAAGATTTTATCTTATTCGTTGGAAATGTAAAGCCAAATAAAAATATAAAAAATTTACTCTTGGCCTTAAAAAATATAGACGAGAATCTTGTGATAGTGGGCAAAAGAGATGGCTTTCTAACACAAGATGGAGGTATTGATGAGATATTGAAAGATCAAAATTTGGTAAAAAAGGTTTATTTTACGGGTTTTGTTGATGATGAAGATATTGCTTTTATTTATAATCTAGCTAAAATCTTTGTATTCCCGTCTTTTTATGAGGGTTTTGGACTACCACCACTAGAAGCTCAGGCATGCGGTTGTCCAGTGCTGTGCTCCAATGCTGCAAGCCTGCCTGAAGTATGTGTAGATAGTGTAGTTTATTTTGATCCTTATAATGTTGATGATATTGCTAAAAATATAGAAAATTTAATGAGCGATGAAAAAATGCAAAATGAACTTAGGCAAAAAGGCTTTGAGAATATAAAAAGATTTAGCTGGCAAAAGTCCGCAGAAAAAATAATAAAAATTTTTAAAGAGATGGAAGCAAAATGAAAAAAGCCTTGATCCACGACTGGTTTAGCGTATATGCCGGAGCCGAAAAATGCGTAGAGAGTTTTACGAATATCTGGGATGATTTTGAAATTTTTAGCCTAATCGATTTTTTGGACGAGAAGGATAGATGCGCTGTCTTAAAAGGCAAAAGGGCGCATACTAGCTTCATTCAAAATTTACCGTTTGCCAAAATCAAATACCGAAACTATCTGCCTCTATTTCCTTTTGCGATCGAGCGATTTGATTTGAGCGAATTCGATCTTGTGCTTTCCAGCTCGCACGCCGTGGCAAAAGGAGTGCTCACAAATGCAAATCAACTTCACATCTCATACGTGCATACGCCGATACGATATGCGTGGGATCTGTACCATCAATACCTAAAAGAAAGCGGGTTAGAGCACGGTTTAAAAGGGCTTTTGGCGAAATATTTTTTGCATAAAATTCGCATCTGGGACGCGAGCTGCGCGAACAGAGTCGATCACTATATAGCAAACAGCCGCTACGTAGCAAGGCGGATAAAAAGGATCTATGGCAAGGATAGCGCAGTCATCTACCCGCCAGTCGATACGGCTAAATTTGAGCTAAAAGAGCGAAAAGATGATTTTTACCTCACGGCTTCAAGGATGGTGCCGTATAAAAAGATCGACCTCATCGTGGAGGCGTTTAGCAAGAGCGGCAAACGCCTAGTCGTCATAGGTGACGGTCCCGATATGGCAAAGGTAAGGTCAAAGGCCGCGAAAAATATCGAAATTCTGGGCTACCAAAATGATGATGTTATGCAAGAAACGATGCAAAGAGCAAAGGCATTCGTGTTTGCCGCCGAGGAGGACTTCGGTATTACGCCGGTAGAGGCTCAGGCGTGCGGCACGCCGGTCATTTGCTTAGGCAAAGGCGGCGCGAAAGAAACGATCGCGGATATGGTGACGGGAGTGCATTTTAGTGAGCAAAATTTACCGAATTTACTTGATGCGGTGGATAAATTCGAAAAAAATATAGAAATTTTTGAACCCTCAAAGATAAGGCGACATGCGCTAAAATTTTCAAAAGAGAGATTTGAGAGAGAGATAAAAGAATTCGTAGAGGAAAAATATAAAAATTTTAAAGAAAGGCTAAGCGTATGACAAATATTATCCTATGTGGCGGAAGCGGTACCAGGCTTTGGCCTATCAGTAGGACTCTCATGCCAAAGCAGTTTATAAAATTATTTGACGATAAGTCGTTGTTTCAGCTAACTTACGAGCGAAATTTAAAGCTATGCGAGAGCATTCTTGTCGTTTCAAATGCCGAGCAGTATTTTTTGTCGCTAGACCAGCTTGAAGAGATAGGCGCAAGCGGCACAAGGTATCTTTTGGAGCCTGTCGCTAGAAACACCGCGCCCGCGATCGCTTTGGCGTGCCTCGGCACAGATCGAGACGAGATCGTTTTCATCACCCCGTCCGATCATCTGATAAAAAACGCCAAAGCCTACAACGAAGCCGTAAAAAAAGCGGAAAATTTTGCCGCACAAGGACATATCGTAGTTTTTGGTATAAAGCCGACATCCCTCAATACCGGCTTTGGCTACATACAAAGCAGCGCGGACGATGTCATATCCTTTCACGAAAAACCAAGCGAGCAAAAGGCGAAAGAGTATTTAGCTGACGGCGGGTATTATTGGAACAGCGGTATGTTTATGTTTAAAGCGGGAGTGTTTTTGAACGAGCTTAAAGCGCATGCGCCGCAAATTTACGATGCGTCTTTAAAGGCGTTTGAGAATGCTAAAAAAGAGGACGTCATAAAAATAAAATTTGAAGATATGGCAAATATCCCGGAAGATAGCATTGACTATGCCGTAATGGAAAAGTCAAAAAACGTCAAGATGGTGCATTGCGATATGGGCTGGAGCGACCTAGGAAGCTTTGATAGCCTATATGAAGAGCTGCCGAAAGATAAATTCGGCAATACGACAAATTTAAACCATATCTGCGTGGATTCGTCAAATAACCTGATATACGGAAGCGATAGAAAAATAGCTACGGTAGATATGGAAGGATGCATCATAATTGACACGAAAGATGCCTTGCTGATTTGCAAAAAAGGTTCCGGTCAAAAGATAAAACAAGTCGTCAAAAAACTGGAGGGTAGCGAGCTTGTTAGCACTCATCTTACTACGCATAGACCTTGGGGAAGTTATACGGTTTTAGAAAATGCGGACGGATACAAAATAAAACGTATCGTGGTAAAGCCCGGCAAAAGGCTGTCGCTACAAAAGCATTTTCATAGAAACGAGCACTGGATCGTGGTTTGTGGAACTGCTACGGTCAGGATAGGAGATGATACGTTTTTGCTTAGAGAAAACGAATCGACATATATAAAAATGGGCGAAATTCATCGCCTCTCAAACGAGGGAAAAATTCCGGTCGTTTTGATCGAAGCGCAGGTAGGTAAATATACCGGTGAAGACGATATAGTAAGGCTCGAAGATGATTTCAGAAGGTATGATAAATCATGAAAAAATATCTATCTTTTTTGATTTTGCTGATTTGTGACATCTTTGTTATCTCGCTTTGTATTGCTCTTTCCGTTTTGATTAAAAATTTTATCTATGGTGGTGGAGCTTTTCACGATGCCAGCAGGTATATTGGTCTTTTTTTGGTGCAAGCGATCATGATCTTTTTATTTGTTTTTCAAGGGGTTTATACTAGAAGATATGATTTTTGGCATGAGAGCTACATTATAGTCAGGAGCTGCTTTTTGGGGCTATTTTTGAGCCTTGCGATCTTGGCTTTGATAAAGATAAATTATGAATATTCAAGAATGGTTTTTATTTTGAGCTTTATTTTTATGATGTTTTTGTTGCCGATATCGAAATTTATACTAAAAAGACAGCTTTTTGCAGTAGGAATTTGGCAAAAAAGAGCAAAAGTTGTCGGCGAAAATACGGACTTTGAGCTTGAAATTTTTACAAATCGATATCTTGGATATGTGAAAGAGACGGGTGGAGGTTACGAATCTCTTTTTATAACCAATGAGAAATTAAAACCCGAAATTTTAAATGAGCTGATTGAGCAAAATATAATTGCGAATAAAGAAATTTTATTTGCGCCCATGTTGCAAACCTATGATTTCACAAAAGCCCATATTTATGGTTTTTTTAATTCTAGGACAAATATTTTTGCTATCCAAAATTCTTTAAAAAGCAGGTCGCGTATGGTAATGAAAAGATGCCTTGACATCGTGCTTATCGTCCTTGCGCTTCCTATTTTAGTGCCGATATTTTTAGTAATAATGGCTATGATAAAGATAAAAGAGCCAAATGCAAAAATATTTTTCTCGCACGAAAGAATGGGACGAAACGGCAGGCTTTTTGGATGCTTGAAATTTAGATCTATGCGTGAAAACAGCTCGCAAATTTTGCAAGAGTATCTAAAGGCAAATCCGCAAGAGATCCAGTATTTTGAAAAATATCACAAATATGAGCACGACCCAAGGATCACAAAATTTGGAAATTTTATCCGCAAGACTTCTCTTGATGAGTTGCCCCAGCTTATCAACGTGTTAAAAGGTGAGATGAGCATCGTAGGCCCTAGACCCTGCGCTCAGTATGAGAAAAAGGATATGGGTAAATACGCAGATCTCATCCTTGCCGTGCGTCCGGGCATCACCGGCATCTGGCAGGTCAGCGGTAGGAGCGATGTTGATTTTGAAACCAGAGCGCAGATGGATGCGTGGTATATGAAAAATTGGAGTATTTGGAACGACATCGTCATCATTATCAAAACATTTAAGGTCGTTTTGGCGCGCAAAGGAGCAAGTTAGGATGTTTGGTGAAAAAATCCACCAAACAGATAAATTACAGTTTCCCGCCCTCGACGACGAGAGATTCTGGATTTACGCTATCGCCATATATAGGTTTTAGCGTCGCATCGTAGTCTTTGTGGAAGAAATTTTCCTTTCCAAGTTCGATTATTTCGTTGTTTAGCCATTCAAGTAAAGCCGTGTTGCCCTTTTTGACCGCAGGTGCGATCACATCGACATCGCCAAGCGCCTCGATACCGACTACAAAGCCCGGATTTTCCTTTGCCCACGCAAAGAGCAGAGCATTATCATGTGCAAGAGCTGCCCCGCGTTTATCGACCAAAGCCGCGAAGGTCTCGGTATTTTGATCGTATTTGACAAGCTCTATGTCAGGATAGTTTTTTGTAAAATACGCGTCCGCAGTCGTACCTTTATTGACGATCAGCTTTTTGCCTTTTAGCTCATCTACGCTTTTTATCACGTCTCCTTCCGGGCTAACGACGCCAAGTGAGACTTTCATATATGGAAGCGCAAAATCAACAACCTGTGCTCGTTCAGGTGTTTTTGTGAAATTTGCCAAAGTTATATCGACCTTATCAGCGGTTAAAACCTCTACGCGTCCGGCAGCTTCGACCAGTTCAAATTTCACCTTGCTCTCATCGCCAAGCATATCTTTTGCGATGCGTTTTGCAAAGTAGATGTCGTAGCCTTGATTTTTACCGTCTTTGTCGACGTAGCCAAACGGTGGTTTGTCGCTAAAAACGCCTATGCGCACGTAGCCGCGCTCTTTGATCTTAGCGATAGCGCCGGCTTTTTGCTCGGACGGCGCGGAGGCTGACTTGTCAGCACCTTTTTCTTCACCACAACCCGTTAGAAAGACGGTAGCGATTACTGCCAAAAAGAAAATACTAAATTTTCTCATTCTTTCTCCTTTAAAATAAGTGGCACAATATGCCACGAAAGATATAAGACTCAAAAATTTGGTCTAAACAGGGATTGGAAACGGATAAATTATCTCTTGTTTTTACTAAAATGAGAATAAATTTAGGAATTTTTTCGCTCGTTCGCTTTGCGGCTGTGTAAAAAAGAGCTCCGGTTCGCTTATTTCCACGATCTCGCCCGCGTCCATAAACACTATCCTGTTTGCAACAGCTCTGGCAAAGCTCATCTCGTGCGTAACGATCAGCATCGTCATGCCCTCTCGCGCTAAATTTATGATGACATCGAGCACTTCGCGCACGATCTCCGGATCAAGTGCGGCAGTAACCTCGTCAAATAGCATGATCTCAGGGTTTAGGCAAAGACTCCTAACGATAGCGATGCGCTGCTTTTGCCCGCCGCTAAGCTCCTTTGGATAGGCATATTTTTTTTCTATGAGTCCGACTCGTTTTAGCCACATATCGGCGGTTTTCTCGGCTTCTTCGCGGCTTTTGCCTTGCACTTTGAGAGGCCCGAGCAAGACATTTTCGATCACGTTCATATGGTCAAACAGCTCGTAGCTTTGAAAGACCATGCCGACTTTTTGGCGGATCCTTTGCCAGTCTTTGAAATTTTTATCGATCATTTCGCCGTTGATGACGATCTGTCCGGAGTAAATTTGCTCCAAGCCGTTTATACAACGAAGCGTCGTGCTTTTACCGCATCCTGATGGTCCAAGTAGTACCACGACTTCGCCGCTTTTTACGCCTAAATTTATATTTTTTAGCGCGTGATTTTGCCCGTAGTATTTCTCTAAATTTTTAAGTTCTAGTATGTATTCGCTCATTTTCTCCCCTTATCCCCATTTTTCTTCGAGCCGTTTTGAAAGCTTTGAGATCGGAAAACAGACTATAAAATACAAAAAGAATATCAGCCCGTAGATCCAAAACGGCGCCATCGGGTTCGTAAAGACGTTTCTTTCGATGATCTGCTGGCCGACTTTGACGACCTCGATAACGCCGATAAGCACGACTATCGACGTGGTCTTTATCATACGACTTAGCAGATTTACGGCACCCGGCACTAAGCGGCGCGTGGCAAGAGGTATGATGACGTAGGTGTAAATTTGCGCCTTGCTAAGCCCCAGCGATGCCGCACTTTCAAACTGATGCTTTGGTATCGACGCGATCGCTCCGCGCACGATATCCATCATCTCAAACACGCCCCAAAGGCTAAAAACGATAAGCGATGCGTTAAATGCCGATAGATGGATGCCAAAAGCCTTGCTGACGCCAAAATAAAACAAAAACAGCCAGACGATTTGCGGCATTATCCGCACGATTTCTAGGCAAATTTTTAGCGTGTAGAATATAAATTTATTTTTCGAGCTCATCAAAACGCCCAAAAATAAGCCGCCGACGAGCGAGACGATGATCGAGATGAGAGAAATTTCAGTGCTGACGAGCAGTCCTTCGCCAAGGCGCACTAAATTTTGCCAGTCAAATAAAATGCTAACTCCTTGCAACTCTCATCCTTTTTTCAAGCCATGTAAGTGCTAGCGAGATCGGCAGTATTAGGACAAGGTAGCTTACGACGAGCATAAAAAGCGCCTCGTCCGTCTTGTAGTAAAGTCCGATGATGTCCTTTGCGACATAGACGAGATCTGCCAGTGCGACGATGCTTACGATCGAGGTCTCTTTGAGTAAAAATATCACGTTTGCGCTGATAGATGGCAGGGATACGCCAAATGCCTGCGGGACGATAACGTAGCGTAGGAGCTGGTTTTGGCTAAGCCCGATGCTAAGCCCCGCCTCAATCTGACTTTTCCTCACTGCCTCAAAGCCCAGTCGAAAGCTCTCAGCCATATAGCTGCCGCCAAGAAACGTAAGTCCGATCACCGCGCAGGTAAATGAGCCAATCTGCACGCCAAGCTTTGGCAAGCCGTAGTAGAGGAAAAACAGCTGGATAAGCAGCGGCGTGTTGCGCGAAAGCTCGATGTAGCAGTTTATCAACGGGATCAAGAATTTGACCTTGTAAAATTTCACTAGCGTGCAAAACATACCGACGATGAGCGAAAAAAGTATGCCCCAAAATGCGATATTTATCGTCAGTATCGCGGCTTTTACATACATCGGGTAAAATTTTGCTATAAACTCAAAATCCATAAACTTAGCTTCTCTCGACTGAAATTTTTGCGAGATTGTAGCGAAGTAATGCTAAATTTAAAGACAAATCTAGTATTACTTCTTAAATTTAAGAAAATTATTTTTTGATCATTTGTTTGTAAGGTCCAAACCTATGGGTGTTCTCGTCAAAGCCGTCGTTGTAAGGTCCCACGTCCATATCCATAGGTTTTATATCGCGGTCTGGAAAGTCTTTCTCGCGCCCCTCTTTGATAGGTCGCTCGTGCGAGTTCATGAAGGCGGCCACGTCGTAAGCCTCCTCCCAGCTTAGCGTCGCATCGCCCTTTGGCATGCTTGATTTTACGTAGCCCGCGGCCTTTATGAGGCGATACATCCCGGCACCCGTGTTGTAGCTATCCTTGCCCCAAAGAGGCGGGAAAGTGTAGTAGTCTCCGCCTTTTGCAAACTCTTCGTTTATCATGCCTTCGCCGTTTTCTCCGTGGCAGGAGGCGCACCTATCCGCATAAATTTTAGCTCCTTTTTTGGGATCGGCGGCTCTATCTATAAATTCGGGCTTTACCACCGTGCCTTTTACCTTTGAGCCCACCCCGTAGCCGACCGAGAGATAGTGCATATAGGCTAGCATCGCTCTCATCTCGTCGGAATTTGTAGGTATGGGCTTGCCAGACATCGAGCGCATGAAGCAGCCGTTGATGCGGTCTTGTAAGGTGATGATGCGATCGCCTCTTGAGTTATACTGCGGAAATCTCGCCGTGATACCTACAAACGAGCTTTGCGTCTGCACGACTCCGCCGCTTGCGTGGCAGCTCGAGCATGAGAGGTTGTTTCCGGCAAAGCGCTTTTTCTCGTCCTTTGCCTGAAGCCCTAGATACCTTGTAGTCTCGTTTATGAGCTTTGAGCCGTAGATCACGGCCTTTGCATACGGTGAGTCGCCAAGCTTGCTCTCATCGATGACACCGTTTTCGTCTATGGCTGCTGGCAGCTTAAATTCCTGCACCTTGGCCTCAAAAGGAAGCGCGTTTTTAGCCTTGTTTTTCGCCGCGTCGAATGCAAAGGCGGAATTTGGCAGGCAACAGGCCGCAAGTGGCAACAAAATAGTGATTTTCACATTACACTCCTTAAATATTTTTTAAAAAAATGATATAATACTAATATTTTATTGAAAAATTTATAAAAGCCTGGCGCGTAAAATATGCTACAATCTCGTTTTAAATTTAAGGAAATTTGTGGATATTTTTCAGTTTATCGGGCTTGTGGGGATGATTTGCATCGTGCTTGGGTATTTGCTCTTGCAGCTTGGTAGGCTCACGAGCGAGCATATGAGCTATCAGCTACTAAATTTAGCCGGTGCAGTGCTGCTCACCGTCTCGCTTTTGGTGCATTTTAACCTTGGCTCATTTTTGATCGAGGTCTTTTGGATAGGCATTACTATTTACGGGATATTTAAAATTTACAGGAGAAAAATTTGAGAGCATTTGGCGAATGGGAAAAACAAGAGCTTTTACTTTTATCGCTTCCGCACGCGGGCACGGACTGGTGCGAGTATCTGGATGAAATTTTGGCTTCGTATGAGCAGCTAGTGGCGGCTATCACGCCCTTTCAAAAGGTCGCGCTGATCTGCCCTGACGAGCAAATTCTCGCGCGTTTTGGCAAATTAAAAAACGCCCGTCTCGTCAAAATCGACACCGATGACACGTGGATACGCGACTACGGGATGATTGACGTGGAGCGGGGCGGCGAAATTTTGAGCTATGATTTTAAATTTAACGCTTGGGGCGGTAAATTTAAAAGCGCGAAAGACGATGCGGTAAATGGCGAGCTGGCAAAAATTTTGGGTGCGAATTTAAAGCCCGTTGATCTCATTTTGGAGGGCGGCAGTATCGATTTTAACGGCTCTGGCGTGATGCTGACAACTGAGATGTGCCTACTAAACGATAACCGCAACCCGCACCTAAACAAGGAGCAAATAGACGCTCGGCTAAAAGAGCTATTCGGATTAGATCGCATCATCTGGCTTAAAAACGGCTTCATCAGAGGCGATGACACCGACAGTCACGTCGATACGCTCGCTCGCTTCATCTCGCCGGACACTATCGCGTATGCTAGCTGCGATGACCCGAGCGATGAACATTTTGAGCCGCTAAATGCGATGAGAGCGGAGCTTGAAACGATGGGCTTTAAGCTCGTGCCGCTGCCGCTACCAAAGGCGAAATTTTACCGCGGCAAGCGACTTGGCTGCACGTATGCGAATTTTATTTTTATAAACGGCGCGCTCATCGTGCCTACGTATGACGACGCGAACGACGAGCTCGTGCTTGAAAGGCTGCGAGCGGCACTGCCAGGACGCGAAGTGATCGGTGTAAATTCACTCGTTTTCGTGCGTCAAAATGGCTCGCTTCACTGTTCTAGCCAGAATAAATTTATGAAGCAAAATGAGCGCAAAGAGCGGGGCTAAATTTGCAAAAATTTGACTACGAGACGAACGTAAATTTAAGCCGTCAAAAGGCGGATAATAGCGCAAATAAAGCGGTCATGGCAGCTGGCGCGACCGCGTTTTTGCTTGCTGTCATCAAATTTATCACAGGCATCGCGAGCGGCTCGGTGGCCGTGATGAGCTCGGCTATCGATTCGATGCTTGATTTTATCGTGTCGCTTTTAAATTTTTTCGCGCTCAAAAAGTCGCGCGCCGCGGCAAATGAAAATTTCAACTTCGGCTACACCAAGCTAGAAGCGATGGCTGCGCTGTTTGAGGGCGTTTTTATCATCGGTATCGCAGCGTTTATATTTTACGAGAGCATTTTAAAATTTAAGCAAGATGACGCCGCTATCGATGTGGGCGCTAGTCTTTGGGTGATGTGCTTTTCGCTCGTCGTCACGGGTGCGCTCATAGCGTTTCTAAGCTCGGTCGCAAAGCGCACGGACAATCTCATCCTGCGAGCCGACGCGCTGCATTACAAGAGCGATTTTTACACGAATTTAGCCGTCATCGCCGCGCTCATCGTTATCAAATTTACTGGGCTAATGATAGTCGATGCGGTGCTGGGGCTGATTATCAGCGGCTATATCGCGCACTCGGCGGTAAATTTGATGAAAGAGAGCTTTACCGTGCTACTTGACCGCGCGCTTGAACCCGCGATGATAGAAGCGATCAAAAATATGATAAAATCCAAAAAGGAGATTTTAAGCTTTCACTATCTCGCGACCAGGCGTAGCGGTGAGACTTGCTTTTTGGGCGTGCATTTGGTGTTTGAGCGAGATATTTCGCTCTTTGACGCGCACGCGGTCTCAGACGAGCTAGAGCGCGAGATAAGGGCTAAATTTAGCCGGTTTAGCTGGGAGATCACGGCGCATCTTGACCCGTGCGATGATAGGTTTGGGGCGTGTGAGATATGAAAATCGTGAGCGATTTATCAAAATAAGCTCTGCTTTGAAAAGTGTTGATAGTCTTAAACGAATGCTTCGCAAATCTTACTTGCTCCACAAAGCGCCGAACATATAGCACGATTTTGGCGGTCAGCTTTACAGCTTCCCTCAAAATCGGCGGCGATAGTGTCACTTCATAAGATTTGACTATGCTAGAACGTTTAAAATTTTAAAAACTAATGCTTTTTAGAACAGAACCTTAAAATATCTAATTTTACGTGCGGTGCGAAGTTCGCTAGTCAAATTTGATTTCGCAAAAAGTTTCACTCGTCTTTTGATGAAACTGGTAAATTTTATGGCAACTAAACAAAGGAGAAACAATGAAAATAGCGCTTTTACAACAAAAATTCCACGGCTCAAAAGAGGCGACCGCCAAAAAGACCGTGGAGTTCGTGCGCGAGGCGGCGCAGGGTGGAGCGCAGCTAGTGGTTTGTCAGGAGCTACATCAGACGCAGTATTTTTGCCAGAGCGAGGAGACGGGCTTTTTTGACCTTGCGGGCGAGTGGGAGGCGGACGTGAGATTTTGGGCGGACGTGGCGCGCGCAAACGGCGTCGTGCTCGTTACTTCACTCTTTGAAAAGCGCGCCGACGGGCTTTATCACAATACGGCTTTTGTCTTTGAAAAAGACGGTAGTATCGCCGGCAAATACCGCAAAATGCACATTCCGGACGACCCGGGCTTTTATGAGAAATTTTACTTTACGCCGGGTGACATCGGCTTTGAGCCTATCGACACGAGCGCGGGGCGGCTTGGGGTGCTCATTTGCTGGGATCAGTGGTATCCCGAGGCGGCGCGTCTGATGGCGCTACGCGGGGCGAAAATCCTAATCTATCCGACTGCGATAGGCTGGTTTGAAGCCGACAGCGAGGAGGAGAAATCCCGTCAGCTCGAAGCCTGGGTCGCTGTGCAGCGAGGACACGCGGTCGCAAACGGGCTGCCGGTCGTCGCGGTCAATCGCGTTGGCTTTGAAAAAGACGATAGTGGCGTGATGGCGGGCATCAAATTTTGGGGCAACAGTTTTGTCTTTGGTGCGCAGGGCGAGCAGCTTTGGCGTGCAGATAGCGAGAGGGAGCTTTGCAAGATCGTGGAAGTGGATATGAAACGCAGCGAAGAAGTGCGCAGAATTTGGCCTTTTTTACGCGACCGTCGCATCGATGCGTATGCAAATTTGACGAAGAGGTTTATCGACTGAAATTTGGCGGTTTAGAATTTAAACCGCCTTAAAATTTAATCTCGCTTTTTTAAAATTTGATCAATCGAGGTAGCTATGCAAGATAGATATCATGGCCTTTATTTTTTGCTACTCTATTTGACCCATAAAATTTTTATTGTCAGTCTTTAGCCAAAATCCACCAGCTTTTTAGTATAATTTTTGAAAAGCTATAAAATTTAATATTAATTGAAACTTAGGACTTCTTTTTCTGTGGCAAATGTGTAAAATTATCAAATTTTAAGACTCAAAAATATAAATTTAAACTGAAAAATAAAAATTTTATATTTTTTATGATAGGATAAAAACTCAAAATTTTACAAAAGGAGCGTCTTCAATGAAAAAGACTTCTGTGGTATTGGCAGGTTTGCTTTTGGCTTCAACGCTTGGCGCGAAAGAGTTTGTAAGTATCGGCACCGGCGGAATGACCGGTACGTATTATCCAATAGGCGGCGCGATATGCCGTTTGGTAAATAAGGATCCAAATATCAAATGCTCCGTCCAATCAACAGGCGGCTCCGTTTATAACGTAAATAACGTGCTCAAAAAAGAGCTCACATTTGGTTTCGTGCAAAGCGACGTCGTGTATGACAAATATAACGGCAAAGGAAAATTTGAAAATATGGGCGATAATAAACTTCGCTCGGTGGTTTCGATATATCCGGAGCTTTTGGCGTTTGTGGTCTCGAAAGAGAGCGGCATAAAAGATGTCGGCGATCTTGTCGGTAAAAAGTATAACGTCGGCAATCCCGGCAGCGGTAACGAGGTAACCACACTCGCGGTATTTGCAGCTAAGGGCTTTGATGTGGCAAAGCTTGGCTACCGTGGCGTTTTGACTGTCCAAGAGTGCCCGCATGCGCTAAAGGATAAAAAAATAGACGGATATAGCTTCATGGTCGGACACCCGACTGCAAATATCACCGATGCGGCAAATTCGCTTCCGATAGATATTTTAAATATCGAGGGTGCCGATATCGACAAGATGATGGCCGAGTATCCGTATTTTGCTAAAGGCGTGATACCAAAAGGCTCTTATGAAGGCGTAGACCATGATGTAAACAGTGTTGGCGTGAAGGCTGTTTTGGTGGCTGATCAAAGTGTGAGCGATACGGCTGTAAAGGCGGTGGTAAAGTCGATACTCGATAACTTCGAGGAATATAAAACCCTTCATCCTGCGCTAAAAGCAGTGACGAAAGAGAGCCTGGTAGAAGGGCTATCCGCTCCGCTTCACCCGGCTGCAGAGGCCGTGTTTAAAGAGGCTGGTATACTAAAATAAAATTTGGCAGGAGGAATCCTGCCTGAAATTTTAAAATTTACAAATATCAATTAGGCGAAATTTGGTATCTTTAAATTTTAGTTAAGGGGAAAGATGAACAATATCAACGAAAACGAAGAGCAGTTTGTAGAGGTCAAAACTAGGGAGATAAACAACAATTTTTATAATTATTTCATTGCGGTATTATGTTTTTCATGGTCGGTTTTTCAGCTTTATATCGCGTATTTTCCCATGAATACGAACATCTCTCGCTCTATCCACCTTACATTTGCGATCGCGCTCGTATTTTTGCTTTACCCTGTGAAATTTCATAAAAAAGCGCATTTTTCCATGCCATTTTACGATATCGCTCTTTGCGTTTTAGGAACTGCCGTAGTGCTCTATCCGGCGATCGATTTTTACGGGCTTGCTTCAAGACCGGGAGATTATTTGCAAAGAGACGTCATAGTGGCTTTCGTAGCCATAATCATCCTTATAGAAGCCGGTAGACGCGTCATCGGGCCTGCACTTGGCATCATCTGTATTTTGTTTTTGATATATGATTATTTTGGTCCTTATATGCCAGATATCATCGCTCATCAAGGTGCCAGTCTGGAAAAGCTTGCGGGGCATATGTTCCTTACGACGGAGGGCATATTTGGCGTTCCTATCGGCGTTAGCGTCAGCTTTATCTATTTATTCGTTTTATTCGGTTCGCTACTTGAAAGAGCCGGAGCGGGGCAATATTTCATAAATTTAGCCTTTTCATTGCTTGGTAAATTTAGAGGCGGTCCGGCAAAAGCATCAGTCATCGCCAGCGGACTGACGGGCATGGTCTCGGGAAGCTCGACTGCAAATGTCGTGACTGTCGGTACATTTACGATACCGCTAATGAAAAAAGCGGGACTTTCTCGTGTGAAGGCCGGAGCTATCGAGGTCGCAGCGGGCGTAAACGGACAGCTCATGCCGCCTATCATGGGAGCGGCTGCATTCATCATAGCGGAATTTTTGGGCATGAGCTACACTAATGTCATGATGTCGGCCGTCATCCCGGCGTTTGCATGTTATATCTCGCTATTTTTCATCGTGCATTTAGAGAGCTGTAAGATAGGCCTAAAAGGCATCGATCAAAGCGAATATCACTCGAGATTTAAAATTTTTCTCAGCGGGCTTCATTATCTCACGCCGATCCTCATCCTGCTTTATACACTTTTGATCCTAAAAGAGTCCGCTATCTCGGCGGCGTTCAACGCGATCGGATTTTTATTTTTGATCATGATATTTCAAGAGCCGGCCAAAAAGCTGGCTGCAGGCGAGAAGGTCGGACTAAACGATGCTTTGCTCGGTTTTAGCGATATATTTTGGGCGATGGTGACTGCTGCAAAAAGCATGACTACGATCGCGATAGCTACGGGTTTGGCCGGCATAATCGTCGGCTCTATATCATTGACCGGGCTTGGTCAAGTGCTCTCAGATATTGTGGAGCAGCTTGCCGGAAACAACATCATTCTTATCTTGATCCTGACTGCCGTGATGTCGCTCATACTTGGCATGGGCTTGCCGACTACGGCAAACTATATCGTAGTATCAAGCCTCGTTGCACCGGTCATTTTATTTTTAGCGCATAAAAACGGCTTTTTGATACCTGCCATCGCGGTGCATCTTTTCGTATTTTATTTTGGAATTTTAGCTGATGATACGCCGCCTGTCGGTATCGCCGCCTATGCAGCCGCAGGTATTGCAAAGGCAAACCCTGTCACCGTAGGCATGCAAGGCTTTTTTTACGATCTAAGGACCGCGATATTGCCGTTTGCCTTTTTCTTCAACAATAAACTGATGCTGATAGAAAGCATCGATGCAAAAGATCCTCTAGACGCAAAAGGTATCGTTTGGATGAGTAATCCATTTGAGATCGTGCTCGTATTTGGCATGGCTATCATCGGGATGTTTGCATTTTCGAGCGTGCTTCAGGGCTACTTCGTGACGAAGGTTCGCATTTGGGAGCGCATTTTACTTTTGCTTGTCGTTCCTTTGACGCTAGTGCCAAATATCTGCGCCAAATACTCCGTCATACCAAACGAATATGTAGGCTACATGATAGGCACAGCGATATACTTTTTTGTATTCATGACTCAATGGGGCAAAAATCAAAAGGATAAAGCCGCTTCAAAGGCGGCCGCGTAGAAAGGTAGAATTTGCCGCCGTTAAAGCGGCAAATTTAGAATCACAGTCTTTTTGAGCGTCTTAGATCGCCTGCGAACTGGCAACCCATCTTGTCGCCTAGGCTGCAAGATTTATCAAAAAATTCTTTTGCTTTTTTAAAGCCTTCCGGAGTTTGCTTTTCAAGATAATAAGACCCCGCTACCGAACA